>CBFGTJ010000081.1:0-13094 GCA_965651815.1 uncultured Microthrixaceae bacterium | reverse complement strand
AACGGTAGACGCGGCGGACTCAAAATCCGCTGTCCGAGAGGGCGTGTGGGTTCGATTCCCACCCCGGGCACGCCGACATGCGAATCCTCGATCCAGCCGACATCGATGCGTTCCAGCGGGACGGGTTCGTCCACGTGCCCGCCGCCGTCGCGCCCGAGCTCGCCGCGCGCTGCGCCGAGGTCGTGCTCGATGCGCTGCCCGAGCGGGCGGACGACCCGAGCACCTGGGACCGGCCCGTCGCACGCCCGACCGTGCACACACGCGAGATGGTCGACGCCGCACGGTCGGAGCGCCTCCTCGGGGCGGTCGCCGACCTCGTCGGGCCCGATGCCGTCCTGCCAGGCTCGATCGGCGGCTCGCTGGTCGTGCGCTTCCCCGTGGATGCCGACCCCGGTGACGACGGGTGGCACCTCGACGGCGGCTTCGCGGGTCCCGACGGCACCTACCGGGTCAACCACCGCTCCCGCGGCCGGCTGCTCGTGCTGCTGGTCCTGCTGACCGACACGGGCGAGCACGACGCGCCCACCCGCCTGCGGGTCGGCTCGCACCACCTGGTGCCCGAGGTGCTCGCGCCGTACGGCGAGGAGGGGGTGCCCTGCCTGGAGCTGCAGCTGCCGGAGGAGGTCCACGCGCTGGGGGTGCAGCTCGCGACCGGTGCGGCCGGGGACGCCTACCTCTGCCACCCGTTCCTCGTCCACGCCGCCCAGCGCCACCGGGGCCACGCACCCCGGGTGCTCTCCCAGCCCGGGGCGCTCCCCGCCGACCCGGCGTAGACCGCCCTCACCCCTCGGGGACCAGCAGCCGCCGGCGGAGCGCCTCCTGCTCCTCGGCACCCACCCCGAGCCCCTCGGCGAAGTACCGCTCGATCGAACCGTGGTCCGCCCGGACGGCGTCGAACGCGGCGTCGAGGTAGGAGCGCTGGACGAGGAACGCGGGCTCGAGCACCCGGGGGTCGCCGCCCATGTCGGCGAACCGGTCGAGCAGCGGCGCGAACCCCTCGAGCACCGGCTCGTTCGAGTGGAGGTAGTCCTCCACGACCGCGGCCCGATCGACGCGCAGCAGGGTGAGCAGCGCCGCGGCGGCCCACCCGGTGCGGTCCTTGCCCGCGGTGCAGTGGAACAGCACCGGCTCCTCGATCCGGGCCAGCTCCCCGAACAGCCGCCCGTACGCCTCCCGGGCGCTGTCGAGGCGCACGAGGTTGCGGTAGGTCTGCTCGTAGTGGCGCTCGACGACGCCGTCCGCGAACACCCGCTCGGCCCTGGTCGGGTCGGCGAAGACCTCCTCGAGGTGCGCCGCGATGCTCTCCGTGGCGTCCGCCAGCACGTCGAGGTGCCGGACCTCGGTGCCCTCCGGGACCTGGTCCGGCGACCGGGTCACCTCCGTCTCGGTGCGCAGGTCGTAGACCGTCCGGATGCCCGCGGCCCGCAGCGAGCGCGGGTCCGGAGGTGTCGCGCGGCGCCCGCCCCCGCCGTCGGGTCCCTGCTCGGCCACGAGCGAGCCGAGGTGGCCCGAGCGGTGCACCAGACCCCGCCGGACCACGTGCCCGTCGGTGGTCGGCAGCCCGCCGAGGTCCCGGAGGTTCATGATCCCCTCGACCACCACCTCGCGCTCCGCCGGCGCGGTCATCGCCCCGCCTCCCGCATCGTCGCCGCCACCCGGTCCGCTCCGGCCGGCCCCAGCTCCTCGAGGGGGACCGGGAGGGCGAGGCGCCAGTTCGGCCGCTCGTCGACGGTGCCGGGTAGGTTCGGGCGCTCCCGGACGCCGAGCGCATCCTCCAGCGTCGCGAGCACGAGGTCGCTGCCCGCCCCGGCGAGCGCGGCGTGGGCCCGCAACGTCACCTCCTCGGGCTCGAGGGGCTCCTCCGGGTCCGCCCCGGCGAGCGACGCCAGCCGCCCCCGCAGGCGGGCGTCGGCCGCCTCGTCGACCGGCACGCCCGCCTCGGTGCGCATCGCCGCGTCGGCCCCGGTCCACAGGCCGGCGACGGTGGGCAGGTCGTGGGTCGTGAGCATGCCGAGCGTGTTCGCCGGCCACGCCCGCGGCGGTTCGTCCTCGAACCAGCCGACCCGGTAGCCGAGCACGTCACGGTCGGCCATGGCGTCGCGCACGCTGCCCTCCACGGTGCCCAGGTCCTCGCCGACGAGACTCGCGCCGGCGCGGGCCGCCTCCATCACCGCGAGGTCCAGCAGCTCGGTGCCGTACTGGTACACGTAGCCTCCTGCCGTCGCGCCGGCCTCCGGCGGGATCCAGAACAGCCGGAACAGTCCCATGACGTGGTCGATGCGCAGCACCGCCACGTGGCGGAGGTTGCGGCGCAGCGTGTCGAGCCAGGGCGCGTACCCGGAGGCCCGCAGCTTCCAGGGCACGTACGGCGGCAGCCCCCAGTCCTGCCCCTCGGGCCCGAGCTCGTCGGGTGGGGCGCCCACCCGGCACCCCAGCGCGAGCTGGTCCTGGTCGACCCAGGCGTCGGAGCCGTCCGGGTCGAACCCGACCGGCAGGTCGCCCATCAGACCCGCGCCCGTCGACGCGGCGTGGGCGGTCTGCACGTCGCACTCGACCTGCAGCCACCGCCAGAAGTCGACCCGGTCAGCGTGCCGCTCACGGAACGCCCGCACCCCCGGCCGGTCCGGGTGCCGGTGCGCGTCCGGCCAACGGGACCACCCGCTGCCGTGGTGCTCGGCGAGGGCGCAGAAGGTCGCGTGCGCGGTGAGCGCGTCGTCGCGCGCTGCCTCGTCGAGCGCCTCGCGCACCACCCGGGCGTCGCGCACCTGGCCCCAGATCGCCTCGAGCGCGCCCAGCTTGAGGTCCCACACCGCGTCGCGGTCGATCCGACGGCGTGCGGACAGCTCGCGGCCGGCTCGGGCGGCCCGCTCCACCCGGTCCGCGGCGAGGTCCGCGCCGATCACCGACTCCACCCGCAGGTACAGGGGGGAGGTGAACCGGCGGGACGACGCGTAGTAGGGGGACGGCTGCTGGGGCGCCACCGGCAGCGTCGCGCCCAGCGGGTTGTGCGCGACCAGCGACGCGCCGTCCGCGGCCGCCCGCGCCGCGAGGTCGCCGAGGTCCACCAGGTCGCCGTGGCCCCAGCTCGCCGCGGAGCGCAACCCGTAGAGCTGGGCGGACCAGCCCCATCCCCGCCGGGGTCGGGGCGCCCGGCGGGGCACCACGAACAGGAGCGTGGTGGGACCGCCGTCGACCGGGTGGAGCCGGTGCGATCCGAGCGGGAGGTCCGGCGGGAGGTGCTCGGGCGCGTCGAGCTCCGTGCCGTCCTCGAGCTCCAGGCGGGCCGGTGACAGGAGCCGCTCGGGATCGCCCTGCCCGACGAACCAGAGGGGTGGGCCCGGCGGCGGCCCCCCGGGGTGCTCGGAGGCGCCCTGGGCCTCCTCCAGCGCCGCGCGGGTCGCCGGATCGAGCGCGTGCCAGCGCCCGTCGACGCCCCACCACCCGTCCGCGATGCCCCAGTCGCCCCGTCCGGCCATCGGACCAGTCTTGCCGCGCCGCGACCGGTCGATGCGCGCCGGTGGAGCCCACGGTCCGTACACTGGGCGCGTGTCGTTCCTGCTCGAGCGCCGTCTCCGGGCGGTCGGCCGTCGCTTGCGCTCGCTGCGCGAGGAGCTGCGCCTCGCCGAGGAGCAGCTCGCGCACTTCGCCGACCTGACCGACGACTCGCGCATCCGCTCCCTGGTCTCCGAGACCCCCGTGGCCGACGAGGAGCACCGCCAGGCCGAGCGCACGTCGAGCGCGATGGCGCGGCACCGCACGGAGCTGCTCGAGTCCATCCGCCGGCTCGAGGCCGAGCAGGACGAGCTGCTGGACAAGCTGTCCGCCCGCCGCGGCTGAGGTCCGGCCCCGAACGGGGCCGTCCGAGGCCGCGCGTACACTCGAACCCCGATCACCCGACCCCGGGTGGGAACGGAGTACCCGACGGTGCCAACCAGAGTCGTCGTCGCAGAGGACGAAGCCATCATCCGCATGGACCTCCGCGAGCTGCTCCAGGAGGAGGGGTACGAGGTCGTGGCCGAGTGCGGCCGCGGCGACGAGGCCGTCGCGCTCGTCAGGGAGCACCGTCCCGACGTCGCGCTGCTCGACATCAAGATGCCCGGCCTCGACGGCATCTCGGCCGCCCGGCGCATCTCGGAGGAGCACCTCAGCGCCGTGGTGCTCGTCACCGCGTTCTCCCAGCGCGAGCTGATCGAGGAGGCGAGCGACGCGGGGGTGCACGGCTACATCGTCAAGCCGTTCGAGCGCCACGACCTCGCACCCGCGATCGAGGTCGCGATCGCCCGGTTCCGGGCCGAGAAGGCCCTCGCCGAGCAGGTCAGCCAGGCCGAGGAGCGGCTCGAGGTGCGCAAGGTGATCGACCGCGCCAAGGGCCTGCTGATGGACCGGGACGGCCTCACGGAGCAGGCGGCGTTCGACTTCCTGCAGAAGACCGCGATGTCGACCCGCCGCTCCATGCGCGCCGTCGCCGACGACGTGCTCGCCGGCACCCTCACCCCGAAGGGCTGAGCCCCCACCCCGGCGCTGGGCCGGGCGGGACCCGCTGTCGGGGCGCCGCAGTACTGTCGGCGGCGTGGCGAAGCTGATGCTCATCGACGGGAACTCGCTCACCTACCGCGCCTTCTTCGCGCTGCCGAGCGACATGGCCACCGCGTCGGGCCAGGTCACCAACGCCGTGTTCGGGTTCACCTCGATGCTGCTCAACCTGGTGCGCGACCACCGGCCCGACCGGGTGGTGCTCACCTTCGACCTGCCGGGCCGCACCTTCCGGCACGAGAAGGTCGAGACCTACAAGGCCAACCGCGACGCCGCGCCCGACATCCTGCGCCAGCAGATGGGGCTGGTCCGCCAGGTGGTCGACACGCTGCGGCTGCCCGTGATCACCCACGAGGGCTACGAGGCCGACGACGTCATCGCCACGCTCGCCGACCGCTTCGTCGACGAGGGCCACGAGGTCATCATCGTCACGGGCGACCGCGACAGCTACCAGCTGGTGCGCGACCCCCACGTCAAGGTGCTCTACAACCGGCGCGGCGTGTCGGACTACGTGCTCTACGACGAGGCCGGCATCGAGGAGCGGACCGGGGTCCGCCCCGACCAGTACGTCCACTACGCGGCGCTGCGCGGCGACCCGTCCGACAACCTGCCCGGCGTCCCGGGCGTGGGGGAGAAGACCGCGGCGAAGCTGGTCCGCACCTACGGCGACCTCGACGGCATCTTCGCCCACGCCGACGAGCAGACCCCGAAGCTGCGGGCGAACCTGATCGAGCACGAGCAGCAGGCGCGGACGAACCTCGAGCTGATGCGCCTCGTGCACGACGTGCCGCTCGAGGTCGACGAGGCCGACCTGGAGCAGGGCGAGGTCGACCCGGACGAGGTGCTCGACCTCTTCCGGTTCCTCGAGTTCCCCTCGTTGGTGCCCCGCCTGGCCGAGGCCTTCCCCGAGCAGTTCGGCGACGGGGCGGCGGCCGCGGCGCCGGCGGGCGAGACGCTGGTGCCCGAGGTGCGCGTCCTCGAGGACGCCGGGGCCGTGCAGGCCGCGTTCTCCGCATTGCCCACCGCCACGCCGGTCGCGGTGGCCGGCGCCTGGGACGGGGTCCCGGGTCGCAGCACGCTGCACGGCATCGCGGTGGTCACCGACGCCGAGGCCGCGGAGGTCGCCTGGCTGCCCGCGGAGCGCTTCGATGCCGCGGGCGACGCGCTCAGCGGGCTCCTGTGCGGCGAGGTGAGGATCGCGGCACACGACGCGAAGCCGCTCATCCGGTCGCTGTTCGGGCTGGACCTCGACATGACCGGCCTCGTGCTCGACACGAAGCTCGCCGCCTACCTGCTGGACCCCTCCGACCTGGTCTACGGGCTGGGCGAGCTGGTGCGGCGCCACACCCGGTTCGAGCTGGCCGAGGACGCGGTGGTGCCCGAGGGGCAGCTCGACTTCGGGGAGACCTCCCTGGGCCCCGCCGACCTCGCGGCCCGCGAGGCGCTGGCGGTGGCGCACCTGGTCGAGCCGCTCTCCGAGGCGCTCGCGGCGCAGGGGCTGTCGCGCCTGAACGACGAGGTCGAGGTGCCCCTCGTGCGGGTCCTCGCCCACATGGAGCACCTCGGGGTCGGGGTCGACGTCGAGGTGCTGCGAGAGCTGAACCGGTCGTTCACCGCGGAGGCCGAGGCCGAGCGCGAGAAGATCATCGAGCTGGCGGGCCGCGAGTTCAACGTGAACTCCACCCCGCAGCTGCGCGAGGTGCTCTTCGACGAGCTGGGCCTCACCCCGCAGAAGAAGACCAAGACCGGCTACTCGACCGACCAGGCGACGCTCGAGAAGCTGCGCGGCGAGCACCCGATCATCGACCACCTCCTGCGCTACCGGGAGGTCGAGAAGCTGCGGTCGACCTACGGGGAGGGCCTGCTCGCGGAGGTCGCGCCCGACGGGCGCATCCACGCCACGTTCAACCAGACGGTCGCCCGCACCGGCCGCCTCTCCTCCGACGCGCCCAACCTGCACAACATCCCGGTGCGCTCGGACGAGGGGCGGCGCTTCCGGGAGGCGTTCGTGCCCGCGGAGGGGTACGAGCTGCTCGTGGCGGACTACAACCAGATCGAGCTGCGGGTGATCGCCCACCTCGCGGCGGACCCCGGGCTCATCGAGGCGTTCACCGCCGGGGAGGACATCCACGCGAGCACCGCCTCGCGGATCTTCGGGGTGTCGCCCGACGAGGTCACCCACGAGCAGCGCTCGAAGGCGAAGATGGTCTCCTACGGGCTGGCCTACGGCATGGAGGCCTACGGGCTCGGCCAGCGGCTCGGCATCCCGACCTCCGAGGCGCAGGAGATCCTCGACGCGTACTTCGCCGCGTTCCCGGCGGTGCGGGAGTTCATGGAGCGCACGGTCGCCGAGGCGCGCGAGCGCGGCTACACCGAGACGGTGTTCGGCCGGCGCCGCCGCATCCCCGAGCTGTCCTCCAGCCAGCGCAACGTGCGCATGGCGGGGGAGCGGCAGGCGATGAACGCCCCGATCCAGGGGCTCGCCGCCGACATCTTCAAGGTGGCGCTGGTGCGCCTCCACCGCTCGCTCGAGGAGCGCGACCTGGGGTCGCGCCTCATCCTCCAGGTGCACGACGAGGTGATCCTCGAGGTGCCGCCGGCGGAGAGGGAGGCGACCGACGAGGTCGTCCTCGACGCCATGTCGGGCGCGTTCGACCTGCGGGTGCCGCTGGAGGTCAACCTGACCCACGGCGACAGCTGGGCCGCGGCCAAGGGATGACGCGATGACCGGCCGGCACTGGTTCGAGGACGTCGCCGACCACCTGGGGCCGGCGTACCTGCGCTACTCGTTCACGAAGGGGACCGAGCAGGAGGTCGACTTCCTCGTCGGAGCCCTCGGGCTCGAGGCGGGCATGGAGGTGCTCGACGTGGGCTGCGGCCCCGGGCGCCACGCCGTCGAGCTGGCCCGCCGGGGGATCCGGGTCGTCGGTGTGGACATCAGCGAGCGCTTCCTCGAGGTCGCCGACGAGCGGGCCGACGCCGCGGGGGTCGCCGACCTGGTCGAGTTCCACCGGGCCGACGCGCGGGCGCTCGCGCTGTCCGCCCGCTTCGACGCCGCGGTGTCGCTGTGCCAGGGCGCGTTCGGGCTCGGCGGTCCCCCGAACGGCGACGACCCGCAGAACCTCGCGCCGGACGCCGCGGTGCTGCGCGGCATCCACTCGGCGCTGGTGCCGGGCGGCCGTGCCGCGGTCTCCGCGTTCTCGTCGTACTTCCAGGTGCGCTACCTGGAGCCGACCGACCGGTTCGACGCTGCGAGCGCGGTGAACCACGAGCGCACCGAGCTGCGCGACGGCGAGGGCCACCGGGCCCCGGCGGAGCTCTGGACCACCTGCTACACACCCCGGGAGCTTCGGCTGCTCGCCCAGCGTTGCGGGTTCCGGGTCGACCACATCTGGTCGGTCACCCCCGGTGCGTACGCCCGCGACGCGCCGAGCATCGACACCCCCGAGTTCCTCCTCGTCGCCCACCGCCCCGCCTGACCCGGGGAAGCCCCGGAAGCAGCGAAGTCCGCGAACTTGCGGCACGGTGCAGGAGCTGGTGCGCTGGCACTTTCGGGTGCCGCCGTGGGGCGGTACCCTGTCGGGTCCGTTGCCGCGCGTTCCACGCGTCCGGCACGACCCCCATCCGACGAGCACCGAAGAGTTCCTACGTGTCCGACACCTCCACCACTGCCACCGAGGCCCAGCCGCAGGACGATGCGGTCGCAACCATGGGCGACACCGAGTACGTCCCACGCCAGATCGTCGACGACGATCTCGGCGGCCTGAGCCTCGACGAGGCCTACGAGCAGTCGATGGTGACGGTCGAGGACGGGCAGATCGTCAGTGGCACGGTGGTCAAGGTCGATCGTGACGAGGTGCTCCTCGACATCGGCTACACGTCCGAGGGCGTCATCCCGAGCCGCGAGCTGTCGATCCGCAACGAGGTCGACCCCAGCGAGGTCGTCGCGATCGGCGACGAGGTCGAGGCCCTCGTCCTCCAGAAGGAGGACAAGGAAGGTCGCCTGATCCTGTCCAAGAAGCGGGCCCAGTACGAGCGGGCCTGGGGCACGATCGAGAAGATCAAGGAGGAGGACGGGGTCGTCTCCGGCCCGGTCATCGAGGTCGTCAAGGGCGGCCTCATCCTCGACATCGGCCTCCGCGGCTTCCTGCCGGCGTCGCTGGTCGAGCTGCGTCGCGTGCGCGACCTGCAGCCCTATGTCGGCCGCACGCTCGAGGCGAAGATCATCGAGCTCGACAAGAACCGCAACAACGTGGTGCTGTCCCGCCGGGCGTGGCTCGAGGAGACCCAGAAGGAGCAGCGCGAGGACTTCCTCGCCAACCTCAAGCCCGGCGAGCGCCGCCGTGGCGTGGTCTCCAGCGTCGTCAACTTCGGTGCCTTCGTGGACCTGGGCGGCATGGACGGCCTCATCCACGTGTCCGAGCTGTCCTGGAAGCACGTCGACCACCCCGGTTCGGTCGTGTCGGTCGGCGACGAGGTCGACGTCGAGGTGCTCGAGGTCGACCTGGAGCGGGAGCGCATCTCGCTGTCGCTGAAGGCCACCCAGCAGGACCCCTGGCAGGAGTTCGCGTCGAACCACCAGGTCGGCGAGCTGGTGTACGGCCGCGTGACGAAGCTCGTGCCGTTCGGCGCCTTCATCCAGGTGGGCGACGGCATCGAGGGCCTCGTGCACATCTCGGAGATGTCGGCCCACCACGTCGACCTGCCCGAGCAGGTGGTCACCCCCGGCGAGGAGCTGTGGGTCAAGATCATCGACCTCGACCTGGACCGCCGCCGGATCTCGCTGTCGATCAAGCAGGCCGCCGAGGGCGGTGTGGTCGCCGCCGAGTACCAGCAGCACTTCGGTGAGCACGCGTACGACCAGGAGGGCAACTACATCGGCGGCGAGTTCGACCCCGCCGCGACCTCCGAGGGCCAGGAGGCCTGGGCGCAGTACTACGCCGAGCAGGGCCTGGACCCGCAGGGCAACCCGCTGCCCGAGGCCGACGAGGGCGTCGTGGTCGAGCAGGCCTACGACGAGGGGACCGGCGAGGTGCCCGAGGCCTGAGCCGCCCGCGGCCAGATCGATCCGCTGATCCGAAGGAGCCCCGCCACCGGCGGGGCTCCTTCGCGTCCGCTCGTGAATTCGAAAGTTAAGCGCGCCCCCGTTTCGGCCGACGGAGATGCAGCGGATGTTCCGCCCCGGTGACCTCCGGTCGAGCCCAGCCTCGACAGGTGGCTCCGGCCAAACGGAGGTTCGCGGACTTCCTCCCAACGCGCACGGAGCGAGACTGAAGTGAGTTCACGCAGAACGTTGATCCTCATCGGAGCCCTCGTGATCGGAGGGCTCGCCGCCTTCCTCACCCTGAACTACGTGCGGGGGGTCGAGAACGAGAGCGCCGAGCAGAACCGGCTCGTCGAGGTGCTCGTCGCCAAGGGGCCCATCGCCAAGGGTTCGGCGGCCGACGACGCGCTGGCGTCCGACCTGATCGCCATCGACAAGCGCCGGGCGGCGGACCTGCCCGCCAGCGTCGTGCGACGCGACGCCGAGATCGCCGGGCAGGTCGCAGCGGTCGACCTGAGCGGCGGTGAGATCATCACCGCGAACATGTTCGTCGCCGACACGGACCTGTCCGGGTCCAAGTCCACGAGCCTCGACAAGGGCAACGTGGCGATCACGATCTCGGTGGACGAGGCGGCGGGTGTGGCCGGGCTGATCCAGCCGGGCGACTCCATCAACATCCTCGCCACCGCCGAGGCCGAGGGCGACGGGTTCGCCAGCACCACCCCGGTGGAGGAGCAGCCGAACGGCTTCAAGTTCGAGCGGCCCGCCGTGTACGTCTTCCAGGACGTGAAGGTCCTGGCGGTCGGCCAGAGCCTCGGCGAGCCGGTCGCGGCGGAGGGCGAGGAGGCGGCCCCGGCCGACCAGGGCAACAAGGGCCTCATCACCGTGCAGCTGCCGCCCGAGGACGCGGCGATCCTCGCCAGCGTGCGAGAGTCGTCGCTGTACCTCACCCTCAACCGTCCCGACTACGAGCCGGTTCCGGTGCCGTACGCGCCGTGGGTCCCGACGCTCAGCGGCGTCCAGGGCGTGTCCCCGTACGAGGGCAACGACAACGACGGCTCGGGCCAGTGAGCGAGTTCCTCATGACCGACGGCCACCTCGACCCCTCGCCGCCAGGCGAGTCCGCACCGACCTCCGCGCCCTCGGTGGCCTCACAGACGGTGCACGCCTCCGTGGTGGTCGTCGAGTCGCACGACCCGACCCGTGAACGCCTGCTCGCCCTGCTGGGCGACTCGGTCACGCCCTTCGCGACGATCGAGGAGCTGACCACCCGGCTCACCGGCACCGTGCCGGTGGTGGTGGTCCTCGGACCGTCGTGCTCCAACGGTGACGTGCTGGCCATCGCCGAGCGCGTCGTCGCCCAGTACCCGATGGTCGGGACGATCCTCGTCGTCGACGAGCTCAGCACGAGCCTGCTCCAGCAGGCGCTGCGGGCCGGCGTCCGCGACGTGCTCGCGCTGACCGGTGAGGCGGCCGCGCTGGCCCAGGCGGTCCGCCGTGTCGCCGCCTCGCTCGAGCAGCCCGCCCGGAGCGCCGCGACGACGGTCGCCACGACCGATTCCACGCCGACCGGCGCCTCGGTCGCCGCGCCGGGCCCGGCCGCCATGGAGACGGTCAACGGCCAGGTGCTCACCGTGTTCTCGACCAAGGGCGGCGCCGGCAAGTCCGTGCTGGCCACCTCGCTGGCCGTGACCCTGGCGCAGCGGTCCGACAAGCCCGTGTGCCTGGTCGACGCGGACCTGCAGTTCGGCGACGTGGCGGTGATGCTCAAGCTGACCCCGCACCACACGATCGTCGACGCCGTGTCGGTGCTGGACCGGATGGACTCCGCCCTGCTCGAGAGCCTGCTGGTCACCCACGAGCCCTCGGGCCTGCGGGTGATGCCGGCACCGCTCGAGCCGGCGTTCGCCGACCAGGTCGGCGCGGCGGAGATGGTCCAGATCGTCGAGATGCTGCGCACCTTCTGCGCCTACGTCATCGTCGACACCCCGGCGTACTTCAACGACGTCGTGCTCGGCCTCGTCGAGGTCTCCGACCGCGTGATGCTCGTCGCGGGGATGGACATCCCGAACATCAAGAACGTGAAGATCGGGCTGCAGACCCTCCGGCTGCTCAACACGCCGATGGAGAAGCTGCTGCTCGTCCTGAACCGCGCGAACAGCAAGGTGAAGCTCGACATCGGCGAGGTGGAGCGGACCCTCCAGCTCCGTGCCGACGCGCTGATCCCCAGCGACGTGGTCGTGCCGCAGTCGGTGAACAAGGGCGAGCCGGTGGTGCTGCACACGCCGAAGTCGGGCGTCAGCAAGTCGATCCAGCAGCTCGCCGACAAGTTCCTTCCCGCCGAACAGCGTCGCCGCCGGTGATCCGGCCGCTGCGCTGATCCCGCCGTACCACAGACCCCTGGAGTGAGCAGTGTCGCTGTCAGAGCGCATCAACAGCCAGCACGCCGGCGGCGCCGGGACCCCCGGGCAGCCGGCCGCCTCCCCCGGCAGTGCCTTCCCGGGCTCGACGCCGCGGCCTGACACCGCGGCGACGGAGCTGCGCCACCGCATCCACCAGCAGCTCATCGACGAGCTGGGGCCGATCCTGTTCGACCGCCGGCTGTCCGAGGAGGACCTGCGCCGGCGGGTGCACGAGCAGCTCCACGCGGCGATCGCGGCGGAGCGGGTGCCGCTCACCGCGGCCGACAAGGCGAAGCTGATCCAGGACGTCTCCGACGACATCCTCGGCTACGGGCCGATCGACAGCCTGCTCCACGACGACGACGTCACCGAGATCATGGTGAACGGCCCGGACAAGGTGTTCGTCGAGCGTGGCGGCAAGCTCGCCAAGGACCCGAACGTGCGCTTCCTCGACGAGGAGCACGTCCGCAGGGTGATCGACAAGATCGTCTCGGAGATCGGGCGCCGCATCGACGAGTCCACCCCGATGGTGGACGCCCGCCTGCCGGACGGCTCCCGCGTCAACGCGGTGATCGCCCCGCTCGCGATCGGCGGGCCGTTCCTCACGATCCGGAAGTTCTCCACGGATCCGCTCCAGATCGACGACCTCATCCGCTTCGGGTCGATCAACCCGCACGCCGCGAGGTTCCTCCAGGCGTGCATCGTCGGCCGGCTCAACGGCGTGGTCGCCGGTGGTACCGGCACCGGTAAGACGACGATGCTCAACGTGCTGTCGAGCTTCATCCCCGGCGACGAGCGCATCGTCACCGTCGAGGACGCGAAGGAGCTCCAATTGCACCAGGAGCACGTGCTGTGCCTCGAGTCCCGCCCGCCGAACGTGGAGGGGCGTGGCGAGGTGACCATCCGCGACCTCGTGAAGAACACGCTGCGCATGCGGCCCGACCGCATCGTGGTCGGGGAGTGCCGCTCCGGTGAGGCGCTGGACATGCTCCAGGCGATGAACACCGGCCACGACGGGTCGCTGACCACGGTGCACGCGAACAGCCCCCGAGACACCCTGGCCCGCCTCGAGACGCTGGTGCTCATGGCCGGGTTCGACCTGCCGGTCCGGGCGA
>CBFGTJ010000080.1:0-13345 GCA_965651815.1 uncultured Microthrixaceae bacterium | reverse complement strand
CGCGGCCCTCGGGGTCGAACGGGAGCTCCATGCCGTGGAAGGTGCCCCACCGGATCGCGGTGAGCAGGAACCCCTTGATGACCTCCTGCACGATCGGGGCCGGGTCGTAGCCGTACCCGGCGACGGTGGTGAGGTCGTCCACGGGGACGCCCTCGAAGAACTCCATGGTGAGCACCCGGGGCCCGGACAGCTCCGGGAACACCTCGGGCACCGTGACCCGCCGGAGCTCCACCTGGGCGAGCAGCCGCCGGTAGTGGGCCATCGCCCGCGCCTCGTTGCGCAGGTCGAGCTCCTCGCCGATCTGCACCCGGAACCCCTGGAACATCGCGAGCAGCTGGCCGGCCGCGTACTCGCCGGTCTGCTTCGCGACCACCTCGAGCAGCGGCTGGAACAGGTCGAGGTCGCAGGCGACCTTGTCCTCGATGCCCGGGCGCAGCACCTTCACCGCGACGCGCCGGCCGTCGTGGGTGGTCGCCTTGTGCACCACCGAGATCGAGGCCCGGCCGATCGGCGTCTCGGAGAAGCTCCAGAACGCCTCGTCGAGCGGCATCCCGAGGTCGGCCTCGACCGCGCGCCGCACCTCGTCGAAGGGCACGGGGGCGCCGGTGTCGAGGCAGGAGCGGAACTCCTTGGCCACACCGTCGCCGAACACCCCCGGTGACGAGCCGATCAGCTGGCCGAACTTCATGAACGTCGCGCCGAGCTCCTCGAAGGTGCGCCGCAGTGGGCGGGCGTACGCGTCGGGGACCAGGTGGCGGGTCAGCGCGGTGCGCAGCGCGAGCGGGGTGAAGTGCTTGGTCGCGACCAGCGAGATCTGCCGGGCGCGGCGGGCGAGGTCCCGCCGCGACGTGCGGGGAAGCTCCCGTGGGAAGACGCGGGGCACCGTGTCGAACGCCTCCCGCAGCGCCGCCTCCGCCGCCACCTCCGGCTGCGGCCCGCCCGGTGGCCCGCCCGCGACGGCGTCCCCGCCGACGCCTCCGCCTTCGATGGCCACGCGATCGCTGTGCACGCCCGCCTCCCTCCCGTGGCCCACACGGGCCGGCGCCAATGGTCGCAGCGCACGCGACCCCCGGCAAGCGGCGTGACCGTACGCTGACCGCCGTGACCCGGACCGCCCGCGCCCCGCTGCCCGTGCGGTGGAACCCGCTGCGGGCCGCCCCGAAGGTGCTGTTCGCCCTCCCGGCGGTGGTGCTGGCACTGGCGGTGGCGTGCGCGCTGGCCGCCCCACCGGCCGCGGCCGACGGGGCCGGACCCACCAACTTCGAGTCCGTCGTCGACGACGTGGCACCCGACCGCCCGGACCTCACCGTCGACGTGGTCGGCGGCGACGCGTTCCTGCGGGTGCGGGCGCGGCCCGGCACCGAGGTGCGCATACCCGGCTACGACGGCGAGCCGTACCTCCGGATCGAGGCCGACGGCACCGTGCTGCGCAACGCCCGGTCGAGCGCCACCTACCTGAACCGACGCCGCGACGGCACGGCGGCCGACCTGCCCGCAGGGGTGGGCTCGCGGGCCGAACCACGATGGGAGCGGATCGGCGACGGCGGCGAGGTCGCCTGGCACGACCACCGGATCCACTGGATGGTGTCGCAACCCCCCGAGGTGGGGAAGGACCGGGTCGTGCAGTCCTGGTCGGTTCCGATGGTGGTCGACGGCTCCGAGGTCGAGGTGTCGGGCCACCTGCTCCTCCACGACGACGCGCTGCCCTGGGCGGCGCTGGTGACCCTCGCCGCGCTCGCCGTGAGCCTCGTGCTCGCCGGGAGGGTGGCGTGGAGGGTCCCGCTGCTGGCGGGCGCGTCGGCCGTCGCGCTCTACCTCGGCATCGCCTCGCACGTCGTCAACCCGCCGGACGCCGGCGCCAGCGTCCTGCCGATCGCGCTGCCCCTCGTGGCGCTCGCGGCCAGCCTGGGCTCGCTGGTCGCACCCGCGTCGCTGCGCCTGCTCGTGCTGCCCCTCGCGTCGGTCGCGGCGCTGGCCGGATGGGGCGCCGCCCGGCTCGGGGTGCTGTGGATGCCGGTCGTGCCGACCTCCGCGCCGAGCTGGGCCGACCGCGCCGGGACCGGGTTGGTGCTGGGGGTCGCGGTCGGGGTCGCCGTGGCGGTGCTGGTCCGCCCGGTCCCGGACCCGGAGCCCGGCAGCGACGGGGGCACGGTCGCCTCAGCGGTCGACGGCTAGGTCGCCCTCGTCCCAGTCCGCCATGGCCCCGAGGTCGTAGACCTCGGTGAAGCCCTGCCCGACCAGCCGCTCGCCGGCCCTGGCGCTGCGGTCGTCGGATCCCGAGTACACGATCGTCGGGCGGTCCGGGTCGAGCGCGGCGGTGCGCCGCTCCCACAGGCCCTCGTCCTCCAGGTCGATGTGCTGCGCGCCGACGACGTGGCCGTCCATGTACTCCTCGAGCGTCCGCCCGCCGATGATCACCGCGTCGCGCTCGTCGAGCAGCGCCGCAGCCTCCGCCGAGCTGGCGCTCCCCACCTGCCCCGCCTCCGGCGCCTCGGGCAGGGGGACCTCGCCCCCGCACGCGGCGGTCCAGGCGAGCGCGGCCAGCGCGGCGATGGTCGCGACCAGTCGTGATGCACGTCGGGAGGGGGTCGGGTGCACGGGCCAGACCATAGGTTCGCCGGCGTTGCACCCCGCGCGCGGCCACCCGAGACTGGCGCCGTGCGAGGACCCCGCCACGACACCGCGACCACGCCGTGACGGACCGGGCGGCGCTGCCGGCGCTGGACGCGGTCGACGAGCTCCGGGACGCCCTGCGCGACCCCGGCGCGGCGGTGCTGGTCGCCCCGCCGGGCACCGGCAAGACCACCGCGGTGCCGCCCGCGCTGATCGGCGAGCCGTGGGCGACCGGGAGGATCGTCGTGCTCGAACCCCGCCGCCTGGCCGCCCGGGCGGCGGCGAGGCGGATGGCCGAGCTGCACGGCGAGGAACCGGGCCGCACCTTCGGGCACTCGGTGCGCGGCGAGCGCGTGGTGTCGGACGCGACGCGGGTGGAGGTCGTCACCGAGGGCCTGCTGCTGCGCCGCCTGCAGCGCGACCCGGAGCTCGCCGACGTCGCCGCGGTCGTGCTCGACGAGTTCCACGAGCGCTCCGCGGACTCCGACCTCGCGCTCGCGCTGCTGCTCGACGCACGGGCGTCGTTGCGGCCCGACCTCCGCCTTCTCGTCATGTCCGCGACCCTCGACCCCGCGCCCGTCGCGGCGCTGCTCGCGGACGGGGGCGACCCGGCGCCGGTGGTCGAGGTCACGGCGCCCCTGCACCCGGTCGAGGTGCGGTACCGGCCCGGCTCCGTGCACGACCGGCTCGAGGACCGCGTGGCGGTGGTGGTCGCGGAGGCACTGCGCACCGACCCCGGCGACGTGCTCGTGTTCCTGCCCGGGCGGCCCGAGATCCGCCGCACCCGCCGGGCGCTGGAGCGGCTCGGCACCGTCGACGACGTGGTGGTGCGCGAGCTGCACGGCTCGCTGCCACCGGCGGAGCAGGACGACGTGGTGCGGCCCGACCCGCACGGCCGGCGCCGCGTGGTGCTCAGCACCAGCCTGGCGGAGACCTCGATCACCGTGCCGGGCGTGCGGGTGGTCGTCGACGCGGGACGCCGCCGGACCGTCCGCACCGACCCCGCGACCGGCCTGCCGTCCATGGTCACGACCTGGGTGAGCCGTGCCGGCGCGGCGCAGCGCAGCGGACGGGCCGGACGCACCGCGCCGGGCGTCGCCTACCGGCTGTGGGCGGAAGCGGACGAGCGGCACCAGCCGGCGGCGGACACCCCGGAGGTGCTGGCCGGTGACCTCGCCGAGCTGGCGCTCCAGGTCCGGGCCTGGGGCGTCGCCGACCCCGCCTCGCTGCGCTGGCTCGACCCGCCACCCGAGCCCGCGCTGGGTCGGGCGACCGAGCTGCTCGAACGGCTCGGCGCGATCGACCGGGACGGGCACCTCACCGCCCTCGGCCGGGAGCTGGCCGACATCGGCTTCCACCCGCGACTCGCCGCGGTGGCCGCCGAGGGTCGGCGCGCCGGGGTGGTCGACCTCGCAGCGGACGTGCTCGCGGTGCTCGAGACGGCGCGGTCGGGGGAGGTGGACGTCGCGGAGCGGGTCCGCCGCCTGCGCGAGGGCGCCGAGGCGACCGGGGACCTGCGTCGCGCCGCGCGCGAGTGGCGCGGAACCCTCGGCGGCGGGCGCGGCGGTCGGAACGGAGACGGTCGGGACGGACGCGCGCGCGGCGCCGCGCCGGAGGTCGACGACGGGACCGTCGGGCGGCTGCTGCTCGCAGGGCACCCCGACCGGATCGCCCGGCGCCGTCCCGGCACCCGCGACGAGGGACCACGCGGCGCGCTCGCCGCCTACCACCTGCGCAGCGGCGGTGAGGTGTCGATCCCCGCGGACCACCCGCTCGCCCGCGCCGAGTGGCTCGTGGTGGTCGACCTGGACGCCCGCAGCGACGATCCCGGCGCCACCGGTCGCGCCCACCTCGCCGCCGCGCTCGACCCCGCGACGGTGGGCGCGCTCGCGGAGGAGCAGGCCGAGCACCGGGACCTGGTCCGGTGGGACGCGGCGCGCGGGGAGGTCGTGGCGGTGCGGCGCAAGGTCCTCGGCGCGATCACCCTGGACGAGGTGCCGCTGCGCGACGTCGACCCGGAGGACCTGGCCGGCGCGCTGGGCGAGGCGCTGCGCGACCGGGGACCGGCCCTGTTCCGCCGCGTCCGCGAGGCGGAGGGGCTGCGCGCCCGGGTCGAGTGCCTCCGCGCCGCGGGCATCGACGAGGGTGGCCAGTGGCCCGACCTCTCCGACCGGGGCCTGGTGTCGATCGCGCAGGGCTGGCTGGCCGCGGTCCGCGACCCGGCCGAGCTCGACCGCTTCGACGTGCGCGGCGCGCTCGAGGCCACGCTCGGCCACCAGCGCCTGGCCCTGCTCGACCGGCTCGCGCCGACCCACTGGGTCACAGCCGCGGGCCGGCGGGTGCCGCTGCGCTACGGGGAGGTCGACGGCGAGCCGGGCACGGTGCTCGCGTCGGTGCAGGTGCGCGACGCGATCGGCACCGACGAGCACCCGACCGTCGCGGGCGGCCGGCTCCCCGTCACCGTCGAGCTGCTCTCCCCCGCCGGCCGACCGGTGCAGCGCACGACCGACCTGCCCGGGTTCTGGCGGGGCAGCTACGCCTCGGTCCGCGCGGAGCTGCGCGGCAGGTACCCGAAGCACCCGTGGCCGGAACGGCCGTGGGAGCCGCTGCGGCGGGGCGGTTGACGCTCAGGTCGACCGGAGCCACCGGCGCCCCTCGGCGAGCCGGCGCTCCAGCTGCTCCAGGGTCGCCTCGGAGATGCGGCGGATCCCGGCGAGCCGGTTGAGCTCCGCGTTCACCTGCGGGTGGCTCCACCCGGTGGCGCGCACCAGCTCGCGGGCGACGTCCGCGTTCGCGTCGCGCAGCACGAGCTTGCGCTGCCGCACCGACATCCGCGACGCGTCGTCGTCCGCGCCGCCGTCGGTCCCCGCGCCGGCCCGGGGCGCCGCACCTCCCGGCAGCGGCGGCGGCAGGAGCACCAGCTCGACCCCGGCATCCTCGCGCCCGTCGACGAGCTCACCGTCGGGGTCCTCCCCGAACACGCCCTCGTCGTCGTCCGCGACGTGCTCGTGGCCGCCGGCCTCACCGAGCGACACCGCACCGATCACCGCGAAGAGGCTCATCTGCTCCTCCTCGCCGTCCTCGATCGGGTCGAGCTCCGGCTCCTCGGCCACCTCGTCGCGCTCGGCGCGCCGGCGGAGGCTGTGGCGCCGCGACTCGGCCAGGTTCGCCGCGTACGTGCGCAGGCGCGGGTCGTCGGGCACGAAGAAGTACGCCTTCTGGCGCGGGACCCCGCGGGTCCAGCGCACCACCCTCCCGACGGCCTGGCGGAAGAACAGCTCGGTGGTGACCGTCGTCGCGTACACGGCGATGCGCAGGCGGGGGATGTCCACCCCCTCGGACACCATGCGCACCGCGACGATCCAGGGCTCCTCGGTGGCGGCGAACCGGGCGATCTTGTCGGAGGCGTCCGGGTCGTCGGACACGGCGACGACCGGGCGCACCCCGTGCTGGCGCGACATCAGCTCGGCGATCCCGCTCGCGTGGTCCTGGTCCGTCGCGATGACCAGGCCGCCGGCCTGGGGGTGCTGGCGGCGCAGCGCCATCAGCCGCTCGTGCGCCTGCGACAGCACCGTCGGCAGCCACTGCCCCTCGAGCGACAGCGCGGTGCGGAGGCGCTGGTTGGACAGCTCCCGGGGCAGCTCGTCCTCGAAGGTCGCCTCCACCACCGATCCGTCGGGCGCCATCCACTCCATGAACCCGTTGATGCGCGGGAAGTACACCGGCCGCACCACGCCGCCGTCCGCGAGCGCCTCCCCGTAGCCGTACTCGTAGTCGGGGAGGGCCTCGTCGAGGTGGTAGCGGACGAATGGGATCGGCGAGCTGTCCGACCGGAACGGCGTGCCCGACAGCGCGAGCCGCTGCGCCGCGCCGCCGAAGGCCTGCAGCACCGACTCGCCCCAGGCCCGGTCGTCGCCGGCGTGGTGGATCTCGTCGAAGACCACGAACGCGTCGCGTGCCAGCGGGGCCAGGGCCGCGGCCGAGGTCGCGACCTGCTGGTACGTGGTGACCACCCCGTGCATGTCGAGCGGCAGCGCACCGTCGCGGGCGGACCACTGGGGCTCGAGGTGCAGGCCGAAGCGCAGGGCGGCGTCCGCCCACTGCTGCTTGAGGTGCTGGGTCGGCGCCACGACGACGAGCCGGCGACCGGGGTGCTCGGCCAGGTCCTGGACGGCGGCGGTCAGCGCGAAGGTCGTCTTCCCGGCGCCGGGCGTGGCCACGGCCAGGAAGTCACGGCCCTGCTTGAGGGTGAACGCGTCGAGGGCCTCGGACTGCCACGGTCGGAGCCGGATTCGGGTCGGTCGGGCGGTGGCGGTCACTGACACGGCCGACGATCCTACGGGCTGCCACGGACCCTCCCGAGCCGTGCGAGACTGCCGTGCCGGCGTGACACGAGGGGTCAGGAGAGGGCAGGAGGGGACCGTGCCAGAGCTACCGGAGGACTTCGAGCCGCACCCCGCACGCGACGCCTCGCTCGCCTCGATGGAGGCGGTGGAGGCGGGCGACCGCGAGGGCTGGCTGGCGCTGTTCGCACCCGACGCAGTGGTCGAGGACCCGATCGGCCGCTCACCGCTGGACCCCACGGGTGAGGGGCACCGGGGCATCGACGCGATCGCCGCGTTCTACGACTCGACGATCGCCCCGAACCAGGTGCGGTTCCGGATCGAGCGCAGCCACGCCGCCGGGGACGAGGTCGCCAACGTCGGCACGATCACCACGACGATGCCGGACGGCACGGTCGTGCACACCGACCTCGTCGGCACCTACCGGGTGGATGCCGAGGGACGGCTCGTGTCGCTGCGCGCCTACTGGGAGATCGACAAGCTGCGCTTCGGCTGAGGGTCCGGCCGGATTCCGCCCCGGCCGGCGCCCGGGGCGGCGGCACGCTCCGGTGGGAGCAGGTGCCGCTCGACGAGGCGGCCGAGCACGGGTCCGTCCCGTTCACCTCCACCACCGACCCGCATGTCCACGCTCTGACCGTCGCCGGTCAGCCTCCCAGCACCGCCTGGCGCACCGACAGCGACAGCCGACGCCGGCGACGGTCCACATCCAGCACCTTGACCACCACCTGCTCCCCCGGCACCACGAGCTGGTCGGGCCGGATCCCCGGCACCTCGGACAGCTCCGAGACGTGCACCAGCCCCTCGGCGCCGCCCTCCAGGCGGGCGAACGCGCCGTAGTCGACCACCCGGGTGACCGTCGCCGGTGCGACCGCCCCCACCTCGACCGCCTCGAAGGGGTCGGGGGTCGTCGCGCGCAACGACAGCGACACCCTCCGCTTCGACCGCTGCACCTCCAGCACGACGACCTCGATGCGGTCCCCGACGGTGACGACGTCGGTGACGCTGCGCAGGTGCCCCCAGGTGAGCTCGCTGCGGTGCACGAGCCCGCGCACCCCGCCGAGGTCCACCACGGCACCGTGCTCACCGGTGCTGACCACGGTGCCCTCGACCCGGGCGCCCGGCTCGAGCGAGCGCAGAAGGTCGCGCTCGCGCGCCCGACGGCGGCGGCGCTCGAGGTCACGGACGGACACGACGACGCGGTCGCCGTCGCGGTCGGCTTCGACGACGAGCACCTCGGCGTCGCGGCCGACGAGCTCCCCGGCGTCCGTGCAGCCCTCGGGGAACAGCGACGCGGGCAGGAACGCGCGCACGCCGAGGTCGAGCACCACCCCGCCCTTCACCGCCTTGGTGACCGGCCCGCTGAGCGGCTCGTTCGAGTCGCGGGCGGCCTCGATCCGCTCCCACGCCCGCTGGCGCAGGGCCCACGAGCGGGACAGCACCGTGCGGCCCTTCGGGTCGTCGCGGGCGAGCAGCGCGGCCTCCAGCTCCTGGCCGGGCTCGGCACGCCCCTCGACCTCGCTGGCGGGGATCACCCCGGTGCGGCCGTCGACGAGGCGCACCTCGACCTCGTCGGGCAGGACCTTCACCACGGTCGTGTCGACGATCCGGCCGACCGCCACCGCGGGTCGCGGCCGGTCCTGCCACGGCGCCCCCGGTGGTGGCGGGAGCGGAGCGCTCCGCGGCAGGGACCTCCCGGAACCCAGGTCGCTGGACATGATCGACCACCCTACTGTGACCCTGTCCCCACGGATCGTGGGGCGGACCAGAGGGGAGCGTTGATGGAGCCCTACGGCAAGGACGACGCGGTGCGCGTCGGGGCGATGCTGTTCACGCTGGTCGACCCGGTGCGCGGCCACGAGGCCGCCTACAGCCGGTGGTACGAGCACGACCACTTCTACTCCGGCTGCATGGTGGGTCCCTGGCTGTTCGCGGGCCGACGCTGGGTCGCGACCCGACCGCTGAAGGACCTCCGCTTCCCCGCCGGGGTGCCCGATGACGCCGCGGTGGCCCGCCCGCTCGACGCGGGCTCGTACCTCGCCACCTACTTCATCCACAAGGGCCACGAGGCGGAGCACTTCGCGTGGGCGAACCGCCAGGTCTTCGAGCTGTACGACAACGGGCGCGGGTTCGAGGAGCGCACCCACGCCCACACCGCGCTGTACTTCGCCGCGGGGTCGGACCACCGGGACCCCGACGGGGTGCCCGCCCACGTCGCGCTCGACCACCCGTACCAGGGCCTGGTCAGCGTGCACGTCGACCGGGTGGGCGACACGTCGCACCGGGACTTCGCCGGCTGGTTCCGCGAGGTCGCCGCACCGCTGCTGTTCGCCGACGCGGACGACGGGTCCCCCAGCCCCGTCGACCAGGTGCTGCACTGGCGGCCGATCATCCCCGAGGGCGAGGACGGGAAGGCGCCGATGGAGCTGGGCACCGGGCCGGGCACCCGTGCCCGCAGCCTCCAGCTGCTGTTCCTGCGCACCGACCCGAGGGAGTGCTGGGACCGGATCGTCGAGTACGGCGCCGAGGTCGACGGCTCGGGCCTCGCGACCGTGCGGCTCGCCGCGCCGTTCATCCCGACGATCCCCGGCACCACGACCTACTCCGACGAGCTCTGGTGAGCTCGGAGCTGCGTGCCGGCACCCTCGCCGGCGTCGCGGCCTACGCGCTCTGGGGCAGCTTCCCGCTGTACTTCCGGGCGCTGGAACCGACCGGCGCGCTCGAGGTCCTCGCCCACCGCATCCTGTGGTCCCTGGTGGTCGTGGGCCTCGTCCTGTTGGTCCGCCGCCGGCACCGGTGGCTCGCGCCGCTGCGACGGGACCGAGCGGTGCTCGCCCAGCTCGCGCTCGCCGCGGTGCTCATCGCGCTGAACTGGCTCGTCTACGTGTGGGCGGTGGCCGCTGACCGGGTGGTCGACGCGGCCCTCGGCTACTTCGTGAACCCGCTGGTCACCGTCGCGCTGGGCGTCGTCGTGCTCGGCGAGCGCCTCCGGCGGATGCAGTGGGTGGCGGTCGCGCTCGGCGCCGCCTCGGTGCTGGTCATCACCGTCGGCTACGGCAGGGTGCCCTGGGTGTCGTTCGTGCTGGCGGGGTCGTTCGCCGGCTACGGCTTCCTCAAGCGGCGGATCCCCCTCCGCGCGCTCGAGTCGCTCGCCGCGGAGACGGCGCTGCTCGCCCCGGTCGCCGCCGTGCTGCTCGTCCTCGTCGCGAGGCGCCCGGACGGTCCGGCCGAGCTGTTCGGCGGCGGGATCCGGTTCGGCAACGACGGGTGGGGCACCACGGCGCTGCTCGCGACCACCGGGGTGGTCACCGCGACGCCGCTCACGCTGTTCGCGGTGGCGGCACGCCGCATCCCCCTGTCGCTGCTGGGGCTCCTGCAGTACCTCACCCCGGCGTGCCAGTTCCTCATCGGGGTGCTGGTGTTCCGCGAGGACATGCCACCCGAGCGCCTCGCCGGCTTCCTGCTCGTGTGGCTGGCGCTCGCGCTGCTCTCCGCGGATGCCCTGCGCACCTACCGGGCCCCGGCCTCCGCGCGGGTCACGACGTCGTGAGGGCCGGCGCGGGGCCGCCCCGGAGGACGTCCGGGCGGACTAGCCGCGGAGGTGCTCGGCGAGGAAGCGCAGGGTCCGGTCCCACGCCTGCGCCGCGGCATCCGGGTGGTGGAACGCGGGACGGTCGTCCTCCGCGAACCAGTGGCTCGTGCCCGGGTAGCGGTGAAGCTCGACGGACTTCTCCGACAGCAGCAGCCGGGCGTGCATCTCGGTGAGCTCGTCCTCGGTGACGAGGGGGTCCTCGTCCGCGAAGTGGCCGAGCACCGGCGCCTCGAGGTCGTCGAAGTCGATGTTCTGCGTGCCGTAGTACGCGACCACCGCCGACACGGAGCCGGGCAGGCGGGTCGCCAGCCACATCGCCCACGACGCGCCCATGGAGAACCCGACCACCGCGATCCGGTCGGTCGGCACGGCGGTGCGAGCCCGCAGCGCCGCGACGCTGGAGAGCACGAGCGCGGCGACGGCGTTGGGGTCGGCCTCGGCGAGGGCCTGCTGCGCCTCGTCGGGCTCGTCGGTCACCAGCCCGGAGCTGAGGTCCGGCGCGAGCGCGGTGTAGCCGGCGTCCGCGAGCTGCTCCACGACCCGGCGCGGCGACTCGCCGAGGCCCCACCAGGAATGCAGGACCAGCACGCCGGGCCCGGGCCCCTCGTCGGGGACCACCAGGTAGGCCTCGCCCGCCTTCGAGCCGGCCGCCGGCGGGCGCGGCGCCGGCGTCGCGCCGTCGGTGTCGGAGGGTTCTGCCATCGCCACAGGTTCCCACGGGCGGCCGCCCCGTCGCGCCGCGCCGGGGGCGGCGCGCGAGGCGGTCCGGTTGCGGGTGCGCCCGGTGGACGGCACGATGACCGCCGTGGCGAGAGGGGCGCGCATCGCAGCGGTGCTCAACCAGAAGGGCGGCGTCGGCAAGACGACCGTCACGCTGGGCCTCGCGTCCGCGGCCCAGCAGGCGGGCGACCGGTGCCTGGTCATCGACCTGGACCCGCAGGGCAGCGCCGGTTGGTCGATGGGCGTCGAGGCGACCGACGAGCACCTCACCGTCGGGGACGTGCTGCGCACCGGTGACCCGAAGGTCGCCCGCGCCGCGACCGTGACCTCCGGTTGGGGCGAAGGCGTCGACGTGCTGCCCTCGAGCCGCAACCTCATCGACCGCGAGGGCGACTCCCGCGACGCGGATGCCGCGCTGCGCCTGCGACGCGCGCTCGAGCCGATGCTGGACGACTACCGGGTCGTCCTCATCGACTGCGCCCCGTCGCTGGGGCCCACCACCCGTTCGGGCCTCGCGGTGGCGAACCGGGTGCTGCTCGTGGTGGAGCTGTCCGCCCTGTCGCTGCGCGGTGCCGAGGCCGTGCTCGCCACCGTCGAGGACGTGTGGGCCGAGCTGAACGCCGACCTGGACGTCGGCGGGGTCATCGTGAACCGGGCCCCGGCGGTGTCGCTCGAGGCGTTCCGCCAGGAGCGCGAGCTCGAGCGCCTGATGGGCAAGCGGGCCGTGTGGCGCCCGTTCGTGCCGCAGCGCACGGTGCTCAACGAGGCGGTCGGCGACCGCAGCCCGATCCACGCGATGGGCTACCGGGGCCGCGACGCCGCCGAGGCCTTCGACGCCCTCTACCGCAAGGTCCGCCGGTAGCCGCGGGCGACGGTCAGGTCGCCGCCAGCCGGCTCGGAGGTCACCGCAGCGCGGCGCGCCGGCCGGGGAGCCGCTGGCCGAGCAGCGCGACCGTCGTCCCGGCGGTCGCCGCGAGACCGAACACGATGGCCAGCGCGACCCACGCCCCGGAGGCCACCCGGTCGCCGACGCTCACGACCACCCCGGCGAACCCGGTGCCCAGCACGATGCCGAGCATGTCGGTCATCTGCAGCGCGGAGGTCGCTGCGCCCTCCTGCCCGGCGGGCGCCTCCGCGAGCGTCACCACCGACAGCTGCGGGTAGGCCATCCCCATGCCCAGCCCCTTGCAGGCCGCGGCGAGGAACCACACAGGGAGCGGCACGGCGCCCGACAGCGACACGGCCAGCAGGGTGCAGCCGGTGGCGACGAGCGAGCCGCCGGTGCGCACGAGGCGGGCGGAGCCCCACGCCTCCGACAGCCGGGCCTGGGTCCACGAGCCGACGGTCCAGGTGAGCGACGCCGTCGCGAGCACCGCGCCGGCGAACCGGGTGGAGGTGTCGCGCACCGAGGTCAGCGCCAGCGACACGAACGCGTCGGCGGAGAAGAACGCGAAGGTGAGCACCCCGCGGGTGAGCACCGCGGCGGGCAGGCCGCGGGCGGCACGGAGGGTGCCCTCCGGCGTCAGCCGCCGGAACGGGCCGAACGCGACCGCGGCACCGACCACGGCGATCGGCACCCCCACCCAGACCACGTCGGAGCCCAGGCCGCCCAGCACGGCGGCGACGCCGACGACGAGCAGCGCGACCGAGGCGGGCGCAGCACGCCGGCTCTGCGGGCCGCCCTCCACGTCACCGGCGGCGTCGGGACCGGGCACGGTGCGCAGCGCGGGCAGCGCGAACGACGCGACGAGCAGGGTCACGGGGATCAGCCCGAGGAACACCCAGCGCCAGCCCACCCCCGCGGCGACCTCCGCGGCGACGAGGGGCGACACGAGCGACGGCACGACCCACGCCGTCGACATCGCGGCGAACGCCTTGGGCCGCAGCACCGCCGGGAACCCCCGGCTGATGCAGACGTACGACACGACCGGCACCGCGCCCGCCCCGAGGCCCTGCAGCACGCGGCCGACGACCAGCACCGGCATCGACGGAGCGAGGCCACCGACCGCCAGCCCGGTCACGAAGATCATGACGCCGGCGAGCATCGGCCCGAGCGGCGCGACGCGGTCCACCGCGCTCC
>CBFGTJ010000079.1:0-13394 GCA_965651815.1 uncultured Microthrixaceae bacterium | reverse complement strand
CGACGACGGCCAGGGTCGGGACGACGACGGCCAGGGTCGCGCCGACGACGACCACCCCGCGAGGTACCCACCCCTGTTGCGCGAGTCGGATCAGCAGCGGTGCCGACCCCACCACGACGCCGAGCAGCGCCGCAGCGTCGTGGACCACCGCACTCGTGCCGACGACCGAACCCGGCGCGGCGCCCGGTGCGGGGGCCGGTGGGTTCAGCTCCAGGGGACGGCGTTCGCGGCGGCCTGCTTCGCCGTTTCGGCCGAGGGGACCCACGTCGCCTTCGACTTGTCGACGCCCTCGGCGTAGAACTGCTCGCACCAGCGGCGGTACTGCATGATCGGCCCGTCACCGTGCGCGAGTGCCGGCTTCTGCACGTACGCCTTGGCCTCCCACACCTCGACGTCCTCGACGGTGCGCTCGTGGATCTCGCGGATGAACGCCTCGCCCAGCGAGGTGGTCGACGCGGCGTCGCCGGTCTGGCGGACGACGAAGCTGTACCGCAGGTCGCAGCTGCCGGGCCCGGTCGGCGTCGCGCAGCCGAGCAGCAGCGTGTCGACCAGCCCGGTGAACCAGGTGGCAGCGAAGCCCGGGCCCCACACGTCGGTGTCGATCCGGCCGGTGACCGCGCCCTTCGGGGTCGGGAAGTCCTGGGCGATGCGGACCCTGGCGACGGGCCCGTCGGTCTCGTAGGAGTCGACCTGCGGCATCGGCACGTGCTCGGGCTTCTCGCCGCCGTTCATCATGATCTGGTACTCGACCAGGTGGGCCTGGATGTGGGCCGCGTCGACCTGGGTCTCGGCGATCTCCTGCCAGTGGCAGTTCAGCGAGTACTCCCGGCGGAACACCTCGGAGAAGCCGCCCGCCTCACCGAACTCGGGCAGCTCGGGGATGTCCCACGACGGGGCCTCGCCCTCGGGGTGGTACCAGACCATGAGCAGGCCGTTGCGCTCGATGACCGGGTACGTGCCGACCTTCGCCTGCTTGTTGATCCGGTTGGAGTACGGGATGTCGATGCAGGTGCCCTCGGCGTCGTAGCGCCACCCGTGCAGCGGGCAGACGACCTCGCAGCCCTCGATCTTGGCGCGCACGCCGAGGTGGGCGCCCATGTGGGGGCAGAAGGCGTCCCAGACGTGGGCCTGGCCGTCGTCGTCCCGCCACGCGACCAGGTGACGGTCGAAGAAGAAGAGTGGCTTCGCCTCGCCCTTCGGCACCTCGTCGCTCCAGGCCACCTGGAACCAGCCGAACGGCATCGGCATCGGATACTCACGCATGGAGTCTCCCCCTCGTCATCGCCCCGTCCCGAGCGCGGGACACCGCCAAGCACCGAAGTGTACCGGGCGTCACGTCCCGTGCCCACAGGAAGGTGAATCCCGCTCAACCCGCGGTCAGGGGCTGGGGCGGAACGAGGTCACCGCGGCGACCACGCGGTCGACGTCGTCGTCGGTGAGCAGGTGGTGCAGCGGCAGCCGCACGAGCTGCTCGCCGAGCACCGCGGCGGCGGGGCAGTCGTCGTCGGGGTGGCGGATCCGGCGGCCGTAGGTGCTGTCGGGCAGCGAGCCGTAGTGGCGCGCGACCTGCACCCCCCGCTCGCCGCAGTGCTGCACGAAGTCGGCCCGGTCCACGCCGGCGGGCAGCACGAGCCAGTACAGGTGGGCGGGGTGCTCGCACCCGTCCGGCACCACCGGCAGCGCGGCGCCGAGCTCGCCCGCCCAGTCGGCCAGCTCGCGGTGGTAGCGGCCCCACACGTGGTGCCGCACGCGCTGCATCCCGTCGGCCTGCTCCAGCTGTGCCGCGAGGAGCTGCACCATCGGGTCGGGCATGCGCCACGCCGAGCCGGGTCCGCACCACTCGTAGCTGGTGACCCGACCCTCGTCGAAGGCGGCGCGGTTGGTCCCCTTGTCGATGGCGACCAGCGACGGCTCGACGAGCTCCGGGGAGTTCACGACCAGCGCGCCGCCATCGATGGACGACACGTTCTTGGTGCGGTGGAAGCTGAGCGCCGCGAAGGTGCCGAACCGGCCGAGGGGGGTCCCCCGGTAGGTGGCGAAGATCCCGTGCGCCGCGTCCTCCACGAGGTGCCAGCCGCCGTCCCGGCAGAGGCGGCCGAGGGCGTCCACGTCGCAGGCGACGCCCCCGTAGTGGGTGCACACCACCACCTTGGTGCGCGGTCCGCTGACCCGTTCGACGCTGGCCGGGTCGACGTTGCCGGTGGCCGGGTCGACGTCCGCGAAGCGGATCGTCGCACCGCCCAGCAGGAACGCGTTGGCGGTCGAGGGGAAGGTGAACGCGGGCACGACCACCTCGTCGCCGGGCCCGACGCCGAGCACCACCGCGGCCGCCTCCATCGCGTGGGTGCACGACGAGGTCAGCTCCACCCCCGGCGGACCGCCGAGCAGCGCGTGCAGGCGGGCGGTCGTCGCCCGGCGGAGTTGCACCGCGTCGTCGTCGGTGGGCGGCAGCCGCTCCGGCAGCCCGAACGCGCCGACCGGGGCGTTGAGCGTCACCCGCCGCAGGTCACCTCGCGCTGATCGCACCCGTTCCCCCGTTCCGCCCGCCGCCAGCTCGACTCACCACGACGTTACGCCCCCGCGGCCCCGGTCCCACCCTCCGGCGCGCCGGACGACGAGGGTCGCCCCGAAGCGAAGTACGCTGCGCCGCTCCGAGGGGGCGACGACATGACGCTCGGTGACGAGGGCGGTGGCTGAGGTGCTGCGACTCGCGGTGCGGGGCCTGTGGATGCGCAAGCGGCGCCTGGTGACGACGTCCCTCGCGATCGCGCTCGGCGTCGCGTTCCTCTCCGGCACCCACGTCCTGTCCTCGGTGCTGGCGGACTCCGTCGACTCCCACGTCGGCTCCTCGTTCGCCCGCTACGACGCGGTGGTGCAGTCACCGAACGTGCAGCAGGCGGCGTTCGGCCAGGAGCTGCGGGAGCCGGTGGACGAGGCCGTCGTGGAGCGCGTGCTCGCGGTGGAGGGCGTCGCCGACGCGGCGGGTGTGGTCGAGTCGGCGTCGGTGCACGTGTTCGGGCACCGAGGTGGGCTGCCGAACCGCCGTCCACCGACCGTGGTGCTCAACTGGACCGGCGGTCCGCTGCAGCGCGGGGCGATCGTCGAGGGGCGGCCACCGGAGGCCGACGGCGAGGCCGTCCTCGACGTGGGCACCGCCGGGGAGGTCGGCTACCGGGTGGGACGACCCCTGACCGTCATCGGTCCGGACGGCCGGGAGACCTTCACCCTCGTCGGCCTGATGCGGTCGGGCACGGCGGAGCCCCGGTCGGACCCGCCGACGGTCCTGCTCACCACCGCGGTCGCGCAGCGCTTCGCGCAGGTGCCCGGGGCCTACAGCTACGTCGCGGTGTCCTCGGACGGCTCGCTCCCCGGTCCGGTCCTGGAGGACCGCATCCGGGACCGGGTCCCGGACCTCGAGGTCGTGGGCGGCGACGCGTACGCCCGGCAACGTGCCCGGTCGCTCGCCTGGTACGCGGACCTCACCGCCGGGTTCGTCGCGGTGTTCGGCGTCATCGCGGTGGTCGTCGCCTGGTTCGTGGTCCACAACACCTTCTCGATCCTCGTCACCCAGCAGGCGCGCGAGCACGCGCTCATGCGGGCGGTCGGCGCCCTGCGGCGCCAGGGCGTCATGCGGACGCTGGCCGAGGAGGTGGGGCTCGGGCTCGTCGCGTCGCTCGTCGGGTTCGCGGGCGGGGTCGCGCTCGCGACGGTCGTGACCTCGTTCGTCGGGCGCTTCTTCTCGGTCCCGCCCGGACGGCCGCCGGTGTCGCCGGCCAGCGCGCTCGTCGCCGTGGCGGTGGGGGTGGCGGTGACCGTCGTCGCGGCGCTGGTGCCGGCGTGGCGCTCGAGCGCGGTGCCGCCGGCGGCGATCATCGACGAGCCCGACGAACCTCCCGCCCTCGGCGGAGGCCGCCGGGCCTGGTGGGCCGTCGCCGCGGCCACCTCGGGCGTCGCGGCGATCGCGACGGGGTGGCTGGGGGCGGTCGACCGTCCGTTGCTGCCCGTCGGCGTGGGTGCCGCGCTGGTCGCCCTCGGCGCGGCCGGGCTGGCACCGGTGGCGGTCGCCCCGGTGACCCGGGTGCTCGCGCTCCCGTTCGCCGCGGCAGGCGCGCTCGGTGCCCGGCTCGCCGCGGACCACGCCGGCCGGAACCCCAGGCGCACCGCGGTGGCCGCGCTGTCGCTCACCATCGGCGTGGCGCTCGTCGTCCTGGTCGCGGTCCTCGCGAACTCCGTGCGGGCGAGCACCGAGATCGCCGTGCAGCAGCGGGTGAGGGCCGACTACGTGATCCGCACGTCCAGCTTCGCGACCGGCGTCGGGGTCACCGACGCCCAACGGGAGCAGGTCGCGGGGATCGACGGCGTCGAGACGGTGAGCCCGGTGCGGCTCGGGCCGGTGAGGATCGTGGACCGCGACGCCGCGGCGGGACCGGACGGTGCCACTGGCACCCCCGACGGCCCCCAGGGACCTCCGGACGGCGCGGACCTGCTCGCGCTCGGCATCGACCCTGCCACCTTCCCCGAGGTGGTCGAGGTCGGCGCGGTCCACGGCTCGCTGGCACGCGTCGGCGACGGGGCCTTCGCCGCGACCGCCTCCGTCGCGGACGCACGCGGGTGGTCGCTCGGGGACCGCGTCCGGTTCCACTTCCCCCGCGGCGGCGCACGGGACCTGGAGCTGGTCGCCACGGTCGAGCACGACTTCGCCCAGGCCGGGCTCCTCCTGGACCGGTCGACGTTCGAGGCGCACCTGCTGCCGACCTTCAACTACGACGCCGTCGTGCTCGTGCGGACCGACCCCGGCGCGCAGGTCCGCGGTGACCGGGTCCGGGCCGAGCTCGAGTCGGTGGTGGAGGGGTACCCGAACCTCGCCGTGGAGGACCTGCCGGAGTACGTCGAGTCGCGCACCGCGCCGCTGGAGACGCTGCTGGCGGTCGTCTACGGCCTGCTCGGCCTCGCGGTCGTCGTCGCCCTCACCGGGATCGCGAACACGTTGTCGCTGTCGATCCTCGAGCGGCGCCGCGAGCTGGGGATCATGCGGGCCCTCGGCATGACCCGTGGCCAGGTGCGTCGGATGGTCGTCGGCGAGTCCGCGCTCGTCGCGGCGTTCGGCACCGCGCTGGGCCTCCTGCTCGGCCTCGCGCTGTCGCTGCCGCTCGTCCGGGCCCTCGGGGCGGGCTCCGTCGCGCCGCTCGACTTCCACCCGCCGCCCGGGCTCCTCGTCGTCATCGCGGTGGTGGGGGTGCTCTCCGGCGTGCTCGCCGCGATCCCCCTGGCGTGGTACGTGTCCAGGGGTGAGACCCTCGACGCGCTCCGCTCCGTCTGAGCAGGCCGTGGGAGGAAGCGCGGGCGGCGTCCCGTACGCTGCACACCCGATGGGGGCGAGCGGGGCAGGACGCAGCTACGACGAGGACACCGTCGAGGGCTTCGGGTTCGAGTGGTCGGTCTACGACCAGGAGGACCGCGACCCCGAGTCGATCCAGCGCTCGTTCGACCGCTACTTCTCCTCGTTCCCCTGGGACGACCTTCCCGCGGGTGCGACGGGTCTCGACGTCGGGTGCGGCAGCGGCCGGTGGTCCGACCGGGTGCGCGCCCGCGGGTACGAGGTGGTCGCGCTCGATGCGGCACGCTCCGCGCTCGAGGTCGCGGCGCGCCGCCTCCCGCCGGGCTCGCTGCTCCAGGGCAGCGCCGTGGAGCTCCCGCTCGCCGACGACTCGGTCGACTTCGCGTTCTCGCTCGGCGTGCTGCACCACCTGCCCGACACCGAGGGTGCGCTGCGCGACGTCCGCCGCGTGCTGCGGCCGGGCGCGCCGTTCCTCGTGTACCTCTACTACTCGTTCGACAACCGGCCGGGCTGGTTCCGGGCGCTCTGGCGCGCCAGCGACGCCGGTCGCCGGGTGATCGCCCGCCTGCCCCACCGCCCCCGCCTCCTCGTCACCCGGTGCATCGCCGCGACCGTGTACTGGCCGCTCGCCCGGCTCGCGAAGGTGCTCGAGCGCTCCGGGCGCGACGTCGGCAGGGTGCCGCTGTCGAGCTATCGGGACCAGCCCTTCTACGTCATGCAGACCGACGCCCTCGACCGGTTCGGCACCCGCCTGGAGAAGCGCTACAGCAGGGCCGAGATCGACGCGATGCTGCGCACCGCGGGGTTCTCGGACGTGCGCTTCAACGAGGACTGGCCGTTCTGGTGCGCGGTCGCGACCGCGTGAGCGCTCACTGACATGTGCGGCATCGCCGGCCTCCTCGCGCCGAGGGCGAACCGGTCGGTCGACGGGACGGAGCGGCTGCTCGCCCGGATGACCGAGCCGATGACCCTGCGCGGGCCGGACGACTCGGGCGCCTGGTGCGATCCCGACGCCGGCATCGGGCTCGGGCACCGCCGCCTCTCGGTCCTCGACCTCTCCCACCACGGTGCCCAGCCGATGCACTCCGCGGACGGCAGGTGGGTGCTCACCTACAACGGCGAGGTCTACGACCACCGGGAGCTCGCCGAGGACCTGCGGGCCGCGGGCGTGGAACTGCGCGGGCACTCCGACACCGAGGTCCTCCTCGAGGCGATCGCCCGGTGGGGCCCGGACGCGACCCTCGCCCGCATCGACGGCATGTTCGCCCTCGGCGTGTGGGACCGGCGCGAGCGCCGGCTGCACCTCGCCCGGGACCGGATGGGGGAGAAGCCGCTCTACTACGGCCGGCTCGGCACCGGTGAGGTCGTGTTCGCCTCGGTCCTCGACGCGATCGCCGCGCACCCCGACTTCGACCGGCGGGTCGACCGCGACGCGCTCGCGCTCTACTTCCGCCACAAGTACGTGCCGGCGCCGTGGACGATCTACTCGGGCATCCGCAAGCTCGAGCCCGGGCACACGGTCGTGGTCGAGGCCGACGGATCGATCGGCACCCCCAGCCCCTACTGGTCGTACCTGGAGGTGGTCTCGAAGGGGACGACCTTCACGGGGTCGCCGCAGGAGGCGGTGGACGAGCTGGACCGGTTGCTGCGCCGCTCCGTGCGCCGGCGGCTCGTCGCCGACGTGCCCGTCGGCGCGTTCCTCTCCGGTGGGATCGACAGCTCCACCGTCGTCGCGATCGCCCAGCAGGAGTCGGCGCGACCGGTGCGGACCTTCACGATCGGCTCGGAGTCCGCCGACTACGACGAGTCCGACGACGCCCGGAGCGTCGCGTCGCACCTGGGCACCGACCACACCGAGCTGGTGGTGTCCGAACGCGACGCGCAGGCGGTGGTGGAACGGCTGGGCGCGATCTACGACGAGCCGTTCGCCGACTCGTCACAGGTGCCCACCCGCCTGGTGAGCGAGCTGGCACGCCGCAGCGTCACCGTCGCGCTCTCCGGCGACGGCGGCGACGAGCTGTTCGCCGGGTACAACCGCTACGTGTGGGTGCCGGCCATCTGGCGGCAGCTCGCGCGGGTGCCGCTGCCCGCGCGGCGGGCCGCGGCGAACCTCGGCGCGGCGGTGCCGGTCGGCGCGTGGGACGCGGTGGCACGGCTGTTGCCCGAGCGGCGCCGCCCCCGGATGCTCGGGCTCAAGGTCGCGAAGGTGCTCGGCGTCGCCGACGCCGGTGACGAGTACGAGGTGTACCACCGCCTGGTGAGCCACTGGCAGCGTCCCGAGCAGCTCGTGCCGGGGGCGGTGGAGCCCCCGACGCTGCACACCGACCCGACGCGGTGGCCGCAGACCGCGGGGATCGTGGAGCACATGGCCGCGCTCGACGCGGTGACCTACCTCCCCGACGACGTGCTCGCGAAGGTGGACCGGGCGACCATGTCGGTGTCGCTCGAGGCGCGCGTGCCGCTGCTCGACCGCGACCTCGTCGAGTTCGCGGCAGGGCTCCCCCTCGGGATGAAGATCCGCGACGGCGTGTCGAAGTGGCCGCTGCGCGAGCTGCTCGCCCGCTACGTGCCCCGGTCGGTGTTCGAGCGCCCCAAGTCGGGCTTCGGCGTGCCGATCGAGGACTGGATCCGCGGCCCGCTGCGGCCGTGGGCCGAGGCGCACCTCCTGGGGGACGCGACGCGCGCCTTCCTCGACGTCGACCTCGTCCGGCGCACCTGGGAGGCGCACCTGCGCGGCCGCGCCAACCACGCGTACGAGCTGTGGGACGTGCTCATGTTCTCGGTCTGGGCCGAGCACCGCGGCCTGCGCTGAGCGCCACGCCCGCTGCTCAGCCCTCCGAGCCGACCATCGAGCGGAAGAACTCCGAACGCTCGGCGACCTCCTCGGGCGTGGCGTCCACCTCGAGGGCGCCGTCGCGCAGCACGAGGATGCGGTTGCAGGACCGCAGCGTCGAGTAGCGGTGCGCGACCACGACCACGACCCGCCCCTCCGGCAGCTCCGTCAGCGTCTGGCGGATGGCGTTCTCGGACACCGCGTCCAGCGCGCTGGTCGGCTCGTCGAGGATGAGGATCTCCGGGTCGCCGGCCAGCGCCCTCGCGATGGTGAGCCGCTGGCGCTGCCCTCCCGAGAGCGCCCGGTCGTCGGGCCCCAGCCGGGTGTGGATCCCGTCGGGGAGCGCCTCGATCTCGCTCTCGAGGTGGGCCTGCTTGAGCGCGGCGCGGATGCGGTCCTCGGGCAGGCCACGGTAGAGGTCGACGTTGTCGGCGACGGTGCCCCTGATGAGCACGGCCTGCTGCGGCACGAACGCGACCCTCGACGCGAACTCGTCGGGGTCGACCTCGTCGATCGGCACGCCCCCGCACGTGATCGCGCCGCCCGTGGGCCGGCGGAGGCGCAGCAGCAGCTCGACCAGCGTCGACTTGCCCGCGCCGGAGGGGCCGACGACGCCGACCAGCTCGCCCTCGTCCAGGGTCAGGTCGATGCCGCGCAGGACGTCCTCCCGCCCGTCGTAGCTGAAGCTGACCCGGTCGAGCCGCACGGGGGTCAGGGTGTCGGGGCGGGCCCGGCCGAAGGTCCGGGTCTGCTGCTGCAGCTGGTCGATGAGCTCGCGCAGCGCCACCGTGTAGGAGCCGAACTCGATGACGCGCTGGTTGCCGGTGACCAGCAGCTGCGCGGACGACATGGAGCGCATCATGAGCAGCACCACCGCGCCGACCGCCGCGAGGTCGAGGGTGGTGGGGGCGTTGACGATCAGCAGGAGGCTGAGGACCGCTCCGCCGAGGAGGAGCCCCTGGTACAGCTGCGGGATCGTCTCGGTCAGGAACCGGAGCCGGCGGAACCGCCCGGCGCCCTCGCGGGTGTCGTCGGTGGCCCGCTCGAACACGCGGTCGCGCACCCTGAACACGGTGATCTCGCGGTGCAGCGACTCGATCTCGGTGAGCTCGTGGCTCACCGTCCTCGCGCCGTCGCTGAACGAGGCGGCAGCCGTGCGGCTGCGTGCGCGGATGGGGCGCATCGCCAGCAGGAGCAGCACCCCGATCCCCGCGATGGCGAGGGTCGCGAGGGGGTTCACCACCAGCGACATCCCGATGAAGGCCAGGAGCCCGAACAGGCTGGTGGCCACCAGGCCGAAGGCGGTGGCCATGTCGCCGGTGAAGCGGCCGTGGCTCGTCGCCACCGCGGCGAGGTCGCCCGCCGGCAGCGCGGCCCGGGCCTCGTGCGAGGTGCCGAGGTAGGCGTCGAGCAGCGAGCGCTGCGCCCGCTCGAGCACCGTCGCCGAGAACCGCGACGCGGTGCGCACGGCCACCAGCGACATGGCGATGCGCACGACGACGAGCCCCAGCGCGAGGAGCACGGCGTCGGTCCGGGGGAGGGCCCGGCCGAGCAGCTCGATGTGGTCGGCCTCGCGGATGAGGCTGTCGGCGGTCATCGTGACGATGACGAGCACGCCGGCCTCCGCGACGCTGCCGACGAACGCCGCGAGCCCCACGAACGCCATCCGCTGGTTGGCGTGCGGCGGCGCGAAGGGTCGGAGGTGCTGCCAGTACTCCGCAGAAATCCCCCGGCTCATCGGTGCGCGCCCCTCGGATCGTCCCGCACGGAGGGTACCGCCGGGGCCTCCCCGACCGGCAATGGGCCAGCGTCGGGCCGAATGGCGTTCGACGGGTGCGGTCGTAGACTTCCGGCCGGAATGGGGGAACTCGTCCGGGTGAAGGCGCGCGCTGCTGGTTGGATGCACGACGACGGCGGCGTCGTGGTGGCGGGCGTGGTGCTCATCGGCGTGCTCCTCGGGGCGGCGGCGCTCCTCCTCGACCGCATCACCCTGGACATGTGGTCCGCCGCGGGCGTGGCGGTCCTGCTCGTCGTCGCCTCGGTGCCGCTGTTCCGGTGGATCGCGGCCAAGGAGGCCGACCCGTGGCTGGGCCGGGTGCTCCTGTGGGCGCTGCTCGCGAGCCTGGCCTTCAGCGCGCTGCGGTACGTGTTCGTGTTCGTGATCTACGACGGCGGTGACGCGGCCGTGTACCACGAGGCCGGTCGGACCTTCGTCGAGCACCTGCGCTCCGGTCGGCCGCTGCACCCCATCCCGGTCATCGAGCCGTACCCGGTCGAGACCCAGCGGGTCGGCGACATCACCGGGATCGTGTACACGCTGAGCCGCCCCAGCATCCACGTCGGGTTCGTCGTCTTCGCCTACGTGTGCTTCCTCGGGAAGGTCCTGATGGTCCGGGCCTTCAGGGCCGCGGTGCCGGAGGGCGACCACCGCAGGTTCACCCTGCTGGTCCTCTTCCTGCCGTCGCTGCTGTTCTGGCCGGCCTCGATCGGCAAGGAGGCGGTGATGATGGCCTGCCTGGGCCTCATCACCTACGGCGGGGCGCTCCTCCTCGCGCCGGCACCCAAGCTCCGCGGGCTGCTCTTCTTCGTCGGCGGCGCGGCCGTCGTGCTGCTGGTGCGCCCCCACATCGCGATCATGTCGATCCTGTCGTTCGGGCTCGCGATCGCGGTCGGCACGCTCGGCCGTCGCGGCGGCGAGGGGAGCTCGACGCGGGCGAGGGTGCTCCGCCTCCTCGGCCTCGCGCTCGTGGTCGGGCTCGGGGTGGTCGGCAGCGCCCGGCTCGCCCAGCAGTTCGAGTCGTTCGCCGAGGACGGCACCGGCGCGGCGCTGGCGGGCGCGATGCAGCAGTCCGCGATCGGCGAGTCGGAGTTCACCCCGGTCACCGTGACCTCGCCGCTCGACCTGCCCGGCGGCATCGTGTCGGTGCTCCTGCGGCCGTTCCCCTTCGAGGCGGGCAGCGTCGCCGAGCTGGTCGCGTCGGCGGAGGGCGTGCTCCTGCTGGCGATCCTGCTCCTGTCGTGGCGCCGGCTCGCACGCTTCCCCCGCCTGGCGCTGCAGCGCCCGTTCCTGGTGTTCATGGCCGGCTACGTCGTGCTGTTCGCGATCGGGTTCTCGTTCATCGCGAACTTCGGGATCCTGTCCCGCCAGCGGGTGCTGGTCCTTCCCGCCGTCCTGATGCTGGCGGCGCTCCCGATCGCCGGCCGTCGGACCGCCCCGGGGCGGGGCGTGCAGGTCGGCGAACCTGCGCCAGCCACTACCCTGTGACCTCGGTCCGGAGCGTGGGGGAACGTTGTCGTCGATGACGAAGGTGCGAGCGGTGGTGCGGCGGCGTTGGCCGCTCGTGGCTGCGACGACCGTGTTGGGGCTGCTGGCGGGCATCGCGTCGGGCCTGCTGGCCTCCGGGGACGACGTCGAACGCTTCGAGGTCGAGCAGGTCCTCGTCGCGAACACCACGGGGACCGAGCCGGTGAACGTCCCCCAGGACGCGCTGCGCATCACCCGCGGGGAGGTGGTCGACATCGCCGCGGACGCGCTCGGCCAGCCGGGCCGGAGGGACGAGCTCGCGCGCCTCGTCGAGGTCACCCCCGAGCCCGACTCCGGTTCGATCGTCGTGAAGGTCGTGGACGACGACCCGGAGTTCGCGTCGTCGGTCGTGCAGGCCTTCTCGAACGCGTTCCTCCAGGTCATCAACTCCGAGCTCCGGGGGGACGACGCCCGTCGGCGCGACCAGCTCGCCGAGCGGGTCGAGGTGGCCGCACGCGAGGTCGAGGCGTTCGACCAGCAGTTCCCCTTCATCAGCCGGACCGACGTCCCACCCCCGCAGACGCCCAACATCGACGCCCTCGTCGCCGAGCGGCGTCGCCTCACGGACGCGCAGTCCGCCGCCGAGCAGGCCCTGCAGGACTTCGAGCTGAGCCTCAGCCAGCGCGAGCCCTACACGACCCTCGGCCCGGAGAACCCCCGACCGGTGGCCTCGCTGGTGGCCGTCCCGAGCTCGACGCCGGTGCGTGCCGTCCTGCTCGGCGGGGTCGGGCTGCTGCTCGGCGCGGCGCTGGTGGTGCTGGTCGAGCGGCTCAACCGGCGCATCGACACCCGCGAGGAGCTCGCGTCGCTCGTCAAGGTGCCGATCATCGCCGAGATCGGCCAGCTCGCCGAGGACAAGCTGCCGAAGGACGACCGGGGCTGCCTCACGCTGGAGGGCGTGTGGTCCGAGCAGTACCGGCGCGTCCGGTCGGCCATCCAGTTCGTGCAGGCCGACGCGGACGGCGGCCCGGACGGCGGGCCGACGAGCGCCCAGCAGCCGGGGGCGGTGATCTCGCGCCACGCGCGGGGCCGGGTGCCGCAGGTGTTCATGTTCGTGTCCGCCCTGCCCGGCGAGGGCAAGTCCACCTCGACGGTGCTGACCGCGATGGCGCTCGCGGAGACCGGCGCCGAGACCCTCATCGTGAACGCCGACTTCCGCCGGCCGACGGTGGAGCGCTACCTGGGCGCCCGGTCCTCGCCGAGCCTCGCCGACCTGGCGGAGCTGCGTCCCGACCGGCCCGCGGTCGACGACGTCGTGCAGCACACCGGGATCGACTACCTGTGGCTCGCCGCCGCGGGCCCGCCGACCATCGAGGTCGAGGGGCGGCTGAACGCCGCACGGGAGTTCGCCACCGAGGCAGCACGTCGCGGCGGCACCGTGCTCATCGACTCGAGCCCGCTGCGCGCGACGAACGACGCGATCGACCTGCTGCCCATCGTCGACGAGGTCATCCTCGTGGTGCGCGCGGGCCAGTCCACCTCGAAGTCCCTCGAGGAGACCCTCGCGCTGCTCGACATGCACCACGCCCCGGTGTTGGGCGTGGTGCTCGTGGGCACCTCCTCGGGGAGCGACATGTACCGCTACTACGGCGCCTACGTCGACGAGGCCGTGGAGGCCGACCGGGGCCGGCGGCGCCGTGGGACCCCCGTCCGGGGTTCACGGCCGGCAGCGCGCCCCGCGCCGCGACCCGCACCCACCCCGCACGGGCCGTTCACGCCCGGCGCGAACGGACACGATCCGGTCGGCGCCCCGTCGGGTGCGCCCCAACCGGGCGCACACGCGCAGCCGCCGCCGGTGGGCCGTCGTTGCGACGGTGGCGCGCCGGAGGCTGCGAGAGTGATAAGTGCATGGTCCTCGTGCACCGGCTTGCGGGCGGCGACGACCCGAAGCCGAACCGCGACCGCCTCGCCGGTGTGCT
>CBFGTJ010000078.1:0-13405 GCA_965651815.1 uncultured Microthrixaceae bacterium | reverse complement strand
GCCCCCCACACTCTTTCCCTACACGACGCTCTTCCGATCTCAACGGCGGACCCCAGTTCACCTTCGACGAGGCGGTCTCGTTCGAGATCACCTGCGCCGACCAGGCGGAGGTCGACCGCTACTGGGAGCTGCTGAGCGACGGTGGCGAGGAGTCGCAGTGCGGGTGGCTCAAGGACCGCTACGGCCTCTCCTGGCAGGTCGTCCCCGCGGAGCTCGTCGACCTCATCGGCGACCCCGACCCGGCCAAGGCCGCGGCGGCCACGAAGGCGATGCTCGGCATGGGCAAGCTCGACATCGCGGCGCTGCGCGCCGCGCACGCGGCCGCCTGAGCCCGCCGGCCCCGTTCCCCCGGGGGCCTGGGTCCCCGGCGCCTCAGTCCTCGGTGCTGCGCAGGCCGCGCAGGACGGTGCGGGCGGTCGCCTCCTGGTGGGCGAGCACGTCCTCGCAGAAGCCGATGCCGTGCAGCTCGAGCGACGCGCTGCCGTGGCAAGTGGCCCACAGCCGCTGGGCGATCTCGGTCGGGTCGCCGTCCGCGATCACCCCCGCGGCGATCGCCCGGCGGACCAGCAGCTCGAGCTCGCGGAACGCCGCCTGCGCGTGCTGGAGCGCGTCGACCGACGGCTCGTAGTCCTCGATCGCCCGCTCGAACATCAGCATGTAGTGCGACGGGTGCTGGCGGGCGAAGCGCCGGTAGCGTCGCCCGGCCTCGAGCAGGTCCTCGTACGGGTCGTCGCTCGCGATGCCCGTGAGCGCGGCGGTGAGCCCGTCGAAGCCCCGCACGAGGAGCGCGTCGAGCACCCCCTGCTTGCCGCCCAGGCGGTTGTACACGCTCATCGGGGCCACCCCCGCGGCCGCGGCGATGGCACGGACGGTGAGCGCCTCCGGTCCCTGCTCGACGAGCAGCTCCTCTGCCGCGTCGACGATCGCGTGCTCGACGCGGGTGCTCGGCGTGCGGGGGCTCGTGCGAGAGGTGCGGGAGGCGGATGGCGTCACGGCTCCCATCCTACGCCGGGGTGGACATCGAATGGAACGCTGTTCTAGAACACTGGTACAGCGTTACACATCTGAGGAACGGTGTTCCACGACTCCCAAGGGGGGACCTGATGTCCGACACCGCCGCCGTCGCCCGCCCACACCCCCACCGCTGGTGGATCCTCCCGGTGCTCTGCACGAGCGTCTTCCTCGTCGTCGTCGACAACACGATCGTCAACGTCGCGCTGCCGACGCTCAGCAGGGAGCTGGACGCGGGCACCAGCCAGCTCCAGTGGATCGTCGACGCCTACTCGCTCGTCTTCGCCGGGCTCCTCCTCGCGTTCGGCAGCCTCGGTGACCGGTACGGGCGGAAGGGCGCGCTGCAGCTGGGCCTCGTCGTCTTCGCCGCGACCTCGGTCCTCGCGGCGTTCGCGGGAAGCGCCGGCCAGCTCGTCGCAGCCAGGGCCGCCATGGGCGTCGGCGCGGCGCTCATCTTCCCCGCGACGCTCGCGATCCTCAGCAACGTCTTCACCGACCCCACCGAGCGTGCGAAGGCGATCGGCGTGTGGTCGGCGATCACCGGGCTCGCCGTCGCCCTCGGACCGGTCACCGGAGGCTGGCTGCTCGAGCACTTCTGGTGGGGCTCGGTGTTCCTCGTGAACCTGCCGATCGTCGCCGTGGCGCTGGTGCTCGGCGCCCTCCTGGTCCCGCGCACCCGGGACCCCGAGGCGGGCCGGCTCGATCCCGTCGGCCTCGTCAGCTCCGTCGCCGCGGTGGTCCTCGTCGTGCACACCGTCATCGAGGCGCCCCACCGTGGCTGGACCGCACCCGCGACGATCGTCGGGTTCGCAGCGTTCGCGGCGCTCTTCGTCGCCTTCATCGCCTGGGAGCGGCGGCGGCGCGACCCGATGCTGGACGTGTCGGTGTTCCGCAACCCGCGGTTCAGCGCGGCGAGCTCGTCGGTCGCGATCGCGTTCTTCGCCCTGTTCGGGTTCATCTTCCTCGTCACCCAGTACTTCCAGTTCGTCCGCGGCTACTCGACGCTGTCCGCGGGGCTGCACACGCTCCCCTTCGCGGTGGCCGCGGGGGTCGCCGCACCGCTCGCCGCCCGCCTCGCGCTGCGCTTCGGCTCGACGCGGGTCGTCTCGGCCGGGCTGGTCGCGATGTCGTTGGGCTTCGCGTGGGCCTCCACCCTCGAGGCCGACACGCCGTACTGGGGACCTGTCGTCGCACAGATGGTCCTCATGGGCGGGGGGCTCACGATGACCACCGCGCCCTCCACCGAGGCGATCCTCGGGGCGCTGCCCCGGGAGAAGGCCGGGGTCGGCTCCGCGGTCAACGACACCACCCGCGAGCTCGGTGGCACCCTCGGCGTGGCCGTGGTCGGATCGGTGTTCAGCTCGCTGTACGGTCCCCGACTGATGGATCGACTCGCCGGGCTGCCCATCCCCGACGACGCCCTGGAGGTGGCCCGGGGTTCGGTGCACGGCGCGGCCGCGGTGGCCGAGCACGCTCCCCCGGCCGGGCGGGCCGTGGTGCTCGACGCGACGACGGACGCCTTCCTCGGCGGGTTCGCCGGCGCGGTCCGCGTGGCCGCGCTCGCCACCGCCCTCGGCGCGCTGGTCGCGTGGCGCTTCCTGCCCGCACGCGGCGTCGAGCCGACGTCCTCGTCGCACGCCGGCGCACGGGGCGGGGCCGGAGCGGCGCCGTGAGCGGACCGGGCGCGTTCGAGCGGGCCACCTCCGTGGCGCCGCGCTCCCCCGGCTGGTACGACGCGTACCTCGCCGAGGGGTGGGACATCGTCGGCAACACCAACGGCGGCTACCTGCTCTCGATCGTCGCGAACGCGATGGTCCTCGCGACGGGGCGGCCGGACCCGATCTCGGTGACGGCCCACTACCTCGCACCCGCGGGTGCAGGTGAGGCCTCGGTCGAGGTGTCGCTCGTGCGCGAGGGCCGCCGCTTCTCCACCGCACGGGGAGCGCTCAGCTCGGAGGGCACCCAGCGGCTCCAGGTGCTCGGCACCTTCGGCGACCTCGACCGGGCGCCGGCGGCGCCGGAGCTGGTGCTCGGCACGCCGCCGGAGCTGCCCGAGCCCGAGAAGTGCCTGCGGATCGAGCCGGGCGAGGGCTTCCCCCCGCCCTTCACCCGCCAGGTCGAGATGCGCCTGCACCCCGACGACGCCCGGTTCCTCGAAGGGGCCCGCAGCGGCACCCCGACGATCCGCGGCTGGTTGCGCCTGCCCGACGGCGAACCGGTCGGGACGCTCGCCCTGCTGACCCTGCTCGACTCGTTCCCACCGACCGTGTTCAACGTGGACCTGCCGATCGCGTGGACCCCGACCCTCGAGCTGACCGCGCACGTGCGCGCCCGTCCGGTGCCCGGCTGGTTGGCGGGAGAGTTCCGGACTCGCTTCGTCAGCGGCGGCTTCCTCGAGGTGGACGGCGAGCTCTGGGACCCCTCGGGCCGGCTCGTCGCGCAGTCGCGCCAGCTCGCGCTCGTCCCGCGCGGCGACGGCTGAACGGCCGGACCTACCGTTCGCAGACCACGCCGTCGCGGTCCGCGTCCCGGTACCAGTCGTACTCAGGGTGGACGCCCCTGGTGTACGGGCCGTACCCGTTCGCGATCGCCTCGCGGCAGGTGCCGAAGCGGGGGTCGGTCCCACCAGCGGGCGGTGCGAGCGTCGTCGACGGGGGTGCGGCGGACCGACCGCCACCACCACCGGGTGCCGCGCAACCCGCTGCCGGGGGCGTCGCGGCGTCGGCGGCCACGTACGCCTGCTCCCGGGCGTGGCGCCCGTACCCGTCACGGCTGTCGTACCGAGCGATCGCGTGCCCGCGCCGGATCATCTCGAGGTTCACGTCCAGGCCGCCGACCTCCACGTAGCGGAGCAGCCGGCCGTAGCGGTCGACGTCGTCGCGGGCACCGGGGACGAGGCGGACCGCCTTGCCACCGACCAGGGAGCGCAGCGCGGCGGCCGCCTCCGAGTAGCCGCACTCGCCGCGCTCGGGGGTGTCGATCCCGATCAGGCGGACCCGCCGGCCGCCCTCCACGTCGATCGTGTCGCCATCGATCACGTCGACCACCCGGGGACCCGGCGCCGCCGTGGTCGGTGGCGGCGGTGCCGTCGTGGTGGTCGTCGACGTGGTCGTGGGCGCCTCCGTCGTGGACGTGGTGGGCGCGCGGGTCGTGGAGGTCGTCGGGATCGTCGGCCGCTCGGCCGAGGCCGCGCTCCGGCGCAGCTCGGGGCCCGGCTCGCCGTCGCTGCCGCACATCGCGGCGAGCAGGACCACGGCGAACACGGCGGCGAACGCCGCCCTGGCCCTGCGGCGGCGTGTCGGTGCGCGTTCATGCTGGACCATGCGTCGAGCTCCTCCCGGGCCGGATGGTACGGGGGCGCGCGGCCCGGGTGGCGAACCCTCCCGGCGCGGCGACCCGGCGCGGGCGTAACGTCGGGCGCATGGCGACGCCGCGAGCCGAGATGCCCGCCATGCGCGACTACGGCGTGCAGGAGTCGACCTGGCGGCCGTTGCCGTGGAGCTGGGCGCAGGAGCGGCTCGTGGCGAACCGCAACTACTGGGTCGTCACCGCGGACGCGGCCGGGCGCCCCCACGCGATGCCGGTGTGGGGCGTGTGGGACCCCGACGAGGACCGGTTCCTCTTCTCGTGCGCCCCGAGCTCCCGCAAGGCCCGCAACCTCGCGCAGAACCCCCGCATGGTCGTGGCGGTCGACGACACCGTCGAGTGCATCTCCGCCGAGGGGACGGGCGTCGCGCTCGACGACGTCGATCGCCGCGAGCAGTGGATCGAGCGCTACCTGACGAAGTACCGGCCCGTCTCACCGGACCTGGACGGCGAGTTCGTGCGGTCCCACCTCATGGTCGAGTTCACCCCCGAGCGGGTGCTGGGCGTGATCGAGCGTGACGAGGAGTTCTCGACCCGTCCCACCCGCTGGGCCTTCGACGCGGCGGGCTGACCCGGAGGTGAGGATGCCCCGGATCCTGGTGGCCTACGGCACGAAGTACGGCGCCACCGCGGAGATCGCCGAGCGCATCGGAGCCGCCCTGCGCGACGCGGGCGCGGACGCGGAGGTGCGTCGGGCGCGGGAGGTGCGCTCCCTCGACGGGTACGACGCGGTCGTGCTCGGCAGCGCCGTCTACATGGCCCGTTGGCGCCGGGACGCCCTTCGCCTCCTCCGCCGGCTGCGATCCGACCTCGGGGCGCGGGACCACGCGGGGTTCGGGGGTCAGGTCGCCGACGACGGCGGGTTCATGCGTCGGAGGATGGCGCGCGACCTCCCCGCGGAGCTCCGCGACCGGCGTGACTGGGATGCGATCGAGCGATGGGCCCGCGACGTCGCCGCGGCGGTCGCCGGCGGTCCCCGCTGAGCTCAGGCGCCGTTCAACCTGTCGATCAGCTGGCGGAGGCGGCCCCAGCGCCGCCGGTCGAACTCGAACGCGAGCACCGGCCCCTCGGCGCTGTCGACCACCTCGAACCCCCGGGACCCGCAGAGGTCGGCGAAGTCGACGGCCAGGCGCGTGAGCTCGTCCGCGTCGGGCAGGTCCGACAGCACCATCGCGTAGCGGCCGTCGGGCAGGACGTGCTCGGTGAGGCGCTGGTACCGGGAGTAGAAGCGCGTGATCTCGCGGTGCGCCTCGTGCACGTCGTCGCAGACGCGGAACAGCGACAGGTCCGCGGGCGAGATGAGGCCGGCCGGGACGAGCTCGTCGCGCACCCACTCCGCGAAGCGGGCCCACTGCGGCTGCCCCGGCGGGTCGAGCAGCACCACCGGTGCGGGGCGCTTCTTCCCGGTCTGGAGCAGGACCAGCACCTCCAGCACCTCGTCCGCGGTGCCGAACCCGCCGGCAGCGGCCACGAAGCCACGGACGTGGCGCACCATGGCGAGCTTCCGCGTGAAGAACCGGTCCTGGAGGACCACGGGGAAGTCGCCCTCGTGGGGGGTCTCGAACGGCAGGGCGATCGACACTCCGACCGCCCTGCCCGGCGCCGCGCCCCGCAGTCCGGCGGCCATGACGCCGGGGCCCCCACCGGTGACGATCGTGAATCCGTCCGCGCTGAGCAGTCCGGCGAGCTCCTGCACCTGCTGGTAGGCGGGGCTGTCCTCTCGCACCCGGGCGGAGCCGAAGATCGTGACCTTCGGCTGGTGGTTCAGCTGGGACAGGATCCGCGACGCGCCGGCGAGGTCCTCGAGGACCGACGCGGCCATCGCCAGGTCCGACGCGTCGTCGCCCAGCTCCTCGAGCGCCGCGTGGATGCGGCAGCGGAGCTCCGTCGGGTCCGGACCGGCCGGTTCGCTGGTGTCGAGCAGGTGGGACGACATAGGCGAACCACTGTGACCGATGCGGAGCCGATGTCAACGGCGGGTCCTCCCGCCGGGTGGATCCACCCAATCCGCGACGTCGGCCCGGCGCGGTCCCCTACGCTCGATCGCACGCACGGGGAAGGGGGACGCCGTGGTGCAGCGCAGGGACTTCCTCATCGGCAGCGGTCTCGCCGGAGCGGCGGCGCTCGGGTCGTTCACGGCGTGCGCGCCGCCGCCCGACCTCGACGGGGTCTTCTCCGTGGGCGTCGCGTCAGGGCTGCACTCGCCCACCGCGGCGGTGCTGTGGACCCGCGTCGACCTCGCGAACGCGCCCGCGACCACCTCGGTCGGCTGGGAGGTGGCGACGAGCCCCACGTTCGACACCGTGGTCGACTCCGGGACCGCACCGGTCGACCCGGACGCGGACGGCTGCGTCAAGGTCCTCGTGGAGGGACTCGCGCCGGGGACCTCGTACTGGTTCCGGTTCACCGGTGGGGGCGAGACCTCCCGGGTCGGCCGTGCGCGCACCCTGCCCGACCCCACGTCGAGCCCGTCGTCGCTGCGGGTCGCGTTCTGCTCGTGCCAGTCCTACGCGGGCGGCTTCTACGGGGCGTGGCGGGACATCGCCGCGCGGGACCTCGACGCCGTGCTCTTCCTCGGCGACTACATCTACGAGTCGATCGCCATCCAGCTGCTGCGGCGGGTGCGGCCCGAGCCGATCGAGGACGTCGACACGCTCGCGGAGTACCGGGCGAAGTACCTGCTGTACCGCAGCGACCCGGACCTGCAGGCCGCCCATGCCGCGCACCCACTCGTGCCGATCTGGGACGACCACGAGATCGTCAACGACTACAGCCGGACGATCTTCACCGAGGACCCCGAGCGCGCCGAGGCGGCGTACCGCGCCTGGTTCGAGTACATGCCGGTGTGGCCGATCGAGGGCACCCGGATCCACCGCAGCCTGCGCTGGGGCGACCTGGCCGAGGTGCTCCTGCTCGACAGCCGGCAGTACCGCGACGTGCCCCTCGGCGAGCCGGTGCTCGGCATCCTCGGCCTGCAGGTCATGACCGGCGACCTCCAGTCGGTCGGCCGCTCGATGCTCGGCGAGGCCCAACGCCAGTGGCTGCTCGACTCGCTCACCGCGGCGCAGGGCGACGGGGTGCGCTGGAAGCTGGTCGGGAACCCGGTGATGATCGCCCCGATCCGCCTCGTCGACCTGGACACGCCGGAGCTGCGCGCGCTCGACCCGTCGTTGCCGAAGCACGCCGGCCTGTACCTCGGCACCGACTCCTGGGACGGGTACGGGTGGGAGCGCGACCTCGTCCTGTCGCACCTCGCCACCGAGGGGATCACCGACGTGGCGTTCCTCACCGGGGACCAGCACTCGTTCATGGCGGCGCCCGTCAGCACCGACTACGACGACCCCACGGCGCCGCTGGTGGCCTACGAGTACACCGGTGGATCGATCACCTCCCCGAGCGGACCGCTCGAGAACCTCCTCGCCGGGGGGCTGGGCTCCTACCGCACGGACCCGGAGTTCGACTACATGGAGGTCCGCCGCAACGGCTACGGGCTGCTGGAGGCCACCCCGGAGGGCATGACGGTCACCTTCCACGAGCTGCGCCCGACGAGCCGGCAGGCCCTGCCGACCCCGCGGGTCCGGTTCACCGCGACCCCTGGCGTGGTGCAGCCGACCGTCACCCGGCTCTGAGGGCTCACCCGGCGGGGGCCATCAGCTCGTCGACGAGCGGGCGGAGCTGCTCCGCCAGGCGCTGGCCCTGTGGGCTGGTCGCCTCGATGACCAGATAGGCGCCGTAGCCGTCCTCGAGGTCCAGCCACGGCACCGAGCCGAAGGACCCGCCGTCCTGGATGTGCGAGGGGTCGTCCGCGGCGACCCACCAGCCCAGCCCGTACCCCGCGGACTCCCCGGAAGGCCCGCCGCGGCCGGTGTCGCCGCCATAGGCGTCCTTCACCCTGTCCCGGTGCATCCGGTCCACGGACTCGGGCGAGAGCACCTGGACCTCGCCGCAGCGGCCGCCCCGGAGGTGCATCAGGAGCAGCTCGGCGTAGTCCGACGGGCTGATGTAGGCCCCACCCTCCATGTTCGGGTTCTCGGTGGGGTCGATCACCGACGGGTCACCGTCGAACTGGGTGGGGTGTGCGAACGGCCCGCCCTCACCGACGAGGACCGTGTAGTGGTTGTTGTACCCGAGGCTGTCGACGCCGCAGGGCTCGACGTAGGTCTCATCGATCAGCTCGTCCCAGCTCTTGCCGGACGCGATCTCCGCGACGGCACCCGCCACCTGCCACTGGCCGCCCCCGTAGCGGAACCGGGTGTCCGGTGGCACGACGTCCTCGTCGTCCTCGGGGGTGGTGAAGATCTGCTCGGCGCAGTCCTGCATCGTGCCGGCATGCAGGTACTGGCAGAGGTACGGCCGGTACGCGGGCTCGTCGGAGAGCCCCACGAGCCCGGAGCTGTTCGAGATCAGGTGCACCGGCGCGATGTCGGGGTGCTCGGCACCCCAGTCGACGACGTCGGCGACCGGGGCGTCGACGTCGAGCACGCCCTGGTCGTGGAGCCGCATCAGGACCCCGGCGGTGATCATCTTCGAGGACGACGCGACCAGGCTGACGCGGTCCGGGCCGAACACGCCGGCGTAGTGCTCGAACACGATGCCCTCGTCGCGGTGCACGACGACGAACCCGGCGCCGTTGAGACCCTCCTCCTCCACGTAGGCGTCGATGGTCTCGGCGACCTCCCCGAAGTCCCGTTCGGGAGCCGCGTCGTCCTCACGCGGCTCGTCGTCCCCGCCGCTGCAGCCGGCCGCCGCGACGAGCGCGGCGAGCGTGGCAGCGAGGAGCCCCCGCCACCACGGGTGGCGCTGCGAGCGCGGCGAGGTCGTGCCGTCGTGTGACATCCGGCGGATGGTACCGATGCCGCCACCGCGCGGGCGGGACACCGGGGGCTACGTCGCCGGGAGGCCGTCGCCCCGTAGCCTCGGGGACATGTCCCTCGCCGCCGCCGTCCTGCAGCTCGACGATCGCTTCGCCCGCGAGCTGCCGGAGCTGTGCGTGCCGTGGCAGGCCGAGCCGGCTCCGGAACCCACGCTCCTCGCACTGAACGAGCCGCTGGCGGTCGAGCTGGGGCTCGACCCGGAGGCGCTCCGCACCCCCGAGGGGGTCGCGGTGCTGCTGGGCAACTCCGTGCCACCCGGGGCCACCCCGGTCGCGCAGGCGTACGCGGGCCACCAGTTCGGCGGCTACTCCCCCCGTCTCGGGGACGGCAGGGCCCTCCTGCTCGGCGAGGTGCGCGACACCGCGGGCCGGCGGCGCGACGTGCACCTGAAGGGCTCCGGCCGCACGCCCTTCGCACGCGGCGGGGACGGCAAGGCGGCGGTGGGCCCGATGCTGCGCGAGTACGTCGTGAGCGAGGCGATGCACGCCCTCGGCATCCCGACCACCCGCTCCCTCGCCGTCGTGGCCACCGGTGAGGAGGTGATGCGCGAGCGGATGCTGCCCGGCGCGGTGCTGGTGCGCGTCGCGGCGAGCCACCTCCGTGTCGGCACGTTCCAGTACGCCGCGGCGACGGGCGGCACGGACCTCGTGCGACGCCTGGCCGACCACGCGCTCTCACGCCACCACACCGACGCCGCCGCGGCCGACCGCCCGTACGAGGCGCTGCTCGACGCGGTCGTCGAGGCGCAGGCGCGCCTGGTCGCGGCGTGGATGCAGGTGGGGTTCGTGCACGGCGTGATGAACACCGACAACACGACGATCTCCGGCGAGACCATCGACTACGGCCCGTGCGCGTTCATGGACGCGTTCGACCCTGCGACCGTGTTCTCCTCGATCGACCACGGCGGCCGGTACGCCTTCGGCAACCAGCCCGCGGTCGTGCAGTGGAACCTCACCAGGTTCGCCGAGACGCTGCTGCCGCTGCTCGCGGACGACGCGGACGCCGCGGTCGAGGTCGCGAAGGAGCGCCTGGGCACCTTCGCCGACCGCTACAACGGGCACCTCGCGGAGGGGATGCGCCGCAAGCTCGGCCTGGCGGAGGGGCGCGAGGGCGACGACCAGCTCATCGACGACCTGCTCGCGATGCTTCACACCCAGCGGGTGGACATGACCTCGGCGTTCCGGTCGCTCTCGTCGGTGCTGCGTGGCGACGAGGCCCCCGCGCGTGCCCTCTTCTCCGACGCCGCGGCGTTCGACCGCTGGTGCGAGCGCTGGCGGGCGCGCGCCACCGCCCAGGAGCTCCCCCCTGCGTCCCTCGCGGACGGCATGGACGAGGTCAACCCCCGCTACGTGCCGAGGAACCACCAGGTCGAAGCCGCCCTCGACGCGGCGACCGAAGGTGACCTCGAGCCCTTCCGGCGGCTGGTCGAGGTGGTCTCCCGCCCGTTCGAGGAGCGGCCGGGGCTCGAGGAGTACGCGGGCCCCGCCCCGGAGGGCTTCGGGCGGTACGTGACCTACTGCGGGACCTGAGCCGACGACCCCGCGAGCGCGTCGCACAGTGCGGCAAGCCGCTCCGGCACGATCGTGCAGTTCACCCAGCGGCCGACCCTCTCCTTCGTGATCAGGCCGGCGTCCGCGAGCAGGGACAGGTGGTGCGAGACCGTCGACTGGCTCTTCCCCACCGGCTCCTCCAGGTCACACGAGCACGCGGTGCCGTCGGGAGCGTTGGCGATGAGCGACAGCAGCCGGAGCCGTACCGGGTCGGCGAGCGCCCTGAACGCAGCCGCGAGCTCGTCCGCCTCGGCTTCGGCCAGCGGGGCGGTGAGCAGCTGCGGGCAGCAGTCGATGGTCTCGTCGGACGTCACAGGGCTCCTTGCATGCATCGACGCCTATCGATACATTGACGATCGTCAATACATTACCGGAGGCCCCGATGTCGCGAGTGCAGCTGGCCCTGAACGTGTCCGACCTCGAGGAGGCCGTCTCCTTCTACTCACGGCTGTTCGACACCACGCCGGCGAAGCGCAAGCCCGGGTACGCCAACTTCGAGGTGGCCGATCCGCCCCTCAAGCTGGTGCTCATCGAGGGCGAGGTCGGCGGCACCCTCAACCACCTCGGCATCGAGGTCGACTCCGGCGAGGAGGTCGAGGCCGCCGAGGCACGCCTCCGCAGCGACGGGCTCGCCACCACCGGCGTCGACGACACGACGTGTTGCTTCGCGACGAAGACCGAGACCTGGGTGGACGACCCGGACGGTGCGCCGTGGGAGGTGTACGTCAAGACCGGCGACGCCGAGGTGATGTCGCCGTCGGCGGGCTGCTGCTGAGCCCGCTCGCTCGCCTCAGGCGGGCCGCACCGCCCGCGCGTGCACGAGTGTGGTGACGTCGCCGGACGACACCTCGACGAGCTCCACCTCGACCGGGGAGTCCGCGGTGTCGCCGAGCAGGCGGCAGCGGGTCCGCACCCGGCCGGAGCCCACCTTGCCGAGGTAGCGCAGGTCCAGGTCGACCACGACCGCCGGTTCGCCGAACCTCGCCTCGACCAGGTCCTCCGCCGCGGCTTCGGCGAGCAGCGCGACCATCGCGCCCTGCAGGGTGCCCGCCGGGTTGAGCAGCCGCGGCGTGACCTCGACCTCGACGACGCCCTCGGCCGCGTCGACCACCTCGATGCCGGCCTCCGCGCGCAGGGGCAACGAGAGCGTCCCCAGGTCGCGCAGCACCATCGGCGCCTGCTCGGGGGTGACGATGGGCTTCGGTGGGTCGTCGGGCTTGCGGGCGACCCTGGCGAAGCCCACCGCGCCGGTCGCCACGAGCGACCCGTCGGGCGCGGTCATGTCGACCTTGCACGTGGCGGAGCGGCGCCCCTCTCGCAGCACCCGGGTGCGGGCGCTGACGCAGCGGGGCGCGGGCACCGGTCGCATGCGCAGGGTCATGTCGGTCGTGAGCGCCCACGCATCGGGGTCCTGGTCGAGCGTGATCCCCGCGACGGCGTCGAGTGCGAAGGAGAGCACGCTGCCACGCAGCACCCCGTGGCGGAGCGTCTGGGGCTGGGGGACCGTGTCGATGATCAGCTCGCCGTCCTCGTAGCGGGCGGTGGCGCCGAGGCGGCTCGGCACCGACATCGGTTGGTTCGGCACGTCGGTCATGTCCCGCCGAAGGGTAGACGCCGCCGGTGCCCCGACGTCTCGGCTGGGTACCCTCGGCCGACCGCTCCGGTGGCGGGGCGGCGAGGAGGAGCCATGAGCGTGTTGCAGAAGGTGGGTCGGCGAACCGGTCAGGCGCTGCTCGGCGCGATGTTCATCAAGCTGGGCTCCGACGCCGCCCGCGACCCGGGTCCGCGCGTGCAGACCGCGGCCCGGGCGGGCATCCCCGAGGCGGAGACCGCGGTGCGCCTCAACGGCGCCGCCATGGCGATCGGCGGCGCCGCGCTGGTCCTCAACCGGCTGCCGAGGGCCGCGGCGCTCGGCCTCATCGCCTCGCTCGTGCCGACCACGCTCGTCGGCCACCCGTTCTGGACCCAGGAGGGCCCGGAGGCCACGGCCAACCTGGTGCAGGCGGCCAAGAACGCGGGTCTGGTCGGCGGACTGCTGCTCGTGGCCTGCCGGGAACGCTGAGCCGGACCCCGCCGGGTCGGAGCGGCCTCAGCCGACGCGCACGAGCAGCTTCCCGGTGTTGCCGCCCTCGAAGAGCATCCGCAGTGCCGCCGGTGCACGGTCGAGGCCCTCGACGACGGTCTCACGGGTCCTGATGCGCCCGTCCGCGACCCACCCGGCGAGCTCCGCCGCGATCTCCTCGAACCGACCCCAGTGGTCGAAGGTGTTGAAGCCCTCCATGCGTGCGCGCTGGGTGATGAGCTCGAGGTAGTTCGCCGGCCCGGGCGGCTTGCGCTCCTCGTTGTAGACCGAGATGGCGCCGCAGAGCACGACCCGTGCGTGCATCGCCAGCCGGCGCAGCACCGCGTCGAGGATCCACCCGCCCACGTTGTCGAAGTACACGTCGATGCGGTCGGGTGTCGCCGCGCGCAGCGCCTCGGCGAACTCGTCGGCGCGTTGGTTGATCGCCGCGTCGAGGCCCAGCTCGCCGGTCAGCCACTCGCACTTCTCGTCCGAGCCGGCGATGCCGAACTTCTGGTCTTCGCGCGCGGTCGCGAGGTACT
>CBFGTJ010000077.1:0-13601 GCA_965651815.1 uncultured Microthrixaceae bacterium | reverse complement strand
CAGGTGCTCGACGGTGTTCCACTCATGAGAAATCTGCACCGGGTGCGTCCCGAACCGACGTTCGCACTCCGCGGCCCACTCGTAGCGAGGATCCACCACGAACTCCATGAACAACCTCAGGCTGTTCTGGTAGCCCCTGATCGTCGAGTGGGCTCTCGCAGCGTCTCCGCCGAGCAGCGACGAGGTCCAGTCCTCGACATCGCCCGGAGCCCAATCCCACGGGTACGACCCGGTGAACGCTTGGAACCGTCTGAGCAGTCCCACCCGGCCCTCGATGGTGTCAGCAGCGAGGAGGCGGCTCTGCTGCTGGCGCCGCCAGCCTTCGACCATCGCGGCGAAGACGGCCGGCGCCTCGTCCAGGTGCACGACGTTCGCAGCGAGCACCGACCGGGGCGAACCAGGGAGGTCCGGGCGAGGAACTGGGCGACTCCTTCAGGACGTTGCATCTGCCGCAACATTCTTGCACACAGTGCAACCCCACGCTGGAACGCCCCGACATTTCAGCCGCACGGCCGGTTCGCGTGCCCAGAGTGAACCCTGCCGTTACAAGCCATCTACCCCGAGAACACTGCGTATGCGAGCCGGCCATTGTGTTGCATCTGATGCAATAATAGTCGGTTTCAGGAGCAGCCGCTGGTGGTGCCGCACTCCTGGCACACGTAGCAGGAGCCGGCTCGGGTCATCTGGATCCCGCACTGCATGCACATGGGCGACTCCGCCGCGAGGCCGAAGGTCTCCGCCGGCGCAGCGGCAGCCGTCGGAGCCGGGTTGCCGAGCTCCGCGGGCGGGGTCAGGTCGAGCCCGGTCTCGCTCGGCGTCGCGTGCTCCTCCACACCCGGCAGCGTCGGCTGCAGCCGCTCCGAGTTGGCGAGGATCCCCAGGTCGAGGCGCTCCTCGTAGCTGAGGTACTCGAGCGCCAGGCGACGGAAGAGGTAGTCGACGATGCTGTTCGCGATGCGCACCTCGGGGTCGTCGGTGATCCCGGCCGGCTCGAAGCGCATGCCGACGAAGGCGTGCACGAACGCCGCCAGCGGCACGCCGTACTGGAGGCCGTGGGAGACCGAGATCGCGAACGCGTCCATGATCCCGGCCAGGGTCGAGCCCTGCTTCGACACGCGGATGAACAGCTCGCCGGGGCGGCCGTCCGCGTACTCGCCGACCGTGAAGAACCCCTTGCAGTCCGCGACGCGGAACTCGAAGGTGCGCGAGGTGCGCGACCGCGGCAGACGCTCCCTGGTGGGCCGCGCCGTCTCGGCGACGACCGCGTCCGCGGTGGCCTGCGGGGTCGGGGCCGTTGCCGCACGGCCCTTGCCGGTGCTGAGCGGCTGGGCGACCTTGCAGTTGTCGCGGTAGAGGGCGACGCACTTGATGCCCATCTCCCACGCGTCGATGAGGAGCTGCTCGATCTCCTCGACGGTGGTCTCCTCGGGCACGTTCACGGTCTTCGACATGGCGCCCGAGAAGAACGGCTGGATGGCCGCCATCATCCGCAGGTGCCCCATGTAGGAGATCGTGTTGTCGCCCATCGCGCAGGCGAACACCGGCAGGTGCGACGGGTCGAGGTGGGGCGCCCCGAGCACGGAGTGGTGCTCCGCGATGTACTCGACGATGTCGTCGACCTGGGCGTCGTCGTACCCGAGGCGGCGCAGCGCACGCGGCACGGTCTGGTTGACGATCTCGATGGAGCCGCCGCCGACGAGCTTCTTGTGCTTCACCAGGCCGAGGTCGGGCTCGATGCCGGTGGTGTCGGCGCCCATCATGAACGAGATCGTGCCGGTGGGCGCGGCGACCGAGAGCTCGGCGTTGCGGGCCCCGACGAGGCGGATCCGGTCGAGCGCGTGCTCCCAGCTGCGCACCAACCGCTCGTTCAGCTCGGGCTGGGTGGTCACCGGTGGCACGGACCGGGCCGCGTCGAGGTGCATCTCGTAGACGTGGGTCCATGCCTCGCGGTCGTCGTGGAACAGCGGCGCCGGGCCGAGGCGCGCGGCGAGCGCGGTCGAGCGCTCCGCGGCGGCACCGGTGAGCAGCCCGGTGATCGTCGCCGCCCAGGCCCGCCCCTGGTCGGAGTCGTACGGGAGCCCGAGCGCCATGAGGCACGCACCGAGGTTCGTGTAGCCGATGCCGATGTCGCGGCTCTTGGCCGTCATCTCGGCGATCTTCTCGGTCGGGTAGTCGGAGGCGCCGACGAGGATGTCCTGCGCGGTGACGATCACGTCCACGGCGTGGTGGAAGCCGTCGACGTCGAAGCGGCCGTCCTCGTCCAGGAAGCCCATCAGGTTCAGCGACGCGAGGTTGCAGGCGCTGTTGTTGAGCCGGAGGTGCTCGCTGCAGGGGTTGCTGGCCTCGATGCGACCGGCGTTGGGCGTGGTGTTCCACCGGTTGATGGTGGTGTCGAACTGGACCCCGGGGTCCGCGCACTCCCACGCCGCCTCGGCGATGTCGCGCAGGATCTTGCGGGCGGGCACCCGCTCGACCACCGACCCGTCGGTGCGGGCGATCAGCTCCCAGTCCTCGCCGGCGAGCGCGGCGCGCATGAACTCGTCGGTGAGGCGGACGGAGTTGTTGGCGTTCTGGTACTGCACGGACGCCGAGTCGGCGCCGTCGAGGCTCATGTCGAAGCCGGCCTCGGCCAGGACGCGCGCCTTGCGCTCCTCGATCGCCTTGCACCAGATGAACTCGGAGACGTCAGGGTGGTCGGCGTCGAGGATGACCATCTTCGCGGCGCGGCGTGTGGTGCCCCCGCTCTTGATCGTCCCGGCCGACGCGTCCGCGCCCCGCATGAAGCTCACCGGCCCCGATGGCACGCCGCCGTTGCCGAGCTGCTCCTTGGAGGAGCGGATCCTCGACAGGTTGGCGCCGGCGCCGGAGCCACCCTTGAAGATGAGGCCCTCCTCGACGTACCAGTTCAGGATCGAGGGCAGGTCGTCGTCGACCTCGAGGATGAAGCACGCCGAGGCCTGCTGCGCGACGCCGGGGACGCCGATGTTGAACCACACCGGCGAGTTGAACGACGCGAGCTGGTTCACCAGCAGGTAGCGCAGCTCCTCGGAGAAGGTGCCGGCCTCGTCGACGTCCTCGAAGTAGCCGTCCCGCTGCCCCCATCGGGTGATCGTGTCGACCACCCGGTCGATCACCTGGCGCAGCGACGACTCGCGGCGGCCCTCGGGGCCCCGGAAGTACTTCTGGGCGACGATGTTCGACGCGGTGACCGACCAGGTGGTCGGGAACTCCACGCCGAGCTGCTCGAACGCGACGCTGCCGTCGCGGTGGTCGACCAGGCGAGCGTCGCGGCGCTCCCAGGTCAGCTCGTCGTACGGCGAGCGTCCGGGCACCGTGAAGTGGCGCCGGAGCCTCGTGCGCTCGCGGTCCACGAGCTGCTGGTCGTCGGTTCGCATGGTCGTCACCTGGAGTTCCTCCCGGGGGCGCGCCGGAGTGGTGGGGGTTCTGCGCCGAAGGGCGAGCGGGTTGCGGCCACGGGCGACTGGGCAGGAGCCGGCCAGGCCACCCGGACCCTTCGAGAAGGGTCAGGCCGACCCGACCCCCAGGAGACACCGATCGCCGCGGCGAACGGTGGCAGCCACCATTCCGGTCGCCCGTGCCGCGACCCGCGCCGCAACCCTACGAAGACGGTGTTGTGGAACAAAAGAGCAGAAGGGTGTGGATTACGCGTCGACTTTCCCACAGCCAGCACCGGAAGTGACGTCACGCCGCGGCCGGGAACGCCCTGCGTCACCACCGGGAGTGCCCGGATGCCACGCGCTGCGCTCGACCGGGTGCAGCGTCGTGCCGTTCCAGGGCATCTCGTCCTCCACAGCCTGTCGGAGCTCTGTGGATGGCGGGTTGTTAGCGTTCGGAGGTGCGACAACTCCTCCCCGAGCCCCTCGACCCCTTCGATCCGGCCACGCTGACCGACCCCGGTGACCGCACGGCCCCGCCGGAGCGGCCCTGGGTCATGGCCAACATGGTGATGAGCGCGGACGGCGCCCACTCGGTGGCGGGACGTTCCGGGGGCCTCGCGAGCCCCGCGGACAAGCTGCTGTTCCACACCCTGCGCGCCGCCGCGGACGCCATCCTCGTCGCCGCCGAGACCGCCCGCGTGGAGCGCTACCGACGCCCGAGCACCCGCCCGGAGCTGCTCGAGGGGCGCCGCGCGCGCGGGCAGGGCGACGCGCCCCGCCTGGTCGTCGTGACCCGCAGCGGCAGGTTCCCCGAGGACCAGCCCTTCTTCGAGGGGGACGGTCCGGATCCGCTCGTGCTGCACCCCGCGGGCGGACCCGCCCCGGGCCCGATGCCAGGTGTGGAGCTGCGCGCCGTGGGCGAGGGCGCGGACGTCGACCTCGCCGCCGCGCTGGCGGACCTGCGGCGCGAGGGGGTGCGCCACCTGCTGTGCGAGGGCGGGCCACGCCTGCTCGGCCAGCTGCACCGATCGGGTGTGCTCGACGAGCTCTTCGTGACGCTCTCGCCGGTCCTGGCGGGCGGCACCGAACTGGGTCTGCTCGGGCCGATCCCCGAGTCCGCCTCCCCGGTCCACCTGCACCGCGTGCTGGAGGAGGACGGGTCGCTCTTCCTGACCTACCGGACGCGGCCGGCCTGACGGGCCGAGGCCCGCCCGGTGTGCAGGCTCAGCTCGCGGCGGGAGCGGTGGAGGGATCGTCGCCGGAACCCTCGAGCAGCAGGATCTCGCGCTCGAAGTCCGCCGGGTCCTCGAAGGACTTGTAGACGCTCGCGAACCGGACCGCCGCGACGCGGTCGAGCTGGCGGAGCCGCTCGAGGATGAGCTCGCCGATCGTGGCCGCCTCGATCTCGCCCCGCCGGGCGGGGAGTTGGTCCTCCACCTCGGACGCGAGCGCCTCGATGTCGGCGTCGTCGACGGGACGCCCCTTGCAGGCGGCGCGGACCCCGCTCTCGATCTTGGCGCGCTCGAAGGGGACCCGCCGGCCGTCACGCTTGATGACCACCGGGGCGACCTCCTCGAGGCGCTCGAAGGTCGTGAAGCGGGTCGAGCACTCCAGGCACTCGCGTCGCCGGCGGATGCAGGTCCCATCCTCCGCGGCGCGCGAGTCGACCACCCGGTCCTCGAGTGCGCCACAGCCAGGGCATCGCATGCGGTCGACGCTACCCGTCGGCCCTGCGCGCCGCACCTTCGGGCCCGGCGGTCCGTGGCCTGCGCTCCCACGGCGGCGACGACGGGGACGCGGCTCAGCCCGCGACGGGGAGTCGCAGCGTCTCGCCGACGCGCAGCACCCCGTCGGAGGCGACGGCGGACGCGGAGTTCAGCTCGATGATCCGGTCGACGACGTCGCGGCGATCGGCGCCGGGGTCGACGGTCGCGGCGAGGCCCCACAGCGTGTCGCCCGGCTGCACGGTGTGCAGCTCGACCCGTTGGGGCGCCGACGGCGCGGCGACGGTGCGGGCCGCCCACCCCACGGTCGCCAACAGGACGACGGCCGCCAGGGCCACCGCGAGCCGCCGCTGCCGGTAGACCCGGCGCTGCTCGAGCGCCCGCGGGGCACGGCCACCTTCGATGACCGTGAGCCGTGGGCGGGCTGGAGGGACCGGCCGGTGGGCCTCGTGCGGGACGGCGTGACCGGTGCGGAGGTCGATGACTGCTGCCATGGCTCCATCCTCCAGATGGGGTGTGACATCGAGCCGCCCGGCCCCGATCCGACGCTGGGCGGAGGGTGCACCGAACGGACGTTCGACCCCAGCCTGCAGCGAACGGGCGTTCGATGTCAAGGGTCTGGTCGAACGGATGTTCCACGTTCCCGCACGGCCCGGTGCTACGCTGATCAAACAGGTGTTCGCCTCGAGCGGGCACCCCCAGCCGCCACCGTCGGGAGGACGACATGACCGACAGCCCGCTCACCGAGCGCCAGCAGGAGATCCTGAGGTTCATCGACAAGACGGTGAGCGAGCGCGGCTATCCCCCGTCGGTACGGGAGATCGGCACCGCCATCGGGCTCGCGTCCCCGTCCACGGTGCACAGCCACCTCAAGACGCTCAGCGAGCGCGGCTACCTCCGGCGCGACCCGACCAAGCCCCGTGCCATCGAGGTGACCGCCGACACCGCGAGCGGCACCACCGCCGAGCGGCGGCCCACCCGCCACGTGCCGCTCGTGGGCGACGTGGCCGCCGGCGTCGGCGTGCTCGCCCAGGAGCACGTCGAGGAGCTCGTCCCGCTGCCCGCGGACTTCACCGGCGACGGCGAGCTGTTCATGCTGCGCGTCCGCGGCGACTCGATGGTCGACGCGGGCATCCTCGACGGCGACTACGTCGTCGCCCGCGTCGAGGCCACCGCGAACGACGGCGACGTCGTCGTCGCGGGCATCGCCGACGAGGAAGCCACCGTCAAGACGTTCCGCCGGCGCGACGGCAAGATCGTGCTCGAGCCCGCGAACGAGGCGCTCGAACCGATGGTCTTCGGTCCCGACGAGGTCAGGATCTACGGCAGGGTCGTCACGGTGCTGCGCCGCCTCTGACCGGCGCGGGCCGCCGGTGCCGGTGCCGGCTCAGTTCGCGTGCAGCGCGGCGTTGAGGCCCTCCGACCAGGTGCCTTCCCGCGGCACGACCTGCACCGCCCCCGTGACCGAGTGGCGCCGGAACAGCAGGTCGGGGGTGCCGCTCAGCTCGCGGGCCTTCGCGGTGGTGCCGTCGGGCAGCGTGACGATCGTCCCCGCGGTCACGTAGAGGCCCGCCTCGACGATGCACCGGTCGCCGAGGGAGATGCCGATGCCGGCGTTCGCGCCGAGCAGGCAGCCCTCCCCGACCGAGATGACCTCCTTGCCCCCTCCCGAGAGGGTGCCCATGATCGACGCGCCCCCTCCGACGTCGGAGTTCGGGCCGACGACCACACCCGCCGAGATCCGCCCCTCGACCATCGACGGGCCGAGCGTGCCGGCGTTGAAGTTCACGAAGCCCTCGTGCATCACGGTCGTGCCCTCGGCCAGGTGCGCACCCAGCCGGACCCGGTCCGCGTCCGCGATGCGGACCCCGGTGGGCATCACGTAGTCGACCATCCGCGGGAACTTGTCGACCCCGTGCACGGTCAGCTGCACCCCGGCGGCGCGCAGGCGCGAGCGGACGGCGTCGAACGAGGGGACGTCGCAGGGCCCGAGGCTGGTCCACACGACGTTCGCGAGCAGCCCGAACTGCCCCTCCAGGCTGAGGCCGTGCGGCTGCACCTTCCGCGTCGACAGCAGGTGCAGGCGCAGGTACACGTCGTGCGCGTCGACCGGTGCCTCGTCGAGGGCACCGATGAAGGTCACCACCGGGCGGCGGCGCACGGGCAGCTCCGACGGCCCCCGGTCGCCTGCGGCGAGCGCGCCCAGCACCCGGAGGTTCGGGTGGTCGCCGCCGTCGTCGAGCACGGGCGCGCAACGTGCGAGGACCTCCTCGAGGTGCGCGGGCGACAGCTCGTAGGTGGCCGCCCCGCCGTGGTGTCCGACGACGTCCGCGACGATCGCGGCGGCCCCGTGGTTCTCGTCGAGGTTCACCGCCCCGTACCAGGTGTCCAGCACGGACCCGTCGGCCTCCGCGAAGGTGGCGACGCCGATGCCGAACGCGGCGGGTTCCACGTAGCCGTCCCTGGCGCGCAGGGCATCGGCCATCGCGACGAACTCGTCGCGGGTGCTGGGGCGAAGGTCGGTGCTCACAGGGGGCCTCCGTCGGGACGTCGGACCCGCCGATCGTAGAGGAGCCCGCGAGCCCCCGGAACGGCGCCGCGGACCCGCAGCGCGACGGTCAGCCGGCGCGGTCCGGTCCCCGGCGGAGCAGGTCGTCCAGCGCCACGTAGGCCCGCTCGATGCTCGAGCGCTCGACCCGCTCCTGTGCGGTGTGCGCGAGCGTCGCGTCCCCGGGTCCGAGGTTCACCGCCGGCACGCCGTGCTCGACGAAGCGTGCGACGTCGGTCCAGCCCAGCTTGGCGCGCACCCCGAGGCCGTGGCGCTCGATCAAGGTCGCGATCACCGGGTGGTCGACCGCCGGCGGCGCCGCCGGTGACCGGTCCACGACCTCGACCTCGTCGCCCTCCTCGAGCACGGGAGCGAGCAACGAGCGCACGTGCTCCTCGGCCTCCTCGGCGGTGCGGTCCGGCGCGAAGCGGTGCCCGATCTCGACCACGGCGCGGTCGGGCACGACGTTGCCCGCCACTCCCCCCTCGACCCGCACCGCCTGGAGCGCCTCGTGGTAGCGGCAGCCGAGCAGCTCTGGCTGGCGCGGCACGTACTCCTCGAGCACCCGCAGCAGGCCGCCGAGGCGGTGCACCGCGTTGCGGCCCATCCAGGCCCTCGCCGTGTGGGCGCGGGCACCGTGGAGCACGACCCGGAAGCGCAGCGTCCCCTGGCACCCGGCCTCGATGTCGCCGTCGGTCGGCTCCCCGAGGATGGCGACGTCCCCCGCGAGCAGGTCGGGTCGCTCGGCGAAGAGCTCGCCCAGCCCGCTGTGCACCGCGGCGACCTCCTCGCGTGCGTAGAACACGTAGGTCACGTCCACCGCGGGTTCGGGGTGCCGGGCCGCGAGCTCGAGCATCACCGCCAGCCCGGACTTCATGTCGGTGGCCCCCACGCCCCACAGCACGTCGCCCTCGATGCGCGGGGTCGCGTTGCCGTCGGCCGGCACGGTGTCGGTGTGCCCGGCCAGCACGACGCGCACGGGTCGGCCGAGGGTCGTGCGGGCGACCAGGTTGTCGCCGACGCGATCGACGGTGAGGTGCGGCAGCGCGCGCAGCTCGGCCTCGATCAGGTCGGTGATCGGCCCCTCCGAGAAGCTCTCCGACGGGATCGAGACCAGCTCGGCGGTGCGCGCGAGCAGGTCCGGCAGCTCCACGCTCAGGACTGCGGCGGCGCGCCCGGTGGGGGCGGCGGAGGCGGGGGCGGCGTCGGCGGGCCCCCGGGCGGCGGGGGCGGCGTCGACGGGCCGGCGGGGGGTGGCGTGGGCGGCGGTCCCGAGGGACCGGGCGTGCCGCCGGGCGGCGGTGCCTGACCGGGGAAGCCCTGGCCCGGTGGCGGCGCGGTCGGGGCTCCCGGCTGGCCGAACGAGCCGGGCTGGCCGTATCCACCGGGCTGGCCGTACCCGCCGGGCTGGCCGTACCCACCGGGTGCCGGGGGCGAGTAGCCGCCGGGGCCGGCCGTGGGCCCGTTGCGCTTCTTCCAGCGCGAGCGCTGCACGAGGCCGACGATCAGCAGGATCACGCCGATGAGGACGAGGACACCGCCGGCGAGCACGCCGATCGCGCCGCCGACGATCTTGCCGACGTCGAAGCCGACGACGACGAACTCGCCGCTGCCCCCGTCGAAGCCGTCGGAGCAGGTGACCTCGTAGGTGACGCCGGAGTCGGTGTCGAAGAAGTACTGGAACTCGAGCGAGGTGCCCGAGTCGGTGTCGATCGTGCCCGAGGTGCCGGCGGAGGGCTCCTGTAGCGTCACCGTGTTGCCTCGGCTGTCGACGACCTCGCACTCGGCGGTGTTGGTCGAGGTGAGGATCACCGCGCCGCCGGCGTCGGACTGCAGCGTCGCGGTCTGGCCGTACGGCGTCGTGGACCGGCCCTCGGCGACGTCCGCGAGGTCCCGCACGAAGCCGACGAAGCTCGTGCACCCGTATCCGCAGCCGCCGATCCCGATGACCAGCAGCACGATGCCCGCGATCAGCAGGCCCTTGGGCGGCTTCGGTCCGTTCGCCATGAGTCGTCCTTCCGAGCGTCGACCGGCGCGGGGCGCCGGAGATCCCGCCAGTATGTCGGACCGCCCGAGCGCCCCGGCGGATGATCAGCCGGCCCGGCGCACGATCAGCTCGATGCGCTCGTCCGGTTGCACGACCGCGACCCGCACGTGCCCGGTCGCCGCGTCGCCGTAGAACTCGCCGGGGCTGACCACGACGCCGAGCTCCCGGGCGAGCCGCTCGGTCAGCGCCCACGCGTCACCGCCCGGCGCGGCGATCCACAGGTAGAACCCTCCCTCGGGCAGCGGTGCGTCCAGGCCCATCGCCCCGAACAGGGAGCTGAGGCGCTCCAGGCGGCTCCGGTAGCGCTCCCGCTGCGCCACCACGTGCGCCTGGTCGCCCAGCGCGGCGACCGCCGCCGCCTGCGCGGGTCCGGGCACCATCAACCCGGCGTGCTTGCGCACCTCCGACAGGTAGTCCACGAGCGACGCGTCCCCCGCGTAGAACCCGACGCGGACCCCGGCGAGGTTCGAGCGCTTCGACAGCGAGTGCACGGCGAGCACCCCCTCGGTGCCCGCCTCGAGGATCGTCCGACCCGGCAGTCCGTGGCTCCCCCGCGGCTCGCCGGTCCAGGTGAACTCGGCGTAGCACTCGTCCGAGAGCACCGGCACGCCCCGCTCACGGCCCCATGCGGCGGCCGCGAGGAGGTCGTCGACCGCGCCGGTGGGGTTGGCCGGCGAGTTCACCCACAGGCACAGCGCCCGCCGGGCGTCGTCCTCGTCGATCGCGGTGAGGTCGAGGCGCCAGTGCTCGTCGACGGGGACCGGCACGGCACGGCAGCCGGCGAGCTGGGCACCCATGGCGTAGGACGGGTAGCTGACCGCTGGGTAGAGGACCGTGTCGCGGGACGGGTCGCGCAGGCGCAGCAGGTGCGGCATGCCGGCGACGAGCTCCTTGGTGCCCACGCAGGCGGCGACGTGGTGCTCGTCGAGCTCGACGCCGAACCGGTCGTGCAGCCAGCCGCGGATCGCGCTCCGCAACGCCGTGGTGCCGATCGACGGCGGGTAGCCACGCTCCGATCCGGAGGTGCACAGCGCCTCGACGACCGCCGGCGGTGGGTCGTCGCACGGGGTGCCGATCGACAGGTCGATCGCGCCGCCGTCGTGGCGCGCCGCGACCTCGCGCACCGGCACCAACCGGTCGTAGGGGTACGGAGGGGGCACGAAGCCGGCGGCGGTCATCCGGCTGCGGACGAGCGGTCGTCGGGGTCGGCCGCGGCCCCGGGGCGCTCCTCGGACCGCCCGGGGCTGCCCGCAGCGCCGGCGGGGACCGGGATGGGCTCCGCGCGGAGCTCCTCGAAGCGTCCGGCGTCGCTCTCGTCCAGCCGCACCGACAGCCGGACGCCGTGCTCCTCGGCGGTCTCGCTCAGCACCTCGCCCGAGCGGTGCATGGCCGCGATGACGTCGCCGCGGTCGTAGGGCACGAAGTAGGTCCGAGCGGGCACGAGGGAGCGGAGTCGGTCGCCGATGCGGAGCAGCAGCTCGTCGACGCCCTCGCCGGTCTCGGCCGAGATGGCGAGCGAGCCGGGGTGTGCGGCGACGAGGCGCGCCGCGGCGTCGGGGTCGAGGTCCGCCTTGTTGAACACGAGCAGCTCGGGCACGTCCTCGCCGCCGATCTCGCGCACGACCTCGCGGACCGCGTCGATGCTGCCGTCCGGATCCGGCCCGGCGGCGTCGACGACGTGCACGAGGAGGTCGCCCTCGGTGACCACCTCGAGGGTGGAGGCGAACGCCTCCACGAGCTGGTGCGGCAGCTTGCGCACGAACCCGACCGTGTCGGTGAGCAGCACCGACTCACCGCCGGGCAGCTGCAGGCGGCGCGTGGTGGCGTCCAGCGTCGCGAACAGCCGGTCCTCGACGAGCACGCCGGCGTCGGTGAGCCGGTTGAGCAGCGTCGACTTGCCGGCGTTGGTGTAGCCGACGATGACGACGTGCCGCAGCCGGGAGCGTCGGCGGGCCTTGCGCTGGGTGTCCCGCACCCGCTTGATCTGCCGCAGCTCCGCCTCGAGCTTGTGGATCAGCCGGGTGATGCGGCGCCGGTCGATCTCGAGCTGGGTCTCGCCGGGGCCACGCCGGGTGCCGACGCCGCCCGCCTGCTGCGACAGCGCGCGGCCCTTGCCACGCAGCCGGGGCAGGCGGTACCGGAACAGCGCCAGCTGCACCTGGGCCTTGCCCTCCTGGCTGTGCGCGTTCTGGGCGAAGATGTCGAGGATGACCGCCGTGCGGTCGATGGCGGTCCGCCCGAGCGCCTTCTCGAGGTTGAACTGCTGGGCGGGGGTCAGCTCGTCGTCGAACACGACGGTGTCGCAGTCGGTCGCCTCGGCGAGCTGGCGGATCTCCGCGACCTTGCCCGACCCGACGTACGTCGCCGGGTCGGGGGTGTCGCGGCGCTGCACGATCCGGCCGACGACATCGGCGCCGGCGGTGTCGACCAGCTGCGCGAGCTCGTCGAGCGACGCGTCGACCGCGTCCAGGTCGTGCGGCGGGAAGCTGACGCCCACGAGGATGATCCGCTCGCGGAAGGAGCGCTCGATGAACGAGCTCGTCTCGCCGCCGAACTCGCCGAAGCCGCCTCGGTGGGTCTCCTCCGACTCGCGGTCCTCCGGCTCGGGCTCCTGCGGCCGTGCGGCATCGTGCAGCTCCTCGTCGGTGGGTTCCTCGATGTGGTCCTCGCCCGTCGGGTCGCTCACGGCACGCTCACCTCCGCGACGAAGACCGTGGGACCGGTGAGGAGCGCCTCGTCGCCGTCGAGCTCCACGGTCGCCTCGCCGCCCGGCATGGCGACACCTACCCGCTCGTCGACGAGCCCCCACCCGTGCGCGGCGGCCACGGCCGCGACCGCGCCCGATCCGCACGCCTCGGTGATCCCGGCGCCGCGCTCCCAGACGCGCAGCTCGATCGACGCACGGTCGGTGACCCGGATCGCGTGCACGTTGATGCCCTCCGGGTACTCCGACTCGAGGCGTGGCCCGTCGACGCCGAGGTCGACCGAGGCCGGGTCGTCGACGAGCAGCACCAGGTGCGGGTTGCCGACGTCGAGGGTCACGTGCCGCTGCGCCGGGTACTCACGGGTCCGCGGCCCGGGCTCGGGGCCGGGGCCGACCTCGCCCATGCCGACCCGGATCCACATCTCCCCGTCCGCGTCGCCCCGCACCGTGTGCACGGTGCGCACCCCCCGGGGCGTCTCGATGCGCAGGTCGCCCTCGTCGCGCCCGGCGTCGCGCAGCACCGCCTGGGCGAGGCAGCGGATGCCGTTGCCGGAGATCTCCGCCTCGGAGCCGTCGGAGTTGAGCAGCACCATGCACACGTCGTCCTCGTCGCGGGCGGGTCCGAGGCCGAGGATCAGCCCGTCCGCGCCGACGCCGCGGCGGCGGTCGCAGACGCGGCGCGCGAAGTCGGGGTCCGGCACGATGCCGGGGTTGTGCGCCTCGAGCGCGACGAGGAAGTCGTTGCCGAGTCCGTGGTGCTTGGTCAGTCTGCGCACGTGGGTCCAGGGGTCACGGTGCCCCGCCGCGTCGCGGGGCCTCGCCGGCCACGGTAGCGGTCGAGCCCTGCCGAGCCGCCACGCGTTCGGACCACTCGGCGTCGATGCGGGCGGCGGTCTCCGCCGGGTCCCCGTGGTGCTCGAACCAGCGGATCCGGGGGTCCCGGCGGAACCAGCGGATCTGCCGGACGGCGAACCGGCGGGTGCGTGCCACGGCCTCCTCCAGTGCGTCCTCGAGGGTCGCCCGCCCCTGGAGGTGGCCGAGCAGCTCCCGGTAGCCGAGCGCCTGCGACGCCGTGCGCGACAGCGGGGCTGGACGGACCGCCAGCTCGCGGACCTCGTCGAGGAAGCCGGCGTCGAGCTGCTGCCGGTACCGCTCGGCGATCCGGTCGCGCAGCTCGTCG
>CBFGTJ010000076.1:0-13980 GCA_965651815.1 uncultured Microthrixaceae bacterium | reverse complement strand
AAGTAGATGCGCACGCTGTCGCCCCAGATGTAGCCGGGGTGCACCGCGTTGACCCTGATGCCGTACCCGCCGAGCTCCTTGGCGAGGGTCTTGGTCACCGCACCCAGCGCGGCCTTCGACCCGGCGTAGGAGGCGGCGCCCTCCTCGAGGTGGTGCACCGACATCGTGTTGATCATCACGATGCGGGCGTCCCCCGTGCGAGCCGCGGCGGCCTTGAGCTGGGGCAGCACGGCCTGGGTGAGCTGGAGGGTGCCGAAGTGGTTGATCTCCATCGGGCGCCGCCAGCGCGACAGGTCCGCGTCCTCGAAGCGCACGTGCTCGCCGCCGTGGAAGGCGGAGTTCACGAGGATGTCGAGCCCGGCCTCGCCGGTCACCTCCGACGCCTCCGCCGCGATCCGCTCGCACTCCTCCTGCTTGGCGATGTTGCCGTAGACGGGGAACGCACGGCGCCCCATCGCCTCGATCTCCTTCGCGACGTCGGGGACGACCCGGTCCGAGCGGGCGACGAGGATCACGTCCGCCCCCTCCCGGGCGAGCCCGAGCGAGATGTCGCGGCCCATCCCCGGCCCGACCCCCGTCACCATCGCCGTCCGACCCTCGAGCATCACGTCCGCACCCCCGTCACCTCGCCCCGCGCTTCCCGATCCGTTCTGTCCGATCCGTTCTGTGTCCCGGAAGTGAGGGTGGCCCCTCACTTCCGGGACACAGAACGGGGAGGCGGGGATCGTTCACGAACGCCGCGTCGCCGACCACGGCACGTCGCGGTCCACCGCCGGCTCCCGGGGCAGGCCGAGCGCCTGCTCCCCCAGGTTGTTGCGGTGCACCTCCTCGGTCCCCCCACCGATGCGCGACGCGAACTGGTTCAGGCACTGGTACTGCCAGAAGCCCTCGCCCTCCGCGTCCGCCCACAGCATCCCCTCGGCGCCCTCGATGGCCAGGCCGAGCTCCACCCGGCGGCGCAGCGCCCGGGTGAAGAAGTTCTTGAGCAGCGACCCGTGCAGCGCCAGCTCCTTGCGCCCGGTCATCACCGCGGTCTGGGTCCGCCAGCCCATCCAGCGCAGCACGTGCTCGTCGGTCCAGACCCTGGCCAGCTCCTGGCGCACGATCGGGTCGTCGGTGCGCCCGCAGCGCCTCGCGGTCGACAGCACGGCGTCGAAGGTCGTCGCCTGACCGGCACCGGAGATCATCGAGCTCTCGCTGCGCAACGTCGTCCGGGCGACCTTCCAGCCGCCGCCGACCTCGCCCACGACGTTCTCGTGCGGGATGCGCACGTCGGTGAGGAACACCTCGTTGAAGTGCGCGACGCCCTGCGCCTGCACGAGCGGCCGCACCTCGATGCCGGGGCTGCGCATGTCGACGATGAAGAACGTGATGCCCTCGTGCTTGGGGGCGTCGGGATCGGTGCGGGCGAGCAGGATGCCGAAGTCGGCGTGCTGCGCGCTCGAGGTCCACACCTTCTGCCCGTTGACCACCCACTCGTCGCCGTCGCGCACCGCGCGGGTCGCGAGCGCGGCGAGGTCGGAGCCGGCGCCGGGCTCGGAGAACAGCTGGCACCACCACTCCTCGCCGGAGAGCAGCGGCCCGAGGTAGCGCTCCTGCTGCTCGGGCGAGCCGTGCGCCATGAGCGTCGGCCCCACCAGCGCCTGGGCGGCGCCGATGAAGCCCGAGGTGGCGTCGTAGCGGGCGAGCTCCTGGTTGAACACGACCTGGTGGGCGGCGGTCAACCCGCGGCCCCCGAACCGCTCGGGCCAGGTGAGCCCCGCCCAACCGGAGTCGTAGAGCAGCTTCTGCCACTGCCGGCACCGCTCGCGGTACTCGGCCGCCACGGCCGGGTCGGTGGCGGCGCCGTGGCGCGACCAGTCCCGGTCGTCGCCGCGCCGCAGCTCGGCGTGCTCGTCGAGGAAGGCGCGCACCTCGGCCCGGAACGACGCGAGCTCCTCCGTGTCCTCGAAGTCCACGGCGGCAGCGTAGGTCACGGAACTGGAACGCGTTCCAGTCCGCGGTCGCGCCGCCCGTGCCGTGCGGCTCAGCTGTCGAGCACGCGTGGTTCGGCCCGCGCGTCCAGCCGCACGATGCCGATGCCGAGCAGCCGGGCGCGGTCCGCGAGCTCCTCCCCCGGATCGATCGCCCGCGTCAGCTCGTTGAGCAGCCAGCGCGCGACCCAGCGCCGCAGCACCACGAGGCGTCCGGGCACGGCCGGACCGTGCAGGCCGAGCCACGCGGCGAGCTGCGCGCAGGGGTCCCCGATCGCGGCGAGCTCGTGCACCTGCGTGGGCTGCCGCTCGAGCATCGCGGCGTCGCACCCCTCGGTCCACATCATCGACAGCGCCTCGGGCACGGCCTCGTAGGGCACCTCGCCGCTCGAGGGGATCAACAGGAACTCCTGCTCGGCCGCCTCGGCCGCCGCGGCGAGCGCGGCGACGCGACCCCCGAGCGGGCGCTCCACCACCCTCCAGGACCGTCCGGAGCGCGAGAGCCGGTCGCGCAGGACCGGCCGGGCGGTGTCGTCCGGGTGCTCGACGACGAGCACCTCCAGACGCAACCCCCTGGCGTCCCAGCCGCGGAGCCCGTCGACGAACGGCTGGCCCGCGGACCCGCCCATCGGCACGACCACCCCGACGCTCGTCGAGATGCCGGCCGCGCCCGTGAGGAGCCGCAGCGCAGGGGGCGCGGCGCGCCGGTGCACGACCCTCGTGACGTAGGGGTCGTCGAGCTGGGCGTGGTGGACGTGGGGGGAGGGGTGGAGGTCGGACATCTGCGGGGTGCCCACGGGCCGCGGCTCCACAGCGGGGCACCATGCGTATCGGCCCGCGGCACCCCGAGTTGAGGTTCGGGCGGAAGCCGACCCGGCCGGCCACCCGTATGCTCGGCGGCTCCAGGGCACCAGAGGGGGACGAACGCAATGCCACCGGCACTCTTCGTCGTGGGGACGTCAAGGAGCGGAACGAGCTGGGTGTTCGACCTCTGCGCGTCCCACCCCGACATGTCGATGGGCTACGAGTCCAAGCTGCCGGTGGAGGGCATCGCGATCCACCGCCGCTGGGAGGACCGGCTCCACGACCGCGACGACATGGCCCGGTTCTTCGCGGAGCTGCGCGACGGCATCGACGACCCGAGCAACACCGAGCTGTTCGGTCTGCTGGACCGCGCTGACGTCGTGGAGCGGGCGGTGGAGGCGAACCGGGCCCGACCGGGCTGGGCCTCGATCTGCGAGGCGATCTTCCGGTCGCTCGAGGGCACCACGCACTGGGGCAACAAGATGCTGCGCATCGAGCTGGTGCCGACACTGCTCGAGCACTGGCCCGACTCGAGGTTCCTGGTCCTCACGCGGGACCCGCGGGGCGTCGTGGCGTCCCAGTCGAAGAAGTTCGACCACTCGCTCGAGTACAGCGCCGTCTACTGGAACACCCACGCGCGCTGGATCCTCGACCACGTGGACGACGACGAGCGCTACCGGGTCGTCGACCTGGTCGACATGGCCCGCGACCCCGCCCCGACCCTGGAGTGGGCCTTCGCGTCGGTGGGCCTGTCCACCGAGCCGGTGGCGGGGCTGATCGAGCGGTTCCCGGGTGACCCCGAGCGGCTCGACGCGTGGCGCCGGTCGCTGCCCGAGGACCGGCAGCGACGGATCGAGGAGTACTGCTACGACGCGATGGTGGCGCTCGGCTACCGCCCGGAGCTGGCCGCGGGTCCCCGCCGCATCGGGCGGCTGCGGCGTGCGATCACGCTCGCGAGGGAGCACGGCAGCGAGCTGCTGCGCGATCCGCGCAGCATCCGCCGCAAGCAGGTGGGCCGGCGCATCCGCTCGACCCTCGGTCGCTGAGCCGCCCGCGCCGGCCGGCCGCGCCCCCGGCGCGGGTCAGCCGCAGCGCGGGTCAGCCGCAGGGCGGGTCGACCCGCCGCGCGTCAGCTGCTCAGAGCCGCTCGATGATCGTGACGTTCGCCTGGCCGCCGCCCTCGCACATCGTCTGCAGGCCGTAGCGGCCGCCGGTGCGCTCGAGCTCGTTCAGCATCGTCGTCATCAGCCGGACGCCCGTCGCGCCGAGGGGGTGGCCCAGCGCGATGGCACCGCCGTTGACGTTCACCTTCGACATGTCGGCGTCGAGCTCCCTGGCCCACGCGAGGACCACCGAGGCGAACGCCTCGTTGATCTCGACGAGGTCGATGTCGTCGAGGGTCATGCCGGTCTTCTCGAGGGCCCAGCGGGTCGCGGGGATCGGCGCGGTGAGCATGCGGATCGGGTCCTCGCCGCGCACCGACAGGTGGTGGATGCGCGCCCGGGGCTTCAGGCCGAGCTCGTCGACGGCGCGCTCGGACGCGATCAGCATCGCGGCGGCGGCGTCGGAGATCTGCGACGAGACGGCCGCGGTGATCCGCCCGCCCTCCGACAGCGGCGGCAGCGAGCGGATCTTCTCGAGGTTCGGCTCCCGGGGGCCCTCGTCCTGGCTGAACTCGCCGTAGGGGACGATCTCGTTGTCGAAGCGGCCCTCGGCGCGGGCGGCGATGGCGCGCTCGTGGGACTGGACCGCGAACGCCTCCATCTCCTCACGGCTGATGTCCCACTCGCGGGCGATCATCTCGGCGCCGACGAACTGGCTGACCTCCTGGGTGCCGTACCGCTTGACCCAGCCGGTCGAGCCGGTGAAGGGGTCGGCGACGCCGTACGCCTCGCCGGCGGTCATGGCCGAGGAGATCGGGAAGGTCGACATGTTCTGCACGCCACCGGCGACGACGAGGTCCTGGGTGCCGGACATGACGCCCTGGGCGGCGAAGTGCACGGCCTGCTGCGAGGACCCGCACTGCCGGTCGACGGTGGTGCCGGGGACCTCCTCGGGCAGCCCGGCGGCGAGCCAGCAGGTGCGGGCGATGTCGCCGGCCTGCGAGCCGATGGTGTCGAGGCAGCCGAAGACCACGTCCTCCACCCGTGCGGGATCGATCCCGGTGCGGTCGACGAGGGCGTTCAGGACGTGCGCCCCGAGGTCCGCGGGGTGCTCGTTGGCGAGCGCGCCGCCTCGGCGGCCGACGGGCGTGCGGACGGCGTCGATGATGTAGGCCTCGGCCATCGGAACCTCCGGTGATCGCCCCGGCTGGGGATCGTCGCGGCGACGTTCCGGGGCAGGTGGACGGTCCCACCGTAGTGGCGCCGTCGAACCTGCAACACTTCGGGGATGTCGTGGCGCGCGGAGGAGTTCGACCTGCTCCCGCAGAGCGTCCAGCAGCGCTGGTCGTCGTTCGGCGACTGGCCGGAACAGGCGCACTTCGCCCGCTTGGTGGGCATCGAGGTCGAGGAGCTGCGGCGCGACTACGCCCGGATGCGGCTGCCGTGGCGACCGGAGCTCAACCAGCCGAGCGGCCTCATGCACGCCGGCGCGATCGCGACCCTCGTCGACACCGTCGTCGTGCCCGCGATCGGCACGGCCTACGAGGTGCCGCGGCCGTTCTCGACGATCGAGATGAACGTCCGGTACCTCGGGCCGGTGCGCTCCGAGGACCTCGTGGCGGAGGGCTGGATCTCACGCCGGGGCAAGCGGGTCGTCTTCTGCGAGGTGGAGGTGCGCACCGCCTCGGCGGTGCTGGTCGCCACGGGCGACATGATCTACATCGTCGGCTCGCCGAGGACCGACTGAGCAGGGGAACCGGCGATCAGGTCGGCAGGGCCGCGCGTGCCGCCTCGACGTGCGCGGCGCCCTCCGGGCAGTCGGGCCGCAGGTGGCAGTGGTGGCACCAGGGACCCGGGACCGGCCCCGGCTCCTCGGCGGCGGCGAGCAGCTGGACGACCTCGACGATGCGGTCGACCGCCAGGTCCAGCAGCGCACCGTCGACGGGATGCCGCTCGACGTGCCCGCTCGCGGGTGACCCCACCGAGACCCGCTCGGGGGCGCTGCGCGTGCCGAGCGAGCGCAGCACCGCGGCGTGCCCGGCGCGGAGGCGGTCGGCGACGCCGGGGACCGCGTCGCCCAGGAGGAGGAGCCGCTCGCCCTCCGCCCGGTCGGGGAGCACCGCGTCGAGCGACCCCCGGAGGCGGAGCGTGCGGCCGGCGAGGTCGATCCGCGGCTGGCGGAACGGGTCCGCCCAGCGGATCTTCCTGGCGACCTTCCCGTCCGGCTGCCCGACGAGCCGGGTGACGTCGACGCACCAGGTCAGCACCGCGGCGCGCACCGCGGCCCGACCGGCGCGACCCAGCCCGTCGAACCACTGGCGGAGACCGCTCGGCCAGTCCTCCCGCTCCGCGAGCGCGCGGTCGACCGCGCGGGCGAGCCGGGGCGCCGCGCCGTCGCCGCGGCCGGGGGGCGCGTCCTCCCAGGCGTGGCGCAGCGCCAGGAGCCCCAGGCGCCGGCGCACGGTGACGGTCCGCTCGACGTAGTCGTCCGCCGGGTGCACGAGGCGGAGCGGGCACCGGACCGTGAGGGTGAACCCGTCGACGACGATCGGCTCTTCCCCCTCGCCGCCCGTGCCCCGCCGCCCGCCGGCGAGGATCGGCTCCAGCGCGGCCTCGAGGCGGTCCCGGGCCCGCTGGGCGAGGTCACGGCGCCACGCTGCCGGGTCGGTGGGTGCTGCGGGGTCGAGGTGGCCCGTCACGCCCTGCCGCCCGCCTCGACCGTCGGGCCGTCGACCCCGTCCCCGTTGGACCCCCCGTCCGCGCGCCGGGCGCTCTCGCACACCCCCGCCGCGGGGCACCAGCCGCACCAGGGGCCGGGGCGCTCCTGCGGCGGCCGTCCCGAGACCAGCTCCGCCCAGGCGGTGATGCCGTCGCCGAGGCGACGTGCGGCCGACTCGAGGACCCCCGCGCCCACCTCCACGACGGCGGGAGCGGTGCCGGGGTACCACCTCGCCACGGCCGCGGGAGGTCGTCCGTCGCGGGCGGCCACGAGCAGCGCGTAGTGACCGACCTCGGCGACGTGGTCCGCACCCGGGCGGGCGGACTTCACCTCGACCACGACGGTGGGGAGCCCCGTCGCCGGCCCGCCGAGCTCCACGTCGACCAGGCCGCTGCACACCACCCGTCCACCGGCCAGGAGCAGGGTGGCGCGGGACTGGGTGCGGGGCAGCCACTCCTCGTCGATCCCCGACCAGGCGTCCGCGACGGTCGCCGCGACCGGGTCGAGCCGGGCCCGCGCCGCGTCCGGGTCGGAGGACTCCAGCTGGTCGAGGGCGTCGAGCAGCTCCCACTCCCCCTCGGCGAGCAGCATCTCGCGGAGGTCCTCCAGCGGCTCCCGCACCCGCCCGGCGTGGAGCTGGTGGATCACGAACCGGTCGTGCGCGACGCCGAGCAGCACCGCCGTGGAGACGGCGCCGCCGTCCTCCCCGTCCGCGAGCGCCACCGCGCTGCGCTCGCACCGCCCGAGCGCGGCGAGCCGCGCCTTCGGCAGGCGCAGCGAGGGGGCGCCGGCTGGCCCGTCGCGCGGCCCCGCCTCGTCGAGGAGCGCGACGGCCCTCGCCGCGACCGCCTCGAGCTCCTCGACCAGCTCGGCCACGAGGAGGTCGAGCCCGGGGTCGCCCCCGTCGTGGCGGAGGAGCAGGTCGTGGAGGGCTCCGGCGACGTCCATCGCCCCCATGGTCCCAGACGGGCACGACAGCGCCGGGCTTCCCCGCCGGTCGGACCCCGCCCGGGACACGCCAGGCCGGACAGGGGTGAACGAGGTTCATCGACGGTCAACCAACGACCCGGACCAGTGGGTGAACCACGCTCGAAAATCGCGCCGGAAATGTGGACTTCGACCCCTCCGGTCGATACCGTGACCGGAGTCACCGTGCTGATCGGGTGATTTCAGGCGATGGGGCCGGGTCCTGCCCGGCCGAGGGAACGGTGCCGCGGCACCAAGGGCGAGTTCGAGCCAGGGCACCCCTGCCCGCTCGGAGAGGAATGGACATGCGCACACGATCACGTCTCGTGGCGGTCATCGCGATGGTGGGCTTCGCCTCGCTGGCGGCTGCCTGCGTCCCCCCGCCCGAGGGCGGGGGCGGCGGTCCCGACCCGATCAACTGGTCCTTCCGCGGCACCAGCATGACGGTCAACAACGTGCAGGACGAGGTCTGCGTCCTCGTCTGCGTGAACACCTCGGACGAGCCCTACCTGCTGCACATCGCGTTCAAGGTGACCATCGGCCAGCCGAACTCCGCGCAGGCCTGGGTCGTGACCGGCTCCACCCTGCCCTCGACGAGCAAGAACCAGACGAGGACCCTCACCGGTGGGCAGCAGGCCAAGGTCACGTTCAACGGCGTGAAGCCGCTCGACGTGCTCGACGCGCTGAACCCGAACAACAAGATGGACGTGGTCGGCACCTACACCTGGGCCGTCGAGGAGGACCAGATCAACTCGCTGAGCGGCGGCGCCGGCTCGGTCGCGAACATCTTCAAGACGGCGCTGAACAGCACCCTCGCTGCGGGCTCGCTGCCCTCGGGCGACGCCGGGGCGCTGCTCGACCTCGTCTTCGACGCCCTGTTCGACAACATCGGCACGCCGTTCAACCTGATCGTGTCGAACATCCCGTGCCTGGGCCTCTGCGACGACGTGCTCGGCGGTGCGGTGTTCGTCGGGGTCGGTGCCACCGGCACCCTCGCCCAGATCATCGACCAGGCCGCGGGGAGCTTCACCATCCCGAACATCAACATCCCGCTGGTCGACGTGCCGCCGGACGTCCAGGGCGGCGGGCTGTACACCATGGGTGGCCCGAAGAACTTCACCCAGTCCTTCAGCGGCGCCGACGGCCGGCACACCTACACGTTCCAGTCGGCGGCTGCCTGACCAGCGTCGGCTGCTGACAGTCGGTCGGGGCCCGGGCGACGCCCGGGCCCCGTCGCGTCCGGCCCGGCACGCCCGGATCCGGTCCCCGTCCACCTCCCGTCGATAGGGTCTGCGAATGCGCGAACTCCCGCTCACCTTCGTGCGCGGCTTCTTCATGGGGGCCGCCGACATCGTCCCCGGCGTGTCCGGCGGCACGGTGGCGCTCGTGTTCGGCATCTACCGGCGGCTGGTCGCCACGATCCGTGCGGGCTCCCTCGCGATCGGCAGCCTGCTGCGGCTCGACGTGCGTGGGTGCGTCGAGCGGCTGCGGGAGGTCGACTGGGGCTTCCTCATCGCCCTGCTCGCCGGCATCGGCACGGCCGTGCTCGCGCTGTCGCACCTGATCGAGACGCTGCTGGAGGACCACCCGGAGTCGATGTCGGGGCTGTTCCTCGGCCTGGTCGCCGGCTCCGTGGTGATCGCCTGGAAGCTCGTCGAGCGCCGGGACTCCCAGCGGGCGCTGGTCATGGGCGCCGCGGCGGTGCTGACCTTCGTGCTGCTCGGCCTGCGCGGCGGCACCTCGGAGGAGTCGGTGGCGCAGGTGACCGATCCGTCCCTGCTGGTGTTCTTCGGGGCGGGCGCCGTCGCGATCTGCGCGATGATCCTGCCGGGTGTCAGCGGTTCGTTCCTGCTCGTCACCCTGGGCATGTACAGCGCTGTGTTGGGCGCCGTGAACGAGCGCGACCTGCTGCCGATCGCCGTCTTCCTCGTCGGCTGTGTGACCGGGCTCGCGCTGTTCTCGCAGGTGCTGCACTGGGCGCTCGAGCACCACTACGACACGGTGATGGCCGCGCTGATCGGCTTGATGCTCGGCTCCTTGCGCGTGCTGTGGCCGTGGCCCATGGGGGTGGAGAGCACCGCGCTCGGCGCGCCGGAGGGGCCGGTCCTGCTGCCGGTGGTCCTCATGGTGGTGGGCGCGGTGGTCGTCCTCGGCGTCGAGCTCCTCAGCGAGCGGATCGAGGGCCGCACCGTCGAGGACGAGATCGAGGACCTGCGCGCCTGACGCGGGGCGGCCCGATCGTCCGGGAGGGTACGGTCGGGCGCCGTGGGCTTCTACCGGGAGCACGTCCTGCCGCGGCTGGTGGACCTCACCTGCGGCGGCCCCGAGATGGAGCGGTGGCGACGGCGCGCGGTCGAGGGCCTCGAGGGCTCCGTGGTCGAGATCGGGTTCGGGTCCGGGGCGAACCTCCCCGTGCTGCCGCGGGAGGTCACCACGCTGCACGCGGTCGAGCCCTCCGAGGTCGCGCGGGCGCGTGCCCGACGCCGGGAGCGCCCCACCGGCCTCGAGGTGCGGCACGTCGGGGTGGACGGCGAGTCGCTGCCGCTGGAGGACCACACCTGCGACGCGGCGCTGACGACCTTCACCCTGTGCACCATCCCGGACGTCGAGCGGGCGCTCGCGGAGCTCCGGAGGGTGGTCCGTCCCGGAGGCCGCATCCACTTCCTGGAGCACGGCCTCGCCCCCGACGAGGACGTCCGGCGCTGGCAGCGCCGCCTGGAGCCGGTCCAGCGACGCGTGGCCGGCGGCTGCCACCTCACGCGTGACACCCCGGCCCTGCTGACCGACGCCGGGTTCGAGCTCGAGCGCGTGGAGGCCCGCTACGCCAAGGGGCCGAAGCCGTGGACGTGGTTCACCGTGGGCACCGCCCGCACCCCCTGAGCCACGCCGTCGACGCAGGACCCTGCGGGCAGGTCGGGCGCCCTGCGAGACTGGGCGGATGCGGTTCCGTACGTGGTCACGCCGCGCGGCGCTCGTCGCTGCGCTCGCAGCCTGCCTGCTCGCCCTCGCCTGCTCCGATGACGGGGACGGTGACGGCGACGCCTCCGAGCCGGCGGAGCCGGCGCCGCTGCGCCTGAACCACCTGCAGGTCATCGGCTCGCACAACAGCTACCACCTCGCGCCCCGCGAGGAGCTCGCCAGCGCGCTCGAGGCGCTGGCGCCGTCGCTGTTCCGCGAGATCGACTACACCCACCTGCCGCTCACCGAGCAGCTCGAGGAGCACGGCATCCGCCAGTTCGAGCTGGACGTCGTCGCGGACCCCGAGGGCGGGCTCTACGCGACGCCGGGGGCGCTCGAGGTCCTGGGCATCGACGAGCCGCCGATCGCCGAGCTGCAGCAACCGGGCTTCAAGGTCCAGCACATCCAGGACGTGGACTACAACTCGACCTGCCTCACGCTCGTGGCGTGCCTCGGCGAGATCGAGGCGTGGTCGTCGGAGCACCCCGACCACCTCCCGATCATGGTGATGATCGAGACGAAGACCCAGACCGTGCAGGAGGGCGCCGAGTCGATCGGGGTCGAGCTGCCCGACCTCGGTGACATCTGGGCGGACCCGCCGGAGATGACGCCGGAGCTGTTCGACGACCTGGAGGCGGAGCTGCTGTCGGTGTTCGACCGGGAGCGGATCATCACCCCGGACGACGTGCGCGGCGACCGGGAGACCCTCGAGGACGCGGTGCTGCTCGACGGGTGGCCGACCGTCGAGGAGAGCCGCGGCAAGGTGATGTTCGCGCTCGTCGACACGGGCCCGAGCGCGGACGTGTACCGCGAGGGGGCGCCCGCGCTGGAGGGACGCCTGGCGTTCACCTCCTCGACGCCCGGCGAGCCCGACGCGGCGTTCGTGCGGGTCGACGACTCGCTCGAGGACGGCGAGCAGCTCCGCAAGTGGGCGCTCGACGGCTACCTGATCCGCACCCGGACCGACGTGCCCGGCGTGCACGCCCCGGAGGACGACACCGCATTGCGCGACGCCGCGCTGGAGAGCGGCGCCCACTTCCTGTCGACCGACTACTACGTCGCGCACGAGGAGACCGGCTACGTCGTCGAGCTGCCGGGCGGGGTCGTCGCCCGGTGCAACCCGGTCACGGCCCCACCGGACTGCGACGACGACCGACTCGCCGAGTCCACCGCGGACTGAGCCCACGGCCGACTGAGCCCGCGGCCGACTGAGCCCGCGGCCGAGCCGGGCCGACCGGGCCCGCGGCGGCCGGTGCTCAGCGCCGCGGACCGCCGATGCCCGGCTCGATCGGGATCGTGTGCAGGTGGAGCGGCGGCTCCTGGCGGGACGCCGCCGGCCCGCTCGGGATGGAGTACGGGTCCGCGGCGGACAGGTCGACGCCGTAGCCGAGGTCCGCGAGCGCGGCGACCGTGAGCCGGCTGAGCGGCTGGGACCCCTGGTTGAGGTAGCCGGTCATGAGCTCGTTGCCGAACACCGACTCGCGCCAGTGCCCGACGGCGGTGCCGAGCCCGCCCTGGTCCTCCAGCGGGACGTACCGGTCACCGCCGAGCTCCTGGTGGGCGGCGACGCCCGCTCGACCGGTGTAGTGCGGGTCGAAGGGGAAGCCGTCCACCAGCCCGATGAGCAGGTAGTTCGTGCCGAGCCCGAGCACGTGGCCCATCTCGTGCAGGATCACGTCGCCGAGCCTGCCGGTGGCATCCAGCATCTCGAGGTCGGCGGTGTCGAACTCCATGATCCCGTAGTACGGCTGCCAGTGGGCTTCCCGGATCGCGAACCCACCCGCGCGGCCGAGGATCTTGCCGGGCCCGTCGATCGGCACGTCGCGGGCGTCGATGAGCACGTCGTCGACCACGCCGTTGAACGGTGGGAACCCGAAGGGGTTGAGCGCCAGGTCGAGGCGCTCGTCGGGCACGCCGGCGACGATCACCTCCTCCCAGCGGCGGGCGGCGTCCTCGAAGGCCTCACGGAACTCCGGGCGCATGCCCGGGTCCAGCCGGAGGGTGATCTCGTAGGTCTCGTCGGGACCTTCGCCCACCTCGATCTGCGTGGTGGCGGTGACCGGGGGGAAGTCACCGTCGTCGACCTCGAGGGTCAGCGTGCGCACGCCCGCGGTCGGGTAGTCGCCGAGCACGGAGTCGACCGAACGGCAGGGCTCGATCTCGTGCTCGAAGCTCCCGTCGCCGTCCGCATCGACCCGGCACGTGAGCGGGCCGCCGTTGGGATCGCTGATCCGCCAACCGACCGCGGCGACCACGGGCGCGGCGCTGCGCTCGGCCCGGGTGGTGAAGCTGTGGATCACCGGCGGTGCGGGATCCGCCGGCGGTGACGGCGGGGTCGGTGGTGTGCACGCGGCCAGCAGCGCGGCGGCCGCGGCCCCCACGACGGCGGCGAGCAACCCGCTCCGGCGGGCGCCACCCCGCGGTTCCCGGCGACCGCGTCCCCGCGACTCGTGTCCCATCGGACCACCCTCCCCGCTCGATCGCCGGCCCTCGCACCGGCGCCGACGCGTCGACTGTACCGAAGGTCTCCTCCGCGCCGCTGGCCGAGCGGCGTTCAGGCGACATGGCGGTCGCCAGCCGCCATGATCGGGGACAGGGGGAGGATGGAGGAGTTGCATGGGTTCGGAGCGGACGACCGCGAGCGAGCTCTCGTTCGTCGTGTGGGACGAGCGGGAGGCGAGAGCGGTGGACCAGCGGCGCGTCGAGCTGCCGCCGGGCCTCGACGTCGACGGGGTGCGCTGGTTCGTGGAGCAGCGCTACGGGCCGGTGCGCGGCGTGGTGCACGCCGCGGGGAGCGACGGGCCCCCGATCGGCTGGACGCTCCCGGTCGAGGCGGTGCCCGAGCTGGCCCGGGAGCACCCGGGGACCGTGCTGCTCGTGGTGGCGTACGGGCGGGCGCCGGACGGCACGCTCCACGAGCTCACCCCCGGTGGGCGCCGGCTCGCCGAGGAGCGCCCCGTGCTCGGGACGACCAGCCGGGCGGGTGTGACGATCCAGGTCGGGGGCTGGCTGCGGCGGATGCTCGAGGAGGGGCACACCTACCTGCTGCTCGAGCTGGGCGAGGACGCGCGGTACGTGCAGTTCGCGACCCACGACGGGTCGTGGCTGCGCGGCGAGGTCGTCGGGTCGGTGCACGTGCCGGACCGGCCGCTGACACCGGCCGAGGAGGCCGCGATCCTCGACGTCGGCTGGCACCCGCCGACGGGTGACCCCGACAGCGGGCCGGGTGGGGTGAACCACTGGATGGAGTGGGGCGACCCGTCGACCGGGGAGCCGGTCGACGTGCAGGACGCGGCCGAGCTGACGGCCGCGACGCTGTGCGCGCTCGGGGTGGACGACCCGGCGCAGGTGCGGGTCGAGACCGGCCCGTCGCACCCGGGCCGGGTGCACTGAGCCGACCCAGCACTGAGCCGGCCCGGGGTGATCCGGCCGGGGTCCGGCGCGGCTACTGGCGCGA
>CBFGTJ010000075.1:0-14174 GCA_965651815.1 uncultured Microthrixaceae bacterium | reverse complement strand
GTGGTCAGGAGGGGAACGGGGTCAGGAGGCGGGTAGGGCGCGCCGCCCGGGCGCCCAGTCCTCCCGCTGCTCGGGACGGCTCACCGGCGGGCGGAACGTCACGCTGATGCGGGGTCCGCCCTGCTTGGCGCGCGGCACGCTGTGCTCCCAGCGGTGCTGGCACGCGCCGCCCATGACGAGCAGGTCACCGCCGGCGGGGGTGAACACCCGGCTGGGGCCGCCGCCCTTCGGGCGCAGCAGGAAGCGGCGGGCGCTGCCCAGCGAGACGATCGCGACCGGCGGGTCCTTCACCACCCGGCCGATCCGGTCGGAGTGCCAGGCGACCGCCTCGTCGCCGCCGCGGTACCAGTTGAGCCACAGCCCCCGCATCGACACCCCGTAGCGCGCCTCGAGGTGGCGGCACATCTCGGACACGATCGCCGGGGTGCCGGGGGCGCCGACGCGCAGGCCGGCGGTCAGCCGCGGCTCGTCCACCTCCCGCCCGTACATGGGGCGCCGCCCGCGGTGCCAGATCGGCGCCGCGGCGAGCTGCTCGTACAGCTCGAGCTGGCCGCCGAGCCACCCGTGGGCCACGTCGACCCAGCAGTCCGGATCCAGCCAGGTGCGGTGCACGGGCACCTCGGGACGCACGGCGAGCTCGCCGGCCCCGAACAGCGACCCCTGCACCAGCTCCATGCCACACACGCTATCGAACAGGCGTTCGCCATGGAAGGCTCAGCCGGTCGGCCGGGGGTCCCACCTCCGTGGCCGGGCGATCACGAGGTTGAGCCACCAGCTCGCCCCGCCGCACCTGCACGTCGACCGAACGGAGAACCACCCGTCTCGTACCGCTTCTGCCCGTCGTCGCTCCCGGGGAGCTCCGCGACGGCACCGTCCCGGACCAGCCGGCCGAGCGAAGGCGAACCCGTGGGTCGGGGCCCGAAGCGGGCCGGGAACCGGCGGACGCTCGCGCTCGTCACACCTGCAGCACGGACCAGCCGAGGGTCCGGTCGAGGTGGAGGCCGAGCAATGGTCGGACACGGGCGAGGACGTGATCGGTCGGGTCACCAGCGGTGGGCGGGCGGACCCCGACCAGGTCGTCGGCTGCAGCAGGCGGCCGCTGCCGCGGTCGTCGCCCTGGCTGCGGCGGGCTGCACCGCCGACTGGGATGCCGCGCCGGTGTTCCCCGTGGAGCCGCCGGCCGCCGTCGAGTCGCTCCGCGCCGCGGAGGACTGCGACGACGTCGCCGGCGCGGCGCGCTCCGCCCTCGAGGCCGCGGCCGCCCGGATGTGGTCGGCCCGGGACGACGCGGTGCGCACCTTCGACGAGGACGTGCCCGGCGAGGCCGTGGCCGGCTGGGACATGGCCGGCGCCGGTGACGGGGCGGCGGACGTACCGCCGGGCGATGAGCGGGCGGGCAGCGTCGAGCGGGAGGCCGCCGGCACCGAGGTGATCGGCACCAACACCCAGGAGGCTGACGTCGACGAAGCCGACATCGTCAAGACCGACGGCCGCCGCATCGTGACCATCACCGACGGCGTCCTGAGGGTCGTCGAGCTCGACGGGTCACCCGAGGTCGACGGCACCCTGGACCTCGGCGACCACGCCGCGGCCGAGCTGTTCCTGCGCGGCGACGACGCGGTCGTCATCGGTTCGGCCCACGCGACGGTCCAGCGCACCGTCCCGGCACCGCTGCCCGGGCCCGGCACCGAGCCGGCACCCATGCCGGAGCCGCTGCCGTTCCCGACCGGCACCACGATCACGATCGTCTCGCTCGCCGACCCGACCACACCCACGGTCACGGCGACCGCCTCGGTGGAGGGGAGCCACGTCGCCGCCCGGATGGTCGGGACGACCGTGCGACTGGTCGTGCGCGGTGAGCCGCAGGTCGCGACCGACGTCCTCGCCGCCCCGGACCCCGCCACCGCACGGGAGGTGGCGGCCTCGGTCGACGGCGAGGAGCTCCTGCCGAGGATCCTCCTCGACGGTCGGGTCGAGCGACTCGGCGGCTGCAGCGACGTGCTGCTGCTCGCCGCCGGCGACCCCGACGCCGGGTCGTTCGCACCGTCGCCACCGCTGGCCACGATCACCACGCTCACCGTGGGCGACGACCTCGAGGAGCTGCACCCGGTCACCATCCAGGGCGCGGCCGACACCGTGTACGCCTCGACCGGGGCGCTCTACGTCGCCGCGACCCGCTGGGACGGGCAGGGCCCGAGGACCGAGGTCCACCGCTTCGACACCAGCGGGGACGGCCCCGCGACCCACACCGGGTCGGGCGTGGCTCCGGGACGGCTGCTGAACCAGTTCTCGCTGTCGGAGCGCGAGGGTGCGCTCCGGGTCGTGACGACCGTGGACGGCGGCCCGACCGGCATGTCGGGACGGCTCACGGTGCTCGACACCGAGGGCGACACGCTGGACGCGATCGGGCACCTCGACGGCCTGGGCCCCGGCGAGGAGGTGAAGTCGGTGCGGTTCGTCGGCGACCTCGGCTACGTGGTCACGTTCCGCACGACCGACCCCCTGTACGCGCTCGACCTCAGCGACGCCCGCAACCCCCGCCTGCTCGGCGAGCTGAAGATCCCCGGCTTCTCGCAGTACCTGCACCCCGTCGGCGACGGCCTGCTGCTCGGCGTCGGCCGCGACGCCGACCCCCGCACCGGGATGACCACCGGCCTGAAGGTGTCGCTGTTCGACGTCCGCGACCCGGCCGCGATGGCCGAGCTCGACCAGCTCGTGCTCCCCGGGGCGAGCTCGCCCGTCGGCGACGACCACCGGGCGTTCCTGTGGGATGCCGGGAGGGACCAGGCCGTCGTGCCGGTAGACCTGGGCGGCGGATCCGGACCCGCGCTCGTCCTGCGGGTGTCGGGCCGGCGGCTGGAGCGGGTGGCCGAGCTCCGCCACGGCGACGCGGTCGGGGTGACGCCCCTTCGGGCCTTCGTCGTGGACGGCGACCTCTGGACCCTGTCGCGCCTCGGGCTCGGCCGGACCCCGGCGGATGCGCCGGGAGCGATCGACCACATCGGCTTCTAGCGCGAAGCTGCGGGGGACGGGGAGGTGGTCGAGATGGACGGATCCGACCCGACCGAACGGTCCCGGCACCAGTGGAGCGCGGTGTCGGCGGCGTGGGAGTCGAACCGGCGGCGCCTGTTCGAGCTCGTCCGGCCCGTCTCCGAACGGCTCGTCGAGCAGGTCGGCGCCCGGCCCGGGGCGACGTTGCTCGAGCTCACCGCCGGCCCCGGCGAGACGGGGTTCCTCGCCGCCGCACGCCTCGGGCCCGACGGGCTGCTCATCTCCAGCGACTTCGTCCCGGCGATGGTCGACGCCGCACGCCGCGGCGGCGAGGCGCTCGGCCTCGACAACGTCGAGTACCGGGTGCTCGACGCGCAGGCGATCGACCTGCCCGACGACCGCGTCGACGGCGTGCTGTCGCGGTTCGGGATGATGCTGTTGCCCGAGCCGGCGCGCGCCGTGTCGGAGGTCCGCCGGGTGCTGCGCCCCGGTGGGGCGTTCGCCTACGCGACGTGGGGGCCACCGGACCGCAACCCGTGGCTGTTCCGGGTCGCCGCCGCGCTGGTGGAGCACGGCCACGAGCTGCCGGGCGACCCGTTCGCACCCGGCGGCGTGTTCTCCCTCGCCACCGCGGAGGCGAACCGCGACCTGCTCGAGGCCGGCGGCTTCACCGACGTCGCCACCGACGAGGTCACCGGCACCGAGACCTACGACGACCTCGACGACTACTGGACCTTCAACACCTCGGTCGCCGGCCCCATCGCCGCGCTGGTCGACACGCTGGACGCAGGGGAGCTGCTTGCCGTGCGCGCGTCGCTCGAGGCGTCGCTCGCCGGGTTCCGGCACGGCAACGTGCTCGAGCTGCCGTGGGCGGCCGAGGTCGTCACCGCCCGGGAGGTCACCCGGCGCGGAACTGGATGACCTGCTGCCAGGTCGGCCGGTTCGTCCAGCGCATCGTGGCCGTGTTGGTCACGAACGGGATGAACCGGATCAGCTCCCCGAAGGTGGGACGCACCCACCGGTCCGGGTCGCCGGCGAACGGCTGCTGCTGGGCGGTCAGCCAGCGGCCGCGGCGCAGCGCCGCCCACAGCGCGTCGGCGCAGCGGTCCGGGCTGCCCCCACCGCACATCGCGGGCACGCCGTCGGGCCGCGGGGCACCGTCGAAGACCCGGCGCAGCTCGCGGACCACGAGCGAGTACCACGCGGAGGCGTCGAACGCGCTGCCGTACGACGACGGCGGGTCGTCGAGGCCCTCGGGACGGCGGTCCGGGGAGGCGAGGTACCCGCCGAGCACCTCGCCGAACACGGCCTCCACCAGCGGCTTCCACGCGTTGTCGACCACCGCGGCCATCGGCTCGTCGTAGAAGCCGTCGCGGTTGCGGTCCCTGCGGTGCCCGCCGGCCGCGACGTAGGCCGACAGCCGGCGCCGCAGGTCCTCCAGCTCGGCGGTCGGCGCAGGCCGGCCCTCGAGCACCCGGAGCACCTCGGACAGCACGTGGGTGACCCTGAGGTCCCGCGTCGCCGCCCGCTGCGCGACCGCCACGACGTCCGCGGGGGTCGCGCCGCTCAGGCCCTCGAGCTGGTCGTCGAGCAGGTCGACCCGCTGCGCCGCGCCGACGCCCCACGTGTCGTCCGCGCTGGTCCAGCCGGGCGCCGGCTTGTTGTTCCACGAGGTCACCCACCCCTCGACGGGGTTCACCTCCTGCGGGTGCTGGGAGGGGTCGAGGAACCCCTGCCACTCCCACTCCCCCGTCCCCCAGCTCGGCAGGTCGGGGTGCACGCCCTCCGCGCGGATCGGGAACCGTCCCGAGTGGAAGTACGCGACGTCGTGCGCGTCGACGTACAGCCAGTTGAAGCTCATCGGCACCTGCGCCATCACCGGCGCGAAGCCCTCCGCCCCGTCGACCTCGCCCCGGTTCAGCCGCCAGAAGGCCACCGAGGCCATCGCCTCCATGCCCCGCGAGGCGCGCTGCTGGGCGATCGCGACCGGCGCGCCGTCGACGGTGGCTCGCCCGCTGACGGGCCCGTGCACGGTCCGCCACATCGCGAGGGGATCGCCCGGCGGGCGGGTCATCGGACGGCACTCGCCCCCGAAGAGGTAGTGGTTCGAGTCGATCGTCGGCGCGGCGCCCGACGGTTCGCAGAGCCGCTCGATGCGCTGGTCGACCTGGTCGGACCCGCCGGCGGTGACGCTCCACGCGTAGTCGGCAGCCCGCCCGATGAGGATCCAGGGCCCCAGCCCGGGGAAGGTGACGCCGCTCGCCTGGTAGCCACCGCCCTGGAGCTCCATCTCCATGAGCAGCTCCGGTGCGAAGTAGCCCGTCTGCGGTCCGCCGACGAGGATCGGCTCACCGGTCGCGGTGCGCGACCCCGCCACCGCGACGTAGTTGCTGGCCGACGGCGGACCCGACGGTGCGTACCCGTCGACCATCTCCACCGTCGGCGGGTCGGGCAGCGCGACCGCCGCGTCGTCGACCGGCCCACGTTCGGGCACCGGCACCCGTTGGCGCGAGGTGGTCGTGGCATCGGGGTCGTCCACGGCGCGCAGGTCCTCGAAGGTGGCCGCGCCCAGCTCCGGGCCGAGCTCGGCCACGAGCGCGGCGAGCGCCGCGGCGTTGCCCACCTCGTCGCCGCCCGCGTAGCCGAAGATGTCGTTGACGGCGATGCCGGCGGCCACCAGGTCGGTGCGGGTCCAGGGTCGTGGGCGGTGCACGCCCCACTCCTCGAGGATCGGCGGCCACTCGATCGCGCGCTCCATCCAGGCGTTGATGCCGGCGAGGTAGGCGTCGACCGCGGCGAGGATCTCGGCGGCCTCCTCGGGCGACTCCGCCTGCTCGATGGCCAGGTCGATCTGCGCGGCGAGCTCCTCCTCGGTGTAGGAGATGCGGGGCAGCTCACCGAGCTTGCCGATCACCCCCACCAGGTCCGACGGGCTGCCGACCACCTCGAGCAGCCCGCTGCGGCCGAGCAGCCGGGCCAGCTCGAGCACCACGAAGCGCGCCTCGGCCACGGCGAACCCGGCGCCGAACGCGACGTCCTCCGCGGTCTCGCCGCGCACGTGGGGCACCGACCACTCGTCCCAGCGGATGGTCACCCGGTGCCCGAGCCCGGACAGGTCCTCGACGCGGTCGGCGGGCGCACCGTCCGCGCCGAGCGGCTGGGGCTTGAAGTAGCGGGCGAGGTCCGCGTCGGTGAGCGTGCCGTCCGCGACGGGGTCGTCGAGGCGGTCGTACATCCCGCGCTGGTCGTCCAGGTCGCGCCGGGTCGGGCCGTCGAGGCCGCCGTTGCCGGGGGCGAGGATCGAGTAGGCGACCCGCTCCGAACCTGGGGTGAGCGTGCCGGGAGGCAGCGCGGGGCCGCCGCCGGAGGAGGGCACGCCCGGTGGCAGCACGACCGGCCGGCACGCCGCCGCGACGAGCGCGCCCGCGAGCACCAACGCGACCGGCAGCACGCGTCGCCCGCGCCGGGCCGCCCCACGGTGTCCTCGTCCCCACCCCGCCACGGGGCGGGACTGTACCCTCAGCCGCTGACCGCGGCGACCGAGACGACCCCGTCGGTGCGGCGGAGCTGCTGGACGACCTCGTCCGGCACCGCCCGGTCGGTGGCGAGCACCATCAGCGCCTTCTCGCCCTCGGGCGAGGAGCCGACGGCCATGTCCGCGATGTTGACCCCGGCCTCGCCGACGAGGGTGCCGACCTTGCCGATCATGCCCGGCTGGTCGGCGTTGCGGACCACCAGCAGGTGCTCCGCCGGCGGCACGTCCACGGTGTGGTCGTCGATCATCACGATCGACGGCACGCCCTTCAAGCCGACGAGCGTGCCGGCGATGCTGTGGTCGCCCGCCCGGATCGTGATGAGGTTCACGAAGTCCCGTGCGGTCGTGGTGGAGGTGGGGCGCACCTCGATGCCCTGCTCCTCGGCGACCTGCGGGGCGTTGACGTAGCTGACCGGCTCCCCCGTCACCACCGAGAAGAAGCCCTTGAGCACCGACAGGGTCAGGATCCGGGTGTCGTACTCGGCGATGTGGCCCTGGTACTCGATCTCGATGGCCCCGCTGACCTCCTTCGCGAGGCCGGCGAAGATCCGGCCGAGCCGCTCCGCCAGCGGCAGGTAGGGCCGCACCGTCTCGGAGGCCTCGGCGGCCGACACGTTCACCGCGTAGGGCACGAAGTCGCCGGCGAGCGCGAGGCCGACCATCTCCGCGATCGTGGCGCCCGCCTTGTCCTGCGCCTCGGCGGTCGAGGCCCCCAGGTGGGGGGTGACCACCACGTTGTCGAGCTCGAACAGCGGGGACTCGGTCGTGGGCTCCTCGGCGAAGACGTCGAGGGCGGCGCCGGCGATCGTGCCGTCGCGCAGCGCCTCGGCGAGCGCGTCCTCGTCGACGATGCCGCCACGGGCGACGTTCACCAGGCGCAGCGACGGCTTGGCCTTGGACAGCAGCTCCCGCCCGATCAGCCCGACCGTCTCGGGGGTCTTCGCGAGGTGGAGGGTGACGAAGTCGGCCCGGGCCATCAGCTCCTCGAGCGTGACGAGCTCGACGCTGAGCTGGCGGGCGCGCTCGGCGGACACGAACGGGTCGTACGCGATCAGCCGCATGCCGAACGCGAGCGCCCGCTGGGCGACCAGCTTGCCGATCCGCCCCAGACCGATGATGCCGAGCGTCTTGTCGGACAGCTCGACGCCCTCCCAGCGGGACCGCTCCCAGCGCCCGGCGATGAGCGCCGCGTGCGCCTGGGGGACGTTGCGGGCCTGGGCGAGGAGCAGCGCCATGGTGTGCTCCGCGGCGGAGAGCGTGTTCGACTGCGGCGCGTTGACGACCATCACGCCGCGCTCGGTCGCGGCGGCCACGTCGACGTTGTCGAGCCCGATGCCGGCGCGCCCGACGACGACGAGGTCCCTGCCCGCGGCGAGGACCTCGGCGGTCACCTTCGTCGCCGAGCGGATGATCAGCGCGTGGGCGCCGACGACGGCGTCGAGCAGCTCCTCCGGGGAGAGCCCCTCGCGCACGTCGACGTCGTGACCGGCGTCGCGCAGGCGTTCGAGGCCTCGCTCGGCGATCTTCTCGGTGACCAGGACTCGCATCGGCCCATCCTGCCCGCTCGGCCGAGCGACCAGCCAGCCGGTACCGGCCCGGTTCAGGATCGCCGGAGGTCGAGGGGAGGGAGCCGGTCAGCCGGCTCGAACCCGAGCACCTGCCCGTAGAAGGCGAGCTCGCACTGCAGGGCGCGCACGACCGTGGACGCGGCGGCGAACCCGTGGCCCTCGTTGGGGAACAGCACGTACGCGTGCGGCACGCCGTTGCGGCGGAGCGCCTCGACGAGCACCTCGGCCTGGGAGGGCGGGACGATCCGGTCGTCGCCGCCCTGCAGCAGCAGCACCGGGCGGTCGATCCGCTCGGCGTGGTGCAGCGGTGAGCGGGCGCGGTACGTCGCCTCGGCCTCGGGGAGGGGGCCGACGAGGCCGTCGATGTAGCGGGACTCGAACTTGTGCGTGTCCGCGGCCATCGCGGCCAGGTCAGTGACCCCGTAGAGGCTGCAGGCCGCGGCGAACGCGCCCTCGTGGCCCCGCTCGGCCTGGAAGCACAGGGCCGCCAGCGCGGTGAAGCCGCCCGCGGAGCCGCCCCGGATCACGCACCGTTCGCCGTCCACCCGGCCGGTCGCCGCGAGGTGCCGGGTGAGCGCGAGGCAGTCCTCGACGTCCGCGTCGCCCCACGCGCCACGCAGCAGGTCCCGGTAGCGGCGACCGAACCCGGTGGACCCCCGGTAGTTCACGTCCGCCACGGCGAACCCACGGGTGGTCCAGAACTGGACGCTCGTCGACAGCTCGGGGCGGGCGGCGGCGGTGGGTCCGCCGTGGATCCGCACGACCAGCGGCGGCAGCGCCCCCTCGGGGCCGACGTGGTCGCCGCTGGCGGGCGGGTAGAGCAGCGCGTGCGCCACCTCCCCCTCGCCGGTGGGGAAGGTCAGCGGCTCCGGCTGGGAGATCCACTCGGGTGGCAGCGGCGCCCGCGCGTCGCGCAGGTCGCTCGCGGTGCCGTCGTCGAGCTCGACGCGCCACACGGAGGTGGGCGTGGTCGGGGTGCCGCCGATGTAGGCCACGGTCGAGCCCAGCACCCGCAGCTGCTCGACGTAGGTCGGCCGGGGGCCGGGCAGCGGCGTGCGCTGCCCCGACCGCGGGTCGAGCACCCAGATCGAGTCCAGCCCGTCGGAGCTGGCGACGAACACCACCCGGCCGTCGTCGGTGAACCCGTAACGGTGGCCGCCGGAGACCCAGCGCGGCTCCCCCACCTCCTCGCCGCGCTCGCCGGCGCCCTCGGGGCACACGAGCGGGGTGGTGTCACCCGCCGCCTCGTCGGGCAGCCCGGGCTCCGGGGCCCGGCGGAGGTGCCACCAGTCCTGCGCGTCGTCGCACCACCACAGGTGCCCGTCCGGGGACCACTCGGGAAGGCACGCCGAGACCGGGCGGTCGAGGCCGTGCGCCGCGGCCCCGGCCGCACCGCCCGCGACGCGCCGGGCGTCGGTCACCACCGGCACGCCGTCGACGACGCGGAGCGCGCCCGCCCACAGCTCGGCCGCGTCCCACGGCATGTCGGGGTGGTCCCAGCGGAGCCAGGCGAGCACCTGCCCGTCCGGTGAGAGGGTGGGCGCGGCGACGAAGTCGCCCCCGCCGGCGGTGGACGGCCCGACGAGCACGTGCTGGGCGGGCGGCGCCTCGACCGCGGTCGGGATCGCCACCAGGTCGTTGACCGGTTCGGGCAGCGGTCGGCCGGCGTCGTCGGTGTGCACCACGCGCTCGCAGAGCACCCAGGAGCCGTCGGGGGTGAGGACCCCCGCCGCGAACCGCCACGCGCGCGGCTCGGGCGGCCGGGCGGTGATCGCGCCGTGGGGCTCCCAGGCCAGCGCGCCGGGCACCGCCGGTGCCCGGCGGATGCGCTGGGTGTCCTCGTCCACCCAGAACGGCTGCTCGCCCTCGACCCACATCGCCCCGCCGCCGTACTCGTTCACGCGGCTGCGCGCCCAGGCGCCGTCGGGGTGGACCTGCACGGGTGCCGAGCCGGGGGCGGCGCACATGATGCCCATGCGGCCGTGCTCCACGGTCTCGGTCCACCAGACCCGCACCCCGTCGGGGCACTCGCTCAGGCACAGCGCGGAGAACCGCGTCGCGCCCGCGGCCGCCTCCTCGGGGCCGAGGGGCGAGCGCCACGCGCCGTAGGGCGCCGTGCGGGGCGCGGTCACGAGCCGCCGGCGACCAGTCGCGCGAGGCGGGCGAGGCCCTCCTCGAGGTCGTCGTCGCCGAGCGCGAACGAGAACCTGCCGTAGCCGGGCGAGCCGAACGCCTCGCCGGGGACGAAGGCGACCTTGGCCTCCTCGAGCACCAGGTCGGCCAGCTCGACCGTGGTCGAGGCGCGGCGCCCGGCCAGCTCGACGCCCAGCAGCCCCGAGAGGTCGGGGTACGCGTAGAAGGCGCCCTGCGGCTCGAGGCAGGTGACGCCGGGGATCTCCGACAGCATCCGGTGCATGGTGCGGCGGCGCCGGTCGAACACGGCGCGCATCTCCTCCACGGCCGACAGGTCGCCGCTCACCGCGGCGAGCGCGGCCGCCTGCGCGACGTTGCACACGTTGGAGGTCATGTGGCTCTGCAGGTTGGCCGCGCCCTGCACGATGTCGGTCGGGCCGATGAGCCACCCGACGCGCCACCCGGTCATCGCGTAGGTCTTGGCGACGCCGTTGAGGATGACGCAGCTGTCGGCCAGCTCGGGCACGACCGCGGCGATGCTGTGGTGCTCGGCGTCGCCGTACACGAGGTGCTCGTAGATCTCGTCGGTCACCACGACGATGCCGTGCTCGAGCGCCCACCGCCCGATCGCCTCGACCTCCTCGCGCGGGTAGACGGCCCCGGTCGGGTTGGAGGGCGACACGAACACCAGCACCTTGGTGCGGGGGGTGCGGGCGGCCTCGAGCTGCTCGACGGTGACCCGGAACCCGGAGGCGGCGTCGGTGGGCAGCACCACCGGCACGGCGCCCGCCAGGGTGATCGGCTCGGGGTAGGTCGTCCAGTACGGCGCGGGCAGGAGCACCTCGTCGCCGGGGTCGAGCAGCACGGTGAACGCCGTGTACACCGCGTGCTTGCCGCCGTTGGTGACGAGCACCTGCTCGGGCGCGACCGTGACACCGGAGTCGCGGCGGGTCTTCTCGGCGATCGCGGCGCGCAGCTCGGGCTGGCCGGCACCGGGGGTGTACCGGTGGTTGCGCGGGTCGCTGCAGGCCGCCGCGGCCGCCTCGACGATGTAGTCGGGCGTCGGGAAGTCGGGCTCGCCGGCGCCGAAGCCGATGACCGGCTCGCCGGCGGCCTTGAGCGCCTTCGCCTTCGCGTCGACCGCGAGGGTGGCCGACGGCGTGATCGCCGCGACCCGCTGGGCGATCCGGGACGCGACGCGCTCGTCGCTGCGGGAGGTGTCCATGGCCCCGACGCTACTGCCGCGCCGTGACACCTCCCGAACGGGTTCGCCAGTGCATCCCACGACCGCCAGACTTGGTGCCGTGAGCACGCCAGACATCGCCATCCCCGACGACCTCCTCCCGGCGGACGGCCGGTTCGGCTGCGGCCCGTCGAAGGTCCGCCCGGACGCCGTCGAGATGCTCGCCGGCTCGGCCTCCCACTACCTCGGCACCAGCCACCGCCAGGCGCCCGTGCGCCTCAAGGTCGGCGAGCTGCGCAACGGCATCGCCGAGCTGTTCTCGCTGCCCGACGGCTACGAGGTGCTGCTCGGCAACGGCGGCACGACCACGTTCTGGGACGCCGCCACGTTCTGCCTCATCGACCGGCGCAGCCAGCACCTCAGCTTCGGTGAGTTCTCCTCCAAGTTCGCGAAGGCGGCCGCGGCCGCGCCGCACCTCGACGAACCGCAGGTGATCAGCTCCGAGCCGGGCACCCACCCGCTGCCGGAGGCCGCCGCGGGCATCGACGCCTACTGCCTCACCCACAACGAGACCTCCACCGGCGTGGCGATGCCCCTGCAGCGCCCCGAGGGCGCGGACGACGACGCGCTCGTGCTGGTCGACGCGACCTCCGCCGCCGGGGGCCTGCGCTTCGACCCCTCGCAGGTCGACGTGTACTACTTCGCGCCGCAGAAGTGCCTGGCCTCCGACGGCGGCCTGTGGCTGGCGGCCTGCTCGCCGCGTGCGATCGAGCGGATCGAGCGGATCGCCGCGGGCGACCGGTGGGTGCCCGCCTCCCTGGACCTCGCGATCGCGCTGGAGAACTCGCGCAAGGACCAGACCTACAACACCCCGGCCCTCGCCACGCTGTTCCTCGCCACCGAACAGGTCGCCTGGATCCTGGAGAACGGCGGGCTCGAGTTCGCGGCCGGCCGCTGCGACCGCTCCGCCGAGACGATCTACAGCTGGGCCGAGCGCCACGAGGTCGCGACGCCGTTCGTGAAGGACCCCGCGATGCGGTCCCACGTCGTCGCGACCATCGACTTCGCCGACTCGGTGGACGCGCTGACCGTCGCGGCGGTGCTGCGCGAAAACGGCATCGTCGACGTGGAGCCGTACCGGAAGCTGGGGCGCAACCAGCTGCGCGTCGCGCTGTTCCCGGCCATCGACCCGGCGGACGTCGCGAAGCTCACCCAGTGCGTCGACCACGTGATCTCCGAGCTGGGCTGACACCGCCGCGCCGCTGACCGGGCCGCGCCGTCGGCGCGGGAGGTGGAAGAATCTCCCCTGCCGCAACGCCTCGGGGGGCCGGGGCGGAGAGCACGGCAGGGGGGCAAGCACATGGTCACCATGGACGAGATCCGTCGGCAGCTGACGGGTCCCGGCGGGCAGTTCGAGGTCGTCGAGGAGGTCGTCGACGGCGTCCCGATGAAGGTCTACAAGGACCGCTTCCCGAACCTGCGGGTCGTCGCGCAGTTCTCCGCCGCCCACGGCGACAAGGAGTTCATCGTCTACGGGAAGCGGCGGATCACCTTCCGCGAGTTCCTCGCGGGGGTGAACTCGGCGAGCAACGCCCTGACGGCTGCGGGGGTCGGCCACGGCGACCGGGTGGCCGTGCTCGCCCAGAACTGCCCCGAGTGGTGCACGTCGTTCTGGGCCACGGTCGACCTCGGCGCGGTGCTCGTCGGCCTGAACGGCTGGTGGAACACCGACGAGATCCTCTACGGCCTGGAGGACTCGGGGGCGAAGGTGCTCGTGGCCGACCGCAAGCGCTTCGAGCGCATCGCCGCGGAGGTCGACGGCATCGACACCCTCGAGCGGGTGTACCTCATCGACGCGCTGCCCGAGGAGGTCGCCGCCGGCGGCACGCCCAGCGCCAAGCTGCACCCGTTCTCGGAGCTGGTGGCGGAGCCGACCGACGAGTTCCCCGACGTGCCGATCGATGAGGCCGACGCAGCGGTGATCTTCTACACCTCGGGCACCACGGGGCGCCCCAAGGGCGCGATCAGCACCCACCGCTCGATGGTCGCCAACCTGCAGAACACCGTCTACGTGCTCGCCGCGACCAGCGCGTACCAGGCGGCGCTCGCGGAGGAGTCGGGTGACGGCGCTCCCCCACCGCCGGGCGGGCAGCACGTGTCGCTGTTCACCTCGCCCCTGTTCCACGTCGCCGGATGTCACTCGACGCTGGTGGTCGGGATGATGGGCGGCCTGAAGCTGGTGATGCTCGAGGGCCGCTTCGACCCCGAGGCGGCGCTCGCGGCGATCGAGGCCGAGGGCGTCACCCTGTGGAGCGCGGTGCCCACGATGATCTGGCGGGCGTGCGAGCTGCCGAACCGCCACGAGTTCGACACCTCGACCGTGCAGAGCGTGAGCTTCGGCGGCTCCCCGTCCGCGGACGAGATGCAGCGCCGCATCCGGGAGACCTTCCCGAACGTCCGCACGACCACCAACGCGTACGGGCTCACCGAGTCGTCGTCGGTGGCGACCGTGCTCACCGGCCCGGACTCGCTGGAGCGCCCCGACTCCGTGGGCCTGCCGATGCCGACGGTCGACGTGGCGATCGCCGCGCCCGACGGGCGCCACCTCGGCCCCGGCGAGACCGGCGAGGTCCTGCTGCGCGGCCCGATCATCATGCCCGGCTACTGGAACAAGCCCGAGGCGACCGCCGAGACGATCGTCGACGGCTGGTTGCACACCGGGGACGTCGGCCACCTCGACGAGGACGGCTACCTCTACATCACC
>CBFGTJ010000074.1:0-14242 GCA_965651815.1 uncultured Microthrixaceae bacterium | reverse complement strand
GGCTCGACGGCGCCCCGCCTGACGGGGCGGGACGCCGTCGGCCGCGCTGAGGACGCCCCCTCACGGGGGCGACCGCCCACGCGCTCAGCTCAGGGTGGCGGCGCCGAGGTAGCTCGACTCGAGCAGCGAGCGGTCCTCCGCGAGCACGTCAGCGGGCCCTTCCAGCACGAGGTCGCCGTGGGACAGCACCATCGCGCGGTCGGCGACGTCGAGCGCGAGGTGCACGTGCTGCTCGACCAGCAGCACGCCGCAGCCCGCGCCGTCGGCGATCCGGCGGACCACCGACAGCAGCTCGCCGACGACGATCGGCGCGAGGCCGAGGCTCATCTCGTCCACCATCAGCAGCCGGGGGTCGGAGGCGAGCGACCGGGCGAGCGCCAGCATCTGCTGCTGGCCACCGGAGAGCACGCCGGCCTTCCGGTCCAGGTGCGGCTCGAGCGCGGGGAACCACTCCAGCGCGCGGGCGACGCCGTCGCCGTCGTGTGCGCCGAGGCGAAGGTTCTCCCCGACCGTGAGCTGCGAGAACAGCGCCCGGTCCTCGAGCACGTGTGCGAGGCCCCGCCGGGCGAGCACGTGCGGCCGCGCCACGGGGACGGGACCGCCGAGCACGCGCAGCTCGCCGCCCAGCGGAGGGAGCAGCCCGGCCACGGTCAGCAACGTGGTCGTCTTGCCGGCACCGTTCGGGCCGAGCAGCGCGACGACCTCGCCCTCCTCCACCGCCAGGTCGAGGTCGCGCACGACCGGGACCCCACCGTGGCCGGCGCGCAGCCCCCGCACCTCGAGCAGGCGGCTCACGGGCCCTCCCCACCGGGATCCGACACCCCTCCCCCGACGCCGAGGTACGCCTGCAGGACCTCGGGCGAGCGCTGCACCTCCGACGGCGAGCCGTCCGCGATGACCGCGCCCTCGTCGAGCACCACGACCCGGTCGCACACGTCCAGCACCAGGCCCATGTCGTGGTCGACCAGGAGGATCGAGGTCCCGCCGTCGACGATGCGCCGCAGCTGCGCGCCCAGCCGCCTCGACTCCGCGCTGTCGAGCCCGGCGGCCGGCTCGTCGAGGCACAGCAGGGCGGGCCCCGCGGCGAGCGCGCGGGCGACGCCCACCAGCTTGCGCTCGCCGTGGCTCAGCTCGGCTGGGCTCCGCCCTGCGAGGTCGGAGATGCCGACCGCGTCGAGCGCGGCGTCCACCTCGTATCGGTCCCGTGCACGGTGCGGGCGGAGCAGGTCGGCGAGCACGCCGCGCACCGTGGGTCGCTCGGCGGCGACCTGGAGGTTCTCGCGGACGGTGAGGTCGTCGAAGAGCTCGACCGCCTGCCAGGTGCGCCCGAGCCCGAGGCGCGCGCGGTGCTGGGGTCCGAGCGCGGTGATCTCGCGACCCCGGAAGGTGACCCGACCACGGGCCGGCGCGAAGCCGCTCAGCGCGTCGATGAAGGTCGTCTTGCCGGCCCCGTTGGGTCCGATCAGCCCGAGCAGGCACGCTTCGGGCACCTCCAGGTCCACGCCGTCGAGGGCGCGCACCGCACCGTAGGTGACCTCGAGGCCCTCGGTGCGCAGCAGCGGGGTCACTTGAGGCTCCCGGCCGCCACCGCGGCGTCACCCGCCGGGCTCGGTCGCTCCACCCCCGGCGACCCGGCCGGCCCCCTGCCGGGCACGAGCGCCGTGGCCCTCGCCGCGACGGCTCCCGCGATGCCGTCCGGGTACAGGATCGCCGTGACCACGAGGCCGGCTCCGCCGAGCAGCAGCGTCGACCCGCCGGGCACGCCGAGGAGCTCCTCGCCGAGGGTGAACGCGAGGCCTCCGGACACCAGCAGGCCGCCGACGACCGCGCCCGACACCCTGGTGATGCCCCCGAGGTACGCGAAGGCGAACAGGACCAGGGACTGCTCGTAGGTGAACACGTCCTGGGTGGCGCGCCCCTGCCGGTACGCGACCACCGCGCCGCCGAGGCCGGCGATCGCGGCGGACAGCGCGAACGCGAGCACCTTGGTGCGGGCCACGTCGACGCCTGCGGCGGCGGCGGACGACTCGTTCGCGCGCACCGCGAGCATGTGCCGGCCCAGGGTCGATCGGCGGAGGTTCGCGACCAGGACGCACAGGGCCGCCGCCACCAGCAGGACGGCGACCGCCGTCAGCGGGTTGGGCTGGAGGCCGTCGCCGATCGTGAACGGGCCGATCCGGCGGACCTCCGAGCGGGTCGGGTCGATGAGCTCGGGCCGGACGACCGGCGCGCCGTCGATGCCGCCGTTCACGATCGGGTTGTCGAACACGAACCGGTCCATCGCCAGGCCGAACGCGAGGGTGACGATCGCGAGGCTCACCCCGCGGATGCGCAACGCCGGGACGGCCACCGCCGCGCCCACCGCGGCGGCCAGCACGACGCCGACGAGGATCGGCCAGGGGAACGGCCACCCCCTCGCCCCGGACAGCTCGGCGACGGTGAACGCGGCGATGCCGGCGAAGGCCATGGGCGCGAGCGAGATCTGTCCGGCGAACCCCGTGGCGACGACCAGCGACAGGCAGAGGATCACCCCGATCAGGCTGTTGGTGAGCGCGCCCCGCAGCGACGGCCCGAGCACGAACATCGCCGCGATCGCGGTGAGCGCGACGAGCACCGGGGTCGCCCACGTGGTGGTCCACCGCGGCGCGGGAGGCGCCGCGGGCAGCCGTCCGGGGCGCGCCGCTCCCCGGACGGGCAGCGCGTCGCCACGCACCGCGAGCACGGCCACGATCACGGCGAGGGGCAGCAGCGTCTCGACCCCGGGGATCGCGATGCCGTCCACGCGGGGGAACCAATCGGCGCTCACGCCGAGGTACTGCACGAGCGGCAACTGCATGCCCAGGAGGAACGCGGTGAGCGTCGTCCAGCCGAACGAGGTGAACCCGCCGACGAGCGCCGCGGTGAGCGCGGGCACCACCAGCGCCGGGATCACGACCGGGTCCACGGTGGAGCCCACCGACGCCACCAGGATGCCGAGCAGGCCCGTGACGAGGGTCGACAGGAGCCAGTTGACGCCGGCCAGCAGGTCGGGCGAGTAGCCGAGCGTGATCGCACCGCGCTCGTCCTCGGCCGCCGCCCGGGTCGCGAGGCCGAACCGGGTGCGCTGGAACAGGAGCCACAGCCCGGCGGCGCAGGCGACCACGACGAGCGCGACGAACAGCTGGTCCCCTGCGATCGAGGTGACCCCGAGGTCGACCTGGTCCTTGCCGACGAAGGGCAGCTCCTTGACCGAGCGGGGCGTCGTGGAGAACCGGCGAAGCACGATCGCCTGCAGCACGAGGAACACGCCGACCGACGCGACGACCTTGGCCAGCGGCGGCGCGTGCCGCAGGGGGCGGAACACCAGCAGGTGCAGCGCGAGCCCGAGCAGCACGGCGCAGGCGAGCGCCACTGCGAGCGCCGGCCAGAACTGCATGTTGGGCCCGAACGACACGTGGGTCGGCAGGTCCGGCAGGTCCAGCGAGTCCTCCGCCTGGAACAGGTGCACCGCGCCCTCGACGAGCGCGAGCGGGTTCGGCAGCGGCGGCAGGAACAGGTCGCCGTCGTTGCGCAGCGCCGTGTACACGTACGCGACGTACATGGCGACGCCGCCGTTCGCGAGGTTGATGACCCCGGACCCCCGGTAGGTGAGGACGATGCCGAGCGCGATCGCCGCGATCAGCGCACCCTGGGCGATGCCCGCGCCGGACAGGAAGATCGGGCGGAGCTCGTCGGAGAGGAGGACCGCCAGCAGCAGCCCGACGCCTCCCCCGATGAGCACCCACCGGACCGCCGTGACCCGGGAGCGACGCATCGCCGTCGGCCTCAGCCGCCCGGTCGCAGGTACGGCGAGATGTCGACCGGGTTGCCCTTGAGCTCGCTGCGCACGAGCTCCCAGCCCCCGTCCACGTAGCGGGCGACCGCCACCTCGCTGGCGCAGACCGCGACGTAGGGCGGCACCCCGCACTCGATCGGACCCGACTGGAACATCGCCGGGCCGGTGAAGCCCCGCACCGCCTCGTCGATGGCCTCGTAGGTGGCGTTCTCGACGCCGACCTCGTTGAGGACCTTGGCGGCGGTCACGATGACGTCGAACACGAGCGGCGCGGCGACGCTGTGGGCGATGTCGCCCGCGCCGTAGCGGTCCATGACCGCGAGGTACGCCCGAGCGCCCTCGGGCAGCTCGTCGGCGAGGAGCGACCCACCGACGAAGTACCACCCCTCCGGCGCCTCTCCGCCCTCGATGGCCCGGACGTGCTCGCGCATGGCGTCGCCGGCGCACACGCCGGTCGTGGCGACGAGCGGGTCGATCGACAGGGAGCGGATCGCGTCGTACGCGGCGATGCAGCCCTGTTCGAACAGGCCGAGCGACACGACGTCCGCGGTCGCGGCCCCGGCGGCCTGCAGTGCCGCCGCGATCTCCGGCGCGGTCGCGGTGGGCGGCACGAACACCTGGGCGACCTCGACCCCCGCCTCCTCCGCGATCGGGGTCAGCACGCTCGCACCGCCACGTCCGGCGACGTCGTCGGTGACGACGAGCGCGGTCGTCTTCGGGCGGAGGTCCTCGTTCACGAAGACCGCGCCGCCCATGCCGGCCCCGAGCGCACCGGTGGTGTACGACACCGCGTGCGGGGTGACGTAGTCGCTCGCGTCGAGCGGCGTGGACATCAACGCCGCGGCCTTGCCGTCGAGGGTGCCGTAGAGGTCGGCGTTGCCGTGCAGCACCAGGCCGGACACGACGAAGTCGATCTCCTCGTCGTTCGCGAAGCGTGCCCCGCAGGCAGCCCCGTCCTGCGGTGTCGCGACATCGCAGGTGACCAGTTCGAGGGGTCGGCCGCCGACGCCGCCGAGCTCCGAGTTCACGAGCTCGAGCGCGACCTCGACCGCCGCCTCGCCCTCGGGGAAGAAGGCGTCGCTGTGGGCGAAGCCGATCCGGTACGGCTCGCCCTCGGCCTCGCCGCCGGGACCCCCGGAGTACTCGAGCATCCACTCGATCGCCTCGGCCTCCCCCATCGTGCGGCTCGTGCCGTCCTCCGCGGACGGCTCCGAGGCGTCGGGCGCGGCCTCCTCCTCCGAGCACGCCGCGAGCAGCAGGGACCCCACGGCGAGGAACGCCGCGGCCCCCACCGCGGCGCGGCGCCGCCCGCGCGTCCGTGCCGACGTGCGGGCTTCGATGCGAACGTCCATGGCTCCCCCCGGAACACCGCGACGTGACCGCTGTCACCCCCCAGCGTGTCACACCTCCCGGCGGGCGCGCCGGTGGGCGCCGGGTGCCCGGCGCCCACCGCTCCCGGGGGTCGGAGTGCTCCGTCGGTCAGCGGGCCGCGTCGGCGGCGAGCTCCTCGAGGCGGTGCTCCGCCGCGGTGATGACGCCCTTGCGGTTCGCGTTCGCCTCCTCGTAGGCGAGCACCGCCCGGACCTCGCGCGCGTCGCGGAGCCGACCGAGCCGCTGCTTGACCTGCGCCACGCTCATGCCGTCGTAGCCGGAGATGGGCAGCTCGTCCTCCGACAGCGCCCCGGCCTCGGCACGCAGCCGGTGCAGCGCCGCCGCGGTGCGCTTGGCGCCCTCCTCCACCGCCTGCTCCTCGCTGGTGCGCAGGAAGGCGTCACGCCCGGCGGTGGCGGCGGACTCGGCGGCCTCGGCGAGGTCACGGCCCCGTCCGATCCGCTCGCCCACGGCCTCCTGCAGCCCGGAGGCGACGGCGACCGCCCGGTTCACGCCGCTCGCCACGACCCGGGAGGGCAGGGTCGCGACGCGCTGGCCCACACCGGCCGCGACCTGCATCGGCGTCGGTCGGATGGCGGACGGCCCGCCCATCGCGACCTCGGCGAGGCGCTGCTCGATCCACTCGACGGTCTCGGCGTGCGCGTCCTCGATCCGCTCGAGGAGGCGCACGATGCCGGTCTCGTCCAGGTGCTCCGCGATGACGCGGGCGAACCTCGCCCGGTCGCGCAGCTGGTGCTCGAGCGCGAGGTCCGCCATGAGCGCCTGCTGCACCGGGACGGCCTGGTCGAGCGTCTGGGTGCGGGCGAAGGCACCGACGCGGCCGATCGCGGCGCCGAGGAGGTCGGGGGCGCCGCCCAGCTCCCGCACCGCCTCGACGAGGCGGTCGCGTCGACGGCCCGCCTCGCGGGCGTTCGCCTCGAGCTCGCGGCGCACGGCGTCGTCGCGGGCCTGGACCGTGCGGCTCCGGGCGATGGCGGCCTCGGCCTCGGTCATCCGGATCAATGCGTTCAGCTCGGTGATCAGTTCGTTGGTCGTGATGCTCACTGGGAGTCCTTCCGTGGGGGTTCGCGACCCGTTACCCACGCGCTCGCGGACGCAACCATCCCGGTTGCCGCAGCTAGCAGGACATCCGTCACTCGCCCGGTGGCACGGAACCCCCGGTCCGGCGCGAGGCTGGGCGGCGTGCTGGACGACGCCACATCCGCACAGGTCGCGGAGCACCTCGGGCTCCTGCGCCACCCGGTCGAGCTCGTCGCGGCCCTGGACGACGACGAGGCGTCGAAGGAGGTCGAGGAGCTCCTCGCTCACGTCGCGTCGTTGTCGGACCTGGTCACCCTCACGCGGGGCGAGCACGTGCGCCGGCCCTCGTTCGCGGTGCTGCGACCGGGCACCCCCATCGGGATCCGCTTCGCCGGCGCCCCCACCGGTGACGCGCTCAGCTCGTTCGTGCTGGCGCTGCTGCACGTCGGCGGCCACCCGCCGAAGGTCCCCCCGGAGGTCGCCGCCCGCATCGCCCGGCTGGAGCTCCGCGTGGACCTCGAGACGTGGTTCGCGACGTCGTGCCTCAGCTGCGGCGAGACGGTGCAGTCGTTCAACACGATCAGCGTGCTCAACCCGACGGTGCAGCACACCGCGATCAACGGCGCGGCGTTCCGCGACGAGGCCGCCGCGCGGGGCATCGTCGGGGTGCCGGCGGTGTTCGTGAACGGCGAGCGGTTGGCCCACGGGCGGATGTCGATCGAGCGTGCCCTGGACGTCCTCGAGGCCCTGGGCGTCTGAGGCTCCCGAACTTCTGCGGGACAGCGACCCCCGAACGGCGCGACGCTGGCGGGAGCAACCGGTGCAGCCGAGAGGAGCAGCCATGGTCGACCCGATCCCGGCCGGCACGGAGCAGCGGGTGATCCCCTACCTGATGGTCGCGGGTGCCGCGCAGGCCATCGACTTCTACGTGGCGGCGTTCGGCGCGCAGGAGCGGTACCGGATGGAGATGCCCGGCGGGGGCATCGGGCACGCCGAGCTGTCCGTGCACGGTGCGCCCGTGTACCTCGCCGACGCGCCCGAGGACCTGCCGGGCGACCTCGGCGCCCCGCAGCACCTGGGCGGCACCTCGGTGCTGCTGCACCAGTACGTCGACGACGTCGACGCGGTGGTGGCCCGGGCCGAGGCGGCGGGCGCCACGGTGCTGCGCCCGCCGGAGGACCAGTTCTACGGCGACCGCGCGGCGGTGGTGCAGGACCCGTTCGGGCACCAGTGGTCGCTGCACACCCACGTCCGGGACGTGCCGATGGAGGAGCTGGAGGCCGCGGCCGCGCAGATGGCCGAGGGGTGAGGTGACGGACCGCCGTGCCGGGGAGGAGCGCGACGTGAGGTTCACGCAGTACTACCTGGACTGCTTGTCCCAGGCGAGCTACCTGGTCGCGGACCTCGACTCCAGGGTGGCCGCCGTCGTCGACCCGCGCCGCGACGTCCAGGAGTACCTGGACGACGCCGCCGCCGAGGGCCTCGAGATCCGCTACGTGATCGAGACGCACTTCCACGCCGACTTCCTCTCCGGGCACCTCGAGCTGGCCGAGGCCACGGGCGCGGAGATCGTCTACGGCGCCGCGGCGCAGCCCCGGTTCCCGATCCGGCGGGTGCGCACCGGCGACCGGATCGCCCTCGGCGACCCCGAGACGGGGGTCGTGCTCGAGTTCCGGGAGACCCCGGGGCACACCCCCGAGTCCATTTGCATCGTCGTGTGGGAGCGCGGCGCCGACGACGTGCCCTACGGGGTGCTCACCGGCGACACGCTCTTCGTCGGCGACGTCGGCCGCCCCGACCTGCTCGCGTCGGTGGGCGTCACCTCGGAGGAGCTCGCCCGCCAGCTGCACGCCTCCCTGCACGAGCAACTCCTGTCGCTGCCCGACGCGACCCGGGTCTTCCCCGGCCACGGCGCCGGCTCCGCGTGCGGAAAGCACCTGTCGACCGAGACGGTGTCGACGATCGGCGAGCAGCGGTCGGCCAACTACGCCCTGCAGCCGATGGACGTCGAGGACTTCGTCCGCGTCGTCACCGCCGGACAACCGAGCACCCCCTCGTACTTCGGGTTCGACGCCGGTCTCAACAAGGCGGACCGCGCGCTGATGGACACCGACCCGCCCCGCCCGATGTCACTCGACGAGGTCCTCGCCGCGCAGGCCGACGGCGCGCTCGTGCTCGACACCCGCGACCCCTCGGACTTCGCGGCGGGCCACCTCGCCGGCTCGATCAACGTCGGGGTGAACGGGCGCTACGCCGAGTACGTCGGCTCGGTGGTGCCGCCCGGCACCACGATCGTGCTCGTGTCGGACCCGGGCACCGAGCGGGAGGCGAAGGTGCGGCTGGCGCGCATCGGCTTCGACGACGTCCTCGGCCACCTCGACGGCGGCGCCGCCCGCCTGGTCGAGCGGCCCGAGGTCGCCCGGCAGGCCTCGCGGCTCCAGGTCGGGACCTTCGACGAGGTGGTCGGGCGGCACGACGTCCAGGTGGTCGACGTGCGCGGCCCCGGTGAGCACGCGCTGGGGTCGATCCCCGGCGCGGTCGCGATCCCGCTCGCCGAGCTGCGCGACGCGGTCGGCTCCCTCGACCTCGATCGGCCGATCGTCGCCTACTGCGCCGGTGGCTACCGCTCGTCGGTCGCGGCGAGCCTGCTGCGCGCGCTGGGCGCTGAGGACGTGTCCGACCTCCTCGGCGGGTACGGCGCCTGGGCGCAGGCGCACGCCGCGACGGACCCGGCACCGCAGGGCTGAGCCGCGGGCGGGGTCAGCCCGCGGCGGGCTCGCGCGGCTCGAGCTCCCACGCGTCCGCGAGCAGGTCGAGCGAGCGGAGCCGCTGCTCGGGCCCGGGTGAGGAGTGCACGACCATCAGCTCGTCCGCGTCGGCGTGGTCCTTGAACTCCTCGAGGTACTTGCGGACGACGTCGGGCGTTCCGACGGCGGTGTACTTCACCATCTGCTCGACCTGGCGGCCCTGCGGCGACGCGAGGATCGCGTCGGCGTCCTCGTCGCTCAGCTCCTGGTCGCGCCCGAGGATGAGCCCGACCCGCGCGCGGCGCACGCGCAGGAACTGGGCGTCCGCGTCGTCCTGGGTGTCGGAGGCGATCACGTTGACCCCGGCGATGACGTAGGGCTCGGCGAGCTGCTCGGACGGGCGGAACTGGCGCCGGTAGATCGCGACCGCGTCGCGCAGCGCCTGCGGGGCGAAGTGCGAGGCGAACCCGTAGGGCAGGCCCAGCGCCGCGGCGAGCTGTGCCCCGTAGAGGGAGGACCCGAGGATGTAGAGCGGCACGTTGGTGCCGTGACCGGGCGTGGCCTTCACCCCGGGGACGCGGCTGCGGCCGGTGAGGTAGCCCTGGAGCTCGAGCACGTCCTCGGGGAACGTCTCGGCCGACAGCGCACCGCGGCGCAGCGCCTGCATGGTGACCTGGTCGGTGCCCGGCGCCCGACCGAGGCCGAGGTCGATGCGGCCGGGGTGGAGCTCGGCGAGGGTGCCGAACTGCTCGGCGATCGTGAGCGGTGCGTGGTTCGGCAGCATCACCCCGCCGGCGCCCAGCCGGATCGTCGAGGTGTGGGCGGCCACGTGGGCGATCAGCACGCTCGTCGCGGACGAGGCGATCGTGGAGATGTTGTGGTGCTCCGCGTACCAGACCCGCGCGTAGCCCCGGGCCTCGGCGCGGCGGGCGAGGTCGACCGTGGCGTGCAGCGCCTCGGCGACGGTGCTGCGCCGGTTGACCACGGCGAGGTCGAGGATCGAGAGGGGGACGCGCGGGGAGGACATGTGTTCGTCAACCAGCATTCGGGTTCCGTATTCCGCCGGTGGCGCCGGCTCAGCGGATCCGCGGCTTCGGGCGCTCACCGGAGCGGAACGTCTCGTTGCCCTCGACCAGCGCGTCGGGGGACGCGCCCAGCTGGAGGAAGACGTTGCCCAGGTCGACCGCCTGCCCGCCCGGCAGGTCCTTCGCCGCCCACAGGGTCCGCAGGGTCGCCTGCACGGCGAGGGGCGGCTGGGAGGCGATGCGCCCGGCGAGGTCGCGTGCGCCGGCGAGCAGTTCCTCCGCGGGCAGCACCTCGCTGACGAGCCCGAGGCGCAGCGCGGTGTCGGCGCTGATGCGCTCGTGGATCCCCGTCAGCGCCATGCGCAGCACGTCGCCGAAGGGCATGCGCCGCAGTAGCAGGATGGGCTCGTACGCCGCGACCATGCCGTAGGTCACGTGGGGGTCGAAGAAGGTGGCGTGCTCGGCGGCGATGACGATGTCCGCCTCGGCGATCATGTAGAAGGCGCCGCCGCAGGCCATGCCGTTCACCGCGGCGATGACCGGCTTCCAGCACCCCTGGCTCTTGGGGCCGAGCTGCTTGCCGGGGTCCTCGTAGGTGAACGGGTCGTAGGTCAGGTCGCTCGACTCGAACTCGGGCACGGTCGACCGGTCGATGCCGGTGCAGAACGCCTTGTCGCCGCTGCCGGTCAGCACGATCGCCCGGACCTCGGGGTCGGCCCGCAGCGCCTGCCACACCGACGCGAGCTCCTCGACCATCGTCGGGTCGAAGGCGTTGTGCACCTCTGGACGCTGGAGGGTGACGGTCGCGACGCCGTCGCCCACCTCCACGCCGAGGGTCGTGAGCTGGTCGAGGTCTGCTGCGCTGTCCACGCCGGCAGCCTAGGCACCGTTCGCCGTCCCGCAGGTGGGGACGGCGGGTACCGTCGGTCGCGGAGCCGCGCACGGAACATGGCACCGGGCCATGTGGTTGACGTGACATCCACCCATGGAGGCCGAGATGTCCGACACCGCCCAACGACCTCGCCCCGCCGTCGACGTGCGACGCGCGGAGGACCGCTTCACCACCCGGATCGGGTGGCTGGACTCCAAGCACTCGTTCTCGTTCAGCCAGCACTGGGACCCCACCAACACCCACCACGGCGTGCTGATGGTCAGCAACGACGACATCGTGCTGCCGGGGACCGGGTTCGAGACGCACCCGCACCGCGACATGGAGATCGTCACCTGGGTGCTCGAGGGCTCGCTCGTGCACCAGGACTCCGAGGGCCACAGCGGGGTGATCCACCCGGGCCTCGCGCAGCGGATGAGCGCCGGCACCGGGATCCTCCACTCGGAGAAGAACGACTCGTGGCGCCACGTGGGCGGCCCGGCCCACGACGAGCCGGTGCGGTTCATCCAGATGTGGGTGGTGCCGGACGAGCAGGGCATCGACCCCGGCTACGAGCAGCTCGACATCAGCGACGAGCTCGCGAAGGGCGGGCTCGTGACGGTCGCGTCGGGCATGCCGGAGCACGCCTCGCAGACCGCGATCCGCATCAGGAACCGCTACGCGGCCCTGCACGCCTCCCGTCTCGGGGCCGGCGGCACCGTGCACCTGCCGGACGCGCCGTTCGTCCACCTCTTCGTGGCGAGGGGCACCGTCGAGCTCGAGGGTGCCGGGCTGCTGCACGAGGGCGACGCCGCACGCCTGACCGCCGCCGGCGAGCGCCGCATGGAGGCCGTCGAGGACGCCGAGGTGCTCGCCTGGGAGATGTACGCGACGCTGCGCTGACGACGGTCCTGCGACGGGTCAGCGGGATGCGGCGGTCGCCGGCGTGTGCCGCTGGTCGAAGACCACCGCCAGCCGGGCGAGGGTCAGGGCGGCGAGCAGCAGGCCGAAGTCGCGCAGCGCGACGTCGTAGTGGTCGGCCAGCACCAGCAGGTTCACGATGATCCCGCCGAGCCAGGCGGCCACGAGGTAGCCCCCGAACCGGGGACGCACGGCGACGACGAGGCCGGCCACGATCTCGATCACGCCGACGGCGAGCATCGCCTGGTGCGCGTTGCCGGGAATGAGGTCGTCGAACCGGGGCGCGAGGTACGTCTGCCAGTCCACGAGCCAGTCGAGGAACTTGTCGAGGCCGAACAGGATCGGGGCGACGGTGAACCCGATCCGCAGGAGCGTGAAGGCCTGGAACGCAGGGTTCCCGAGCTCGTGCCCCTCCAGCGGCGCCGGCCCTGGGCGCTGGATCGTCGGTGTGTGTGCCATGGGGACCTCCTCTAAAAGCAGTCTCAGTTTTCATTAGAAACGCGACCCGCGCTTGTGTCAACGGTCATTGGTTTTAGAATTCGAGGCATGGCCCCGGACCGGTTGCAGCGGAACATCAGCGGCCTCGCGTCGCTCGACCAGCCCACCCGCCGGGCCCTGTACGACCTCGTCGCCCGACGGGGTGACTGGACCGGCAGGGACGCCGCCGCCGAGGAACTGGACCTGCCGCGCTCGGTCGCGGCCTTCCACCTCGACAAGCTCGCCGAGGCCGGCCTGGTCGAGGTCAAGTTCGAGCGACCCGCCGGGCGGGGCGGACCGGGCGCGGGGCGCCCCGCGAAGCTGTACCGGCGCAGCGCCGAGGAGACGGCGGCGTCGGTCCCCGACCGACGCTACGACCTCGCCGGCTCGCTGCTCGCCCGCGCCGTGGCGACCGCGACCCGCACGGGCGCGCGCGTGACCGAGTGCCTGGCCGAGGTCGCGCGCACCGCGGGCGCCGAGGCCGGGCAGGGATCGCGGCCGGACGAGGCACCCGGGCCCGACGCCGCGGAGCCGGCGTTGCTCGTCGCGCTCGAGGAGCACGGGTACGAACCCGTCGTGCAGCCCGACGGCGAGATCGCGCTCCGCAACTGCCCGTTCCACCGCCTGGCCCAGCAGGAGCGGGAGCTGGTGTGCGGCATGAACCTCGACTTCCTCTCCGGGTGCCTCGACGGGCTCGGGGTGGGTGAGGGCTTCGACGCGCGGCTCGACCCCGAACCGGGGTACTGCTGCGTGCGGATCACCCGACCCGAACACGCGGCGAACCCTTGACCGCCCCCACCGGCGAGGGCCCGGCGACGGTCGTCACCACCGTCGGGCACGGCAACCTCGGCGCCGAGGAGTTCGCCGGGCTGCTGCGGGGCGCGGGGATCGAGCGCCTCCTGGACATCCGGCGGTACCCGGGCAGCCGCCGGCACCCCTGGTTCGGCGCCCGGGAGATGGCGCGGTGGCTGGGGGACGCGGGCGTGGAGCACGTGCTGCTGCCCGAGCTCGGTGGCCGCCGCAAGCCCTCGCCCGACTCGCCGAACACCGCGTGGCGCGTCGACCAGTTCGCCGCCTACGCCGACCACATGGCGACCGTGGAGTTCCGCTCGGGCATCGACCGCCTGCTGGAGCTCGCGGACCGGCCGCTCGCCGTCATGTGCTCCGAGGCGCTGTGGTGGCGGTGCCACCGCCGGCTCGTCGCCGACCACCTGGTGCTGGTCGAGGGGGTGGGGGTGGAGCACCTCTTCCCCGACGGCACGCGGCGACCCCACGACCCGATGGAGGCGGCCGTCGTCGTCGACCGGCACGTCCAGTACCCGGGGCCGTCCGGAGGGTGAGGGACCGCCCAGGCGACGATCCGGTGACGACTCGTTGGCAAGTTGGTGACAGTTCGGCTTTTCCGGTGATCGCGGCGACAACGAACGGCCACAGGGTGTTCAGTAGTGGTTCGACGATCCACGTGGCACCCGGGCCGGCACGACCGCCGAGCGGGTGGAGCGCCGGGTTCGGGTGACGCGCCTGACGAAGGAGGCCAGATGCTCCCGTGGTGGATGATCGGTGTCCTGGCGCTGTGCACGTTGCTCGGTGCCTTCCTCGTGCTCCGCTTGCGGCGAGCACGCCGGCGGCGGCCCAGAGCCACGGAGCTGGGCCCGCTCCCCTCGTGCGTGCGCCTGCTGACCACCGAGGACGACCTGCGCGACGCGGTGGAGCGCGCCGTCGCCCACGAGCGGCTCATCGCGCAGCGCACGACCGCCCGCATCGACCGCTACCACCGCATCGTCGACGAGCCGTCCGAACCGGTCACCGGCGGTGAGCTCCTCGAGCTCGACTCCTCGTCCGGCTCGCTGCTGACCGGGCGCAGCCGGCCCGAAGGGCGCGCCTCGACGAGGATCTCGTCGAGCCGCGACGGCCACGACCGCCACGAGGCGCCGAGCCTCTCGCCCCAGCCACCACCCGACGCCGCCTGACCGGCCGC
>CBFGTJ010000073.1:0-14410 GCA_965651815.1 uncultured Microthrixaceae bacterium | reverse complement strand
CGGGCCTCGACCCGCTCGCCTGGCTCAACCACCTGCACTGGGACGACCAGGCGCGCCGCCGCCCCAGCCGCCGGCCGCTCATCTTCAGCAGGTGGGGCGGGCCCGGCGCCGGCCGCTACCCCGTCGGGTTCTCCGGCGACACCCACGCCACGTGGGCGTCGCTCGCCTACCAGCCCGAGTTCACCGCCACCGCGGCGAACATCCTCTACGGGTACTGGAGCCACGACATCGGCGGGCACTTCGGCGGTGCGACCGACCCGGAGCTGTACGCGCGCTGGGTCCAGTTCGGGGTGCACTCGCCCGTCCTGCGCACCCACGGCACGCTCGGCCCCGAGCAGGAGCGCCGCATCTGGGAGTTCCCGAACCCGTACCGCACGGTGATGATCGAGGCGGTCCAGCACCGCTACGAGCTCGTGCCGTACCTGTACGGGGAGTGCCGGCGCGGCGTCGACGACGGCACGTCGCTGGTGCGGCCCATGTACCACGAGCACCCCACCCTCGACGCCGCCTACGAGGCGACCGGGCAGTACCACCTCGGCGGGCGGATGGTCGTCGCGCCGGTCGTGTCACCCCTCGACGACGACGGCATGGCCGGGGTGCGGGTGTGGCTGCCGAAGGGTGGGTGGTTCGACCTCGCGCACGGCGCCCGGCTGGAGGTCGGCGACGACGAGGGCGCCTGGTTCGAGCGCCGGTACCTGCTCGCCGAGGTGCCACGCTTCGTGCGGGCCGGGACGGTGCTGCCCACCCAGCGCGACGCCCGCCGCCTCGACGCGCCGTCGTACCCGCATCTCGTCGTCACCGCGTACCCGGGTGCGCGCGGGGAGCACGAGCTGTACGAGGACGACGGCGTCTCGACCGGGTACCTGCAGGGCCGCTCGGTCACCGTGCCGCTCCGACACCGCAGCAGCGCGCGCCGGCGCACGGTCCGGTTGGGCCCTGCCCGCGGCACGTACCGGGGGTGGCTGCGGCGCCGGCCCGTCGAGGTGCGCTTCGTCGCGGAGGCACCGCCACGCGCGGTGCGCGCCGGTGGGCGCGAGGTGCCGTGGGCGGCCTACGAGCAGGAGGGCCACTGGTGGTACGACGCGGCGAACGCCGCGGTCGTCGTGTCGCTGCCCCGGGTCGACCTCCGCGAGGGCGTCGAGGTGGTCCTCGAGCGCGACACGCCGCGCCGCCGCGGGGAGGCCGAGGCCCTGCTCGACGGCTACCCGGGCCTGGCCCGCCGGCTCGACCTGGTGAGCGAGTCGACGCGGACGCTGCTGCAGGAGGACAACCGCCGGATCGTGGCGCTCTCCCAGGCGGTCGACCGGATCGCACGCGACCCGTCGTCGCTCGCCGCCGAGCTGGAGGAGCTGCGCCGCAGGTTCGGCGAGCTGGACGGGCTGCTCGAGCGCCACGCCGCGAGGTGGGTCGAGGCCGAGTCGCTCAACCCCGCGGACCCGCCGGTCGCCAGCTCGACGCTGGCCGCGGCCCGACGGATGCTCGCCACGACCCGCGACCAGTTCCTCCCCTGAGCGACCTCCGGCCCGCCGCTGAGCGAGGGCACGCACCGCAACTCCTTCACCCCGACGAGCTCAAGCGCGGGGGTCGGCGGTCGATGGATCCCCATGGCCGCGCCGACCGTCCCCAAACCGGTGGACGAGGAGATCGACCCGTCCCCCGGCGCCTCCCCCACCGAACCACCGCGCCCGCGCCGCCGGGTGCGACGGGTGCTGCTCGGCGCCGTCGCCGGGCTCGCGCTGCTCGTCGTGATCGCCGGGCTCTGGTTCTTCCTCGGACGTGAGCAGGCCGCAGAGCTGAGCGACGACCAGGCGGTCGCCGGGTTCCGTGCCGGCGGAGGCGCGTCGGTCGAGGTCGACGGCGGGCCCGCGCCGGGCGTCTACGCGGCGACCGCGACCGGCAACGAGTCGATCGGGCTGCCCGGGTTCGACGAGGAGCTCGGTCCGAACGCCCCGGTCACCGTCACGCACGACGACGACGGCTGCTTCACCTACCGGGCGGACCTCAACAACCACCACTGGCGCTCGTGGACGTTCTGCCGGACCGACTCGTCGACGAGCGCGCTGGCGCAGCTCGACAGCTGGACCGCACGCAAGGCGCCGGGCCTCGACATCGCGACCCAGTCGACCTACACCTGCGACCGCCCGCTGCCGTTCCTGTGGGACGGCGCCGCCGCGGGCGACACCCGCACCGGCGCGTGCACCGGCACCTCCGACGTCGACGACCTGGTCACCGAGGACGAGGGCGTGCTGCAGGTGCTCGGCACCGACTCCCTCACGATCGGCGGCAAGCGGGTCGAGGTCGTCCACGTGCGCACCACCGACACGTTCAGCGGTGACCAGACCGGCACCGAGGTCGGTGAGTGGTGGCTCGACGCCGCGACCGGGCTGCCCGTGAAGGTGCAGCTCGAGGCACGACTCGAGGGTGGCCCGTCCACCTACTCCGAGCAGCTCGCCCTCGAGCTGTCGACGCTGACCCCGGCGACCTGACCCCGGCCGACCTGACGTCCACCTCCGGCACGCCGGCGCCGGCCCGCGTCGCGGTCGACCATGCTGGAGGCGTGGACACGGCAGTGCTGCGGGTCGTGCAGCTCAACGTCGGGTCGCTGCTCGAGCCGGGTTGGGCCGAGCGGCGGGTCGAGGTGGTGACGTGGCTCGACGAGCTCGCACCCGACGTCGTGTGCCTCCAGGAGGTGTGGCAGGACGCGGCCAACCCGAACACCGCCGAGTGGATCGCGCAGCACGCGGCCGGTGAGTGGCACTGGGTCTTCGGCGGGCTGCCGGTGCCCGAGCACCTGCACGCGGACCGCTCCCTGCTGTTCGGCTCCGCGGTGCTCTCGCGCTACCCGATCGACGAGCACGAGCTGCACCCGCTCCCGGTGAACCGGGACGAGCCCGAGGACCCGTTCTCGTCGATCGCGCTGGAGCTGCTGCGGGTGCGCACGGCGGGGCTCGACGTGTTCAGCACCCACCTGCAACCGCCGCCGCACCAGGCGTACCACCGGGTCCGGCAGGTGCTGCACATCGACGACGTGATCCGGGCGACGGTCGACCCGCGCGCGGCGATGCCGCCGATCCTCTGCGGCGACTTCAACGCGGAGCCGACCTCGGACGAGATCCGGTTCCTCACCTCGAACGCGGTGATCGACGGTCGCAGCACCTACTTCCAGGACGCGTGGGCGGTGGTGCGCGGCAACGAGGTCGGCTGGACCCAGGACCCGGCGAACCCGGTGTACGCGGCGATGAACCTCCCGCCGAAGCGCATCGACTACGTGTTCGTCGGCAACCCGTTCCGGCGGCCGCGGGGCGGCGGCCGGATCGTCCGCTGCGAGCTCGCCTTCCACGAGCCACGCACCGGCACGCACGCGAGCGACCACTACGGCCTCGTCGTCGACATCACCTGGCCCGACCGGCCCGGCGACCCCCGCTGACGCGGGCGAGGCCCCGCGGACCCAGGGGTCGCGCTGACCCAGGGGACACGCGCGCGCATCGCGTGGTGACGTTCACGCTACGTGTGTAAACGACGAGAATCCTGGTGGATCTTCGCGAACCCTTGGACGCAGCGGAGCGGGATCGTTATGGTCCGCGACCAGCCGGGTGAGCGCTGGGGAAGTAGCCGCCGCTCGGCCTCCCGACGACCGCGGAGGTGGTTTGGCGATGACTCGCGCATCGATCGCACGCGCGCTCAAGGCGCGCACCATCGTGGTGGCGACGCTGCTGGTGGCCGTGTCGTGCGTCCCCCCTCCGGACAACGAACCTCCCGGCACCACGTCGAGCACCACGACCACCTCCACGAGCTCGACCACGACGTCGACCTCGACGACCACCACGTCCACGACCACCACCACCTCGACGACGTCGACGACGACGACCACCACCACGACCACGACACCGCCGGCGGAACCGACCCGGATCTCGGTCGTCGGCGACTACGGGTACAACCACCCGTACATCCTCGAGCTCGGCAGCCTCGTCGACCGGCTCGACCCGGATGCCGTCGTCACCACCGGCGACAACCTCCAGATCCGCGAGATGCCCGGCTACCAGGGCACCGACAAGTACGACCGCCTCGTCGGTCGCCACTTCTGCCGCTTCATGGCGGGCGTCGCACCCGGCCCCCACTGCCCCTCCGGCGGTGACTCACCGGTGAACCGGTTCTTCCCGTCCGCCGGCAACCACGACCACGACGACGGGCCGCTCGAGACCTACCTCGACTACTTCGACCTGCCCGGCGCCGGCGCCACGAGCACCCACCCGACCGGCTCCGAGCTCTACTACGACGTCCTGATCGGCGACGTCCACGTGTTCGTCGTCGACAGCGAGTCGGTGTCGATCGAGGAGGAGGGCGGTGTCCCGCCGGTGACCACCGCGGCGCAGCGCGCCTGGCTCGAGACGGCGCTGGGCGAGTCGCCGGCGCCGTGGCAGGTCGTGGTGATGCACGAACCGCCGTTCGGGTCGAGCGCGGAGTACGGCTCCACCCCGCACCTGCAGTGGCCGTACGCGCAGTGGGGCGCGGACCTGGTGCTCAACGGGCACGCCGCCGTGTACGAGCGGGTGCACCGCGGTGGGATCCCGTACGTGACGAACGGGCTCGGCGGCGGCTACCCCGGCTCGTTCGGCACCCCGATCTTCGGGAGCATGTTCCGCTACGCCGAGGACGTCGCGACGACCACGCTGCTCACCGCGACGCCGACCTCGCTGCGGCTCGAGCTCGTCACCGTCGAGGACGAGGTGATCGAAACCCACGTCACCACCGCCCCCTGTCCCACGGGCGGCGGGCCCCGCGCGGGGTGACCGGCGCGTGGCCCGCGTAGCCTCCCGGCATGGCCGATCGACGCGACCTCCGGCCGGGCACCACGTCGCTGGCGCTCCGCATCCTCCTCTACGCCGCGGTGGTGTTCGTCGTGCTCGGGGTCGTCGGCTGGCTGGTCGGGGCGGTGATCAGCCTGGTGCGGACGCTGGTGGTGATCGCCGCGGTGCTCGCGGTCGCGTGGCTGGTCGTGTCCGGCCTGCGCCGCTGAGCGGGGCGGTCGCGGCGGTCCAGCTCGCGGACCTCGCCGCCCGAGTGGTCAGCTCCCGGCGAGCAGGTCGCCGAGCTTGTCGAGCTGCGCCTTGTAGCCCATCTTCATGCCGAACGCGGCCATCTTCGCCTTCGACCCGATCCGGTTGATCGTGATGTGGAGCTTGACCGTGGTCGTGCCGCCGGACTCGGTCAGGGTGAGGTCGTTGACGTGCTCGATGGTCGAGGTGTCCTCCTGGCCCTCCGTCCACGAGCGTGCCTCCCACACCAACCGGCGCGGCGGCTCGACGATCGTGAAGGTGCCCGACATCGGCCAGCGGGTGCCCTGGTACTTGCCCATGCCCTCGCCGGCCTCGGTGACGACGTGGATCGAGCCGCCGACCCGAGGGTCGACCTTGCATTCGGGCACCAGGGTCTTCTCGGGCCCCCACCACTGGCGGAGCTGGTCCTCGTCGGTCCACGCCTGCCAGACCGCGTCGATCGGCGCGGGGTAGGTCCGCTCGATCTCGAGCACCTTCGTCTTCTTGAACAGCTGGGTGATCACGGGTGGCTCCCCTCGTCGGGTGGTTCGTTCGGTCGTTCGCCGTGTGCGGTCGGGTGGTGTGCGGTCGGGTGGTGCCCGTTCGAGCGGGCGGTTCGCGCCCGGGCAGGGCGCGTTCAGGCAGCCGCGCTGCGGACCAGCTCGGTGATGCGGTCCTCGGTCGGGCGGTCCAGGCCCGTGAGGAACCAGGCCGACCCGATGAGCTGGTGGCCCGCCCCCTCCTCCGGGGCGAGGTTCGCGTGCTCGGTGAAGCCGAACGAGACGTACCGGTCGTCGTCGACGCGGAAGAAGCAGATGACGGGCCCGCTCTTGGTCTTCGCGTAGCCCGGCATGCCGTACCACAGGCGGGGCTGCAGGTCCGGGGCGGCCGCCGTGATCACCTCGTGCAGCCGGGCGGCGACGTCCCTGAACGCCGGCAGCTCCGCGATCTTCTCCCTCACGGCGGCGTCGCCGCCGGTCTTGTCAGCCATCGGTGGTGCTCCTGCCGTCGTCGGGGTCGCCCTCGGCACGGCGCCGCTCGGCCTCGGCCAGGTAGCGGCCCAGCGAGTCGAGGCGGGCCTCCCAGGTCTGCTCGAAGGACTCGACCCAGGTGCCGATCTGTTCGAAGGGCGCGGCCTCGAGCTGGTAGATGCGCCGCCGCGCCACCGCCTGCCCGGTGACGATCCCCGCCTCGCTGAGCACGCGCAGGTGCTTGGACACCTGGGGCTGGCGGATGCCGAGCGCCTCGGCGATCTCCCCGACCGAGGACGGCCCGCTGCGGAGGAGCTCGACGATCCGGAGCCGGCTCGGCTCACCCAGAGCGCCGAACGTCGCTGCGTGCATGGTTCGACGGTACGACCATCACATATTCCCGTCAAGGAATATGTGATGGGTTCCGTCCTGCAGGTCGGTCGCCAGGGGCCTGTGCTGCGGGACGGAACGGGCGGGACGGAACGGGGGTCGGGCGTCAGTCCCCTCGCAGGAAGGCGCCGGCTGCCCGCCACGAGATGCGGGTGCCGCGCTGCAGCAGCACCTGGTTGTAGATCCGCCCCGCGAGCTGCCAGGCGAGCACGACCCCCGCGACCATCAGGACGAGCGCGAGGACGACCTCGAGCACCGACGCCGCACCCGCGGCCATGCGCATCGGCATCAGCAACGGCGCCAGCGGCGGGATCACCGACATCACGCGGCTCGCGGTCGACTCGGGCGCGTACCCGAAGAAGAACACGAGCAGGTAGGCGCCGATGAGCACGGTCATGATCGGTGCGGCGGCCGCCTGGGCATCCTCCTGGCGACTCACCAACGACCCGGCCAGGGCGAACAGCGTCGAGTAGAGCGCGTAGCCGCCGAGGAACCACACGAGCACCATCGGCAGGGCCGACCAGACCTCGCCGGGCACGGAGACGGACGCGAGCGCGAGCGAGACCATGCCCGCCGTGACCGCGAGCACCAGCTGGATGAGCGCGGCGACCCCGATCCCGATGACCTTGCCGGCGAGCAGGTGCCGCGCGGGCACCCGGACGAGGAGCACCTCCACCACCGCGGTGGACTTCTCCTCGACCACGCCGGTGAGCACGTAGGTGCCGAAGGTCTGCAGCGTGATGAACAGCAGGATCGCCGCGAGCGTGCCGACGAGGATCGCCAGCCCGTCGTCGCCATCCCCACCGCTGAGCGTCGTCGCCTCGATCGGCCGCGCCGAGAGCGCCTCGGCGACCTCGGACTCCTCCAACCCGTGCCCGACGAGCGCGTCGCGGAGGTCGAGCGCGGCCCAGGCCTGCCGGACGATCGAGAGGGCCTGCTCGTCGACCTCGTCGGCGAAGAGCACCTGCCGGTCCTCGGCCAGCACGGCCAGGTCCGCGTCGCCGTCGTCCACGACCCGGCGTGCGGTCGATCCGTCCGGGACGCTCACCGGGTCGACCTCGCGGTCGGACCGCTCACCCGCCGCGACGAGGGCCTGCTCGAGCGCGCCGCCGTCGGCGTCGACGACCGCGACGCGCAGCGCACCGGGTCCGTCGCCGACGCCGACCCGGACGATCACGCCGAGGGCCACGATGACGAGCACCAGCAGCCCGGTGCTGACCTGGAAGCTGCGGGCGCGCACGCGCTCGCGGATCTCGCGACCCGCGACGAGGCCGACCTGGCCCCACCCGCCGAGCACCCGACGCTGCCCGCTCATCGGCTCCCCACGCCGCTGCCGGCCTCCGCGTCGGAGGGGGCGGGCGCCTCGTCGACGGGACGCCCGACCGCGTGGCGGAACACCTCGGACAGGTCCGGCGGGCCGTAGCGGTGCGCGACGACCTCGCCGGCGGCGCGAGCGCTCCCGAGGAGCTGCTCGACGGCGGTGCCGGCGGGGAGCTCCAACCGGTGCCGGCGGGCGGGCGGCCGTGGGCCCATCCCGTCGGGCGACCACGCGGTCGGCGACGCGAACTCGACCTCCAGGTGGCGGACCGGGCTCGCGGCCCGCAGGTCGTCCACCTCGCCGCGCAACACGACGCGGCCCCGGTCCACGATCACCACCGCGCTGCAGAGGTCGGCGACCAGGTCGAGCTGGTGGCTGCTGAGCAGCACCGCGGCGCCGCGCTCCACCTGCTCCATCAGCACCTCGCTCAACGTGTCGACCGCGACGGGGTCGAGCCCCGAGAACGGCTCGTCGAGCACCAGCAGGTCGGGCTCGCCCAGCAGCGCCAGCGCGAGCTGCACGCGCTGCTGGTTGCCGCTCGAGAGGCTCTGCACGGTGTCACCCGCACGCTCCGCGAGGCCGAGGCGCTCGAGCCACCCGTCCGCGGCCCGCGCGGCCGCGGCGGCGTCCAGGCCGGAGAGCCGTGCGTAGTAGGTCAGGTGGTCCCGCACGGCCATCCGCGGGTACATGCCACGCTCCGCCGGCATGTACCCGAACCGCAGGCGCGCCGCGTCGTCGACGGGCGCCCCGTTCCAGGTGACCACCCCCTCGTCGAGCGCGACGAGCTGCATGATCGCCCGCATCGCGGTGGTCTTCCCGGCGCCGTTCGGACCGAGGAAGCCGACGAGCTCACCCGGTCGCACCTGGAACGACACACGGTCGAGGGCGACGACCGGGCCGAAGCGCTTCGCGACGCTGCGGACCTCCAGCATGACGAACCGACGCTAACCGCTCACACGCATGGCCCGCGAGGTGCCGGTCAGGTCAGGTCGTGGCGCATGAGGACGCGCGGGAACCCGTCCAGCACCGAGTCCGTGTCGGCGACCTTCACGAAGCCCTCCTGCTCGAACAGGGCGCGGGTGCCGACGTACGCCATCGTGAGGTCGACCTTCTCCCCGCCGTTGTCGACCGGGTACCCCTCGAGCGCCGGGGCGCCGGAGTCCCGGGCGAAGTCGATCGCGCCGCGCAGCAGGTGGTGGGAGATCCCCTTGCCGCGGTGTCCGGGTCGGACGCGGATGCACCACACCGACCACACGTCGAGGTCGTCGACGTGCGGGATCTTCCGGTTCCTGGCGAAGCTCGTCGCGGCCCGCGGCGCGACGCCCGCCCAGCCGACGACCTCGTCGCCGTCGTAGGCGAGCACGCCGATCGGGCCGCCCTCGAGCAGCTGCCGGACCCGCTCGCCGCGGGCCGGTCCGACGAGCTCGCGGTTCTCCTTCGAGGGGAGCCGGTAGCTGAGGCACCAGCAGACGTTCGCGTCGGGCCGCTTGGGCCCGACCATGGTCCTCACGTCCTCGAAGTCCGTCGCGGGTCGGGTCGTGATCGCCACCGCGCCACCGATACCACGGGCGGGGCACCTCGTGCAGCGCCCAGCGCGCGGGTTCAGCCGTCGAGGTGGGTGCGCAGCGCGTCGAGGCGGTCGTCCCAGCGGTTCGCGAGCGCCGAGAGCCATGCGAGCGCGGCGCGCAGCGGTTCGGGCCGCGCCCGGTAGCGCACCCGGCGACCCTCGGGCTCCTCGGCCACCAGCAGCCCGGCTTCGACGAGGTGCGCGAGGTGCTTCGCGACCGCCTGCCGGGTGATCGGCAACGTGGCGGCCAGCTCGCTCACCGTCGCCGGTCCCGTCCGGGCCAGCCGGTCGAGGATCTGCCGGCGCGTCGGGTCCGCCAGCGCGGTGAACACGGCGACGGCGGCGTCTTCCGACGCCGCCGCCCCGTCAGCCACCCGCGAGGTAGCGGGCGAGGTTGTCGAACTGCTCTCGCCAGCCCTGGGTGTTGTCGACGATCTGCTCCGGACCGTTGTACAGCGTCGCGAAGCCCGACTCGAGGACCGTGAGCGTGGTGCCGCCCTCGGCGTTCGGCCGCAGCGTGAACTCCACGACCGTGCTCTGCCCCGGCTCCAGCGGCCGGTCGTCGGACCCCCACCGGAACACGAACCGGGTCATCGGCTCGACCGCGACGATCACGCCCGGCGCCGTGCCGTAGTGGTCCCAACGGAACGTCATGGGCGCGCCCTCGCGCAGCTCCCACGACGCCGACTGGCAGAACCATCGCTCGAACTCGGAGGGGTCGGTCAGCGCCGCCCACACGCGCTCCACGGGGTGCGGGAGCTCGGTGGTGCGCTCGATGGTGTCCGGGGTCTCCGTGTGCGTCATGGATCGACCATATGGCAACCCTGAGGTTGCTATCAAGGGGATCTTGGGAGCCACCCGGCGCGGGCTGGTCGAGGACGGCCCGCGCGGCGTGCGCCGGTCGGGGTCGGGGCCCCGCCCGACGGGCTCCGGTACTGTCGGCGCCGCTCGTCGGCGAGAGGGAGCCGAGCGAGAGGGAGCCGAGAGGGAGCAATGACTGATCACGACTTGTCCCGCCGCGCCGCCAAGCTGGTCGCCCAGGTCCAGGAGGTGGCGAAGGGCGCACTGCCCGCCGGGGAGCAGGTGCTGGTGGCGGTGCGCGTCAATCGGGAGGGCGCGGTGGCGGCGACGGCCGCCGGTGCGATCGGCGGCGCGGCCGGCGCCGTGGTGGCGGGGAAGATCCTCGAGGCGAGCGGTGCGGAGGGCGAGCACGCCGACCTGTTCTCCGACCTGCAGATGGCACTCGGCCTCACCGACCGATCCGTCGTGGTCACGAGCCGATCCAGCCTGTCCGGCAAGCCGAAGGCCTTCCGGGGCGCCATCCCGCTCGAGCACGTCGAGGGCGTGACGCACGAGCCCGGCCGCATGGGCGACGAGCTGCACCTCCGACTGAGGTCGGGGACCGAGGTGACGTTCTCGTGCGTCAAGGTCGACCCGGGGGAGGTCTTCGCCCAGGCGCTGACCGAACGCCTCGGTCGCTCCTGATCCCGTCCCACGGACGGACCGCCGGGTCCCGGCATCGGTGAGGGTTCGACCAGCACGGACCCTCTGTGGAACCCTCTGGCCGCGCCTGCCCGGGTGGTCGAACCGGGCCGACCGGGGTGGAGCAACATGCCGATCGATCTGACACCGGAACCACACGTGACCGAGCTGGCCGAGCGGGTCGCCGAGTTCGTACGGGAGGTGGCGATCCCCGCCGAGCCGCGCCTGCTCCCCCACGAGCACGGCCCGTCCCCGGAGCTGCGGCGCGAGCTCCAGGACGCGGCACGGGCCGCGGGGCTGCTCGCACCGCACGTCGGCGCCGACTTCGGCGGGCTCGGGCTCGACGTGCGGGGCCAGGCGACCGTGTTCGAGGAGGCCGGCTACAGCCTGCTCGGCCCCCTTGCGCTGAACTGCGCCGCGCCCGACGAGGGCAACATGCACCTCCTCGAGCGGGTCGCGACCCCCGAGCAGCAGCAGCGGTACCTCGCGCCGCTGGCCGCCGGCGAGACCCGGTCCTGCTTCGCGATGACCGAGCCGGCCCCGGGCGCCGGTTCCGACCCGTCCATGCTGCGCACCGCCGCGGAGCCGGACGGGGACGGCTGGCGGATCACGGGCCGCAAGTGGTTCATCACCGGAGCGGAAGGTGCCGCCTTCTCGATCTGCATGGCGGCGACCCCGGACGCGGGCGGCGACGGCGCCACGATGTTCCTCGTGGACCTGCCGAACCCGGACGTCGAGCTGGTCCGCCAGATCGACACGCTCGACAGCGCGTTCTCGGGCGGCCACTGCGAGCTGCGCTTCGACGGCGTCCGGGTGGGCCCCGAGGCCGTGCTCGGCGAGGTCGGCAAGGGCTTCACCTACGCGCAGGTCCGGCTCGGACCCGCGCGGCTCACGCACTGCATGAGGTGGCTCGGCGCGGCGCGCCGGGCCCACGACGTGGCGCTCGACCACGTGGCGGAGCGCGAGGCGTTCGGCCACAAGCTCGCGGAGCTCGGCATGGTCCAGCAGCACCTGGCGGACAACGAGATCGACCTCGCCGCGTCCAGGGCCCTCATCACCCAGGCTGCGTGGGCGCTCGACCAGGGCCGGCGGGCCGCCAAGGAGACCTCGATCGCCAAGACGTTCGTGTCGGAGGCCGTCGGGCGGATCGTGGACCGGTCCGTGCAGGTCTGCGGCGCGCTCGGCATCTCCGGCGACCTCCCGCTGGCCCACATCCTCCGTGAGGTCAGGCCGTTCCGCATCTACGACGGGCCGTCCGAGACCCACCGGTGGTCGCTCGCGCGCCGAGCGGTGCGGCACCGTGCACAGGACCGCGCACAGGAGGGCGATGCCCGATGACCGATCCCCTGCCCGACCCCGACCGGCTGTTCCGGCTCGACGGCAAGGTCGCGATCGTGACCGGCGCGTCGAGCGGGCTCGGCGCGCGGTTCGCCCGGGTGCTGCGCGCTGCGGGAGCGGAGGTGGTGGTGGCCGCGCGGCGCTTCGAACGGCTCCGGGAGCTCGCCGACGACACGGGCGCGCACCCGGTGGCCTGCGACGTCGCGGCGGTCGAGGACCGCGAGCGGCTCGTCGGCGAGGCGCTCGACCGCTTCGGCCGGGTCGACGTGCTGGTGAACAACGCGGGCGTGGGGCCTCCCGGTCCCGCCGAGGACGAGCCGCTCGAGCAGATCGAGGACGTCATGGCCGTCAACGTGACCGGCCTGTTCCACCTGAGCCAGCTCGTCGGCCGGCACATGATCGAGCGGCGCACCGGCAGCATCGTGAACATCGCGTCGATCCTCGGGCTCGTCGCCGCGGCGCCGGTGAAGCAGGCCAGCTACTGCGCCTCGAAGGGCGCGGTGGTGAACCTCACCCGCGAGATGGGCGCGCAGTGGGCGCGCAAGGGCGTGCGGGTCAACGCGATCGCACCCGGCTGGTTCCCCTCCGAGATGACCGCGGACATGGTCGACGACCAGCGCTCGATCGACTTCGTGCAGTCGAACTGCCCGATGGGCCGCTTCGGCGAGCAGCACGAGCTCGACGGGGCGCTGCTGTTCCTCGCCAGCGACGCGTCGACCTACTGCACCGGGCAGATCCTCGCGATCGACGGGGGCTGGACCGCCCGCTGACCGCTCGGCCCGCGTCCGGCGGGCGCTACGCCGGCTCCAGGGTCGGGAACCTCCACGAGCCGTCGAGGATCTCGGGCCGGGGCCGGTAGAGGCGGACGAGGTAGTTCCACCCCTCCGGCAGGGGGATCGAGTTCGGGACGTCGGGCCCGTGGTCCCCGAACCGCACGGTGATCGCGCCGTCCTCGTCGCGCACGCCGGTCACGCTGTTGATGCTGTAGACGTCGCGGTCGTTCGGCTCGAAGTAGCCGTCCGCGTTGTACACCGAGATCGACCAGAAGCCGTCGACCGGCACGTCGCGCACGACGAGCTCGTAGCAGCCGACCGGGAGCCCCGGGTCGACGCTGATGTAGGTCGCCTCGTGCGAGGGCAGTCCGCCCCACCCGGCCGCCGTGCCGATGAGGTGTCGCACCTTGTCGACGTCGCGGCGCGACCCGAAGATCCCGTCGAACTCGGTGAGCCCACGCGCCAGCGTGAGCAGCGCGCGCCGGGTCTCGTCCAGGCTGGCGGTGTCGTAGTCGGGCGCGGTGTAGGGCCGGTCGGACCGGGCGCTCAGGCGGAACCGGTCCTGGAGCTCGGTGACCTGTGCGACGTCCGCGGGGTCGGACGGGTCGACCAGGATCCTCACCGCGACGACGACGTAGGGGGTCTCGAACTGCTCGACGGTCAGCTCGTGCTCGCCCTCGTCGTGGAAGATCGCGTTCACGTAGTGGTCCTCGTTGACCACCATCACCGAGACGTAGCGGTCCCCGTGGGCCGGCACGGTGACGCTCGCTCCGGCGCTGATGTCGACGACCGCGAAGCTGTAGAGCGTGTCGCGGTTGAGGCGGATCACGGTCTGGCGGTCGACCGGTGTGGGCTCGCGGCCGTGGGAGAACACGTTGACCCCGCCGGCTTCGCGCTGGAGGTCGGTGAACATCCGGGCGGTCTCGGCCCGCACGAAGTTGTCGACGTTCACCCTGCGCGGCATGGCACCCTCCCTATCCGTCCACCGGGCCGAGTATCCCAGAGGGCTGTGACAGCCTCGCCGCAACCCGCTTCTGTTCGGCAGATGTCAACGCTTTCGTTGACATCTGCCGAACAGAACGGCGTTGGCATTGGCGGCGGCGTCGCGCCGGGCGTGCAGCAGCTCGAGCTCCGCGGCGTTCGAGGTCAGCGCGATCGCCCGGTCGAACGCCGCGGCCGCCTCCTCGTGCCGGCCCAGCGCCGCGAGCGCGTCGCCGCGCGCGGCGTGCAGCAGGTGGTAGCCACCAAGTGCCTCGGCGAGCGCGTCGAGCTCCGACAGCGCGGCGGCAGGGCCGTCGCGCTCCCCCAGCGCGATCGCCCGGTTGAGGGCGGCCACGGGAGAGGGCGCCACCGCGACGAGCCGGTCGTACAGGCCGACGATGCGCCCCCAATCGGTGTCCGCCGGGGACGTGGCGACGCTGTGCAGCGCGGCGATCGCCGCCTGCAGCACGTAGGGACCGGCGCGGCCTGCGCGGAGCCAGCGACCGACGATGGCGCGCCCCTCCGCCATCAGCTCCTGGTCCCAGCGCGTGCGG
>CBFGTJ010000072.1:0-14518 GCA_965651815.1 uncultured Microthrixaceae bacterium | reverse complement strand
GCCGGCGGGCCCTCGGGCGGTGTCGACGGACCGTTGGGCGCTCCCGGCGGACCCGGCGGCGGCGTGGGTGCGCCGTCGCAGTCACGGAAGGCTCGCCGGCCGACCTGGACGACCTGGCCGGCGTCCTGGATCCCGAGGAACCCGGCGATCGACCACGCCGAGGCGTAGAGCTTGCCGTCCTCGAAGTCGAGGCCGGTGGGCATGGTCACCGCTGCGCACTCGCGCTCGCCGTACCACCCGACCTTGACGATCCTCCCCACGGTGGAGGGATCGAAGCCGGGGGGCGGCGGGCCGTCGGTCTGCGGGGCGCCGTGCAGCACCTCGGAGACGTAGAGCTCGCCGTGGTCGCCGACCGCGACGCCGGTGGGACCGTCGAAGCCGCTGATCACCCGGCGGACCTTGCCGCTCCTCGCGTCGAGCACGTAGACCCGACCCTCGCCGGGCACCTCCGCGGTCAGCGTGCTGACGTAGATCGTGCCGCGCGGCCCGTAGGCGAGGCCGGTCGGCACGGGGTCGCAGCCCGTGTGCTGGGGGTCGTTGTTGGGCATGCCCGCGCAGGCGCCGGTGTTGATCACCGGCGGCACGAAGAACTTGCTCACGTGACCCTTCCGGGAGACCTTGAGCACGGCGTTCGCCCCGGCGTCCGCGACGAGCACCCCACCCCGGCCGTGGGCGAGCACGTCGAACGGGTTCGACAGCGCGTCCAGGGGCTCACCGTTCGGTCCGAACTGCCGCTGCCCGTCGGGGTTGCGCTTCAGCTCGAACTTCAGGAGGTCGGCCCAGAGGCGGGCGTCCCCACCGGGGCGGGCCCGGTAGAGGGCGGAACCGCCGAGCGGGTCGACCGTGCCGTTGCGGTGGTCCCACCCGCCGCGGTGGTGGCGGCGCCCGTGGTCACCACGGCGCCCGTGGTCACCACGGCGCCCGTGGTCACCACGGCGCACGTCGTCGTCGCGGACCGCGGCCATCGCGACCGGTGGCTCGTCCCCGTTCGGGCCGTCGCCCCCGTCACCGTCCTCCTCGGGCGGTCCACCGCTCTCGCCGGTGACGATCGCGAGGAGGCCGTCGACGACGGCGACCGACGTCGGACCGGGAAGGTCGTCGACGGCAGTGCGCTGCCGGCCCGTGCAGAGGTCGACCTTGGTGATCTTCCCTGCGTCGGACTCGGCGACGTAGGCGGTGCGGCCCTCGACGTCGAGCCCGAACGGGCCGTTCAGCCCGTCGGCGAGGACGCGGATCGGGCCCGCGCCGTTGCGCGGGCCGCGGCAGCGGTCGTCGTGACGACCCCGGTCGTGCCCCCGGTGCTCGGCGTGCTGGGCACGACGGTCCTTGTCGTGGTGCGCGCGCGGGTGGTGCCGCTTGTCGTGGCGGTCGTGGTCGCGCTCTGACGATCGCTCGTGCCGGTCACGGCGGTGGTGGTCGCGGCCACGGTGTGCGCTCGCCCCCGCGGGGGCGAACATCGCCGCCGCGACGACCAGCGCGAGCGCGGCCACGACGACGACACGGATCTTCCGTCTCCTCATTGCTTCCTCCCCAGTGCGTTCCGCTCTTTGCGGGACCCTTCGCGCGAACTGCTACCCAGCGGTTCGCGCATGTAGTCCGGATCGGGTGGATTTGCCCGGTGGTCGCCCCGGTGGTCGCGACGCCCCGGTGCGGGCGGCTCAGCGCTCGCGGGTGAGCCCCTTGTAACCCTCGGTGAATCCGGCGGCACGGAGGGCGTCGGCGACGGGCGAGGCGGCCGCCGGCTCGCCGTCGACGGTCTCGATGCGCAGCCGGCGCACTCGACGGTCCTCGACGAGGGAGGCGAGCACCGAGGGCCACTCCGGGTGGTCCGCCGCCGCGGGGAAGGTCAGCAGGCGACGCCCACCCCGCTCGAGGTAGGCGCAGGCGTCGCCCTCGACCAGCACGACGTACGCGCCCGCGGCGCGTGCGGGCTGGCCCGCCGACTCCGGCCACGGCAGCGCGGCGCCGTAGGGCTGCGCGGGATCGGTCGCGGCCAGCACCCAGGTCGCCGCCGCGTCCTGCTCCGGCTCCACCGGGTCCCACGGCAGCCGGGCGCCCGTGGCCGCCGCGTCCTGCCCGTCGGTGGAGCGCTGGGCGGCGCGCAGCAGGTCGACCGCGCCCGGCTGCGCGAACTGCGCCGCGCCGAGGCCGTCGACGAAGTAGCCGCGCCGCACCTGCCCACGCTCCTCCAGCACCTTGAGCACCGGGTAGACCCCGGCGAACCCGCCCTGCGCCCCCTCCGCGAGGGCCATCTCGCGCGTGAGCACGCCGTAGCGCTCGAGCAGTTGCAGCGCCCGCTGCGTGATGGCCTCGGTCGGCGACGGGGCCGGCTCGAACAGGGGCGCGGTGAGCGACCACCGCCCGGCGGCTGCGGGCGGCCCCGCCGCGCTGACCCGGAGGTGTCGGCGCGCCGTGCCCCTCGGCGCGCGCCGGGACCTCGCCCCCGAGGCGCCCCTCGTGTTCCCCGCCGCGACGCGGGCGCGCAGCGGGGCGAGGGTGTCGTTGGTGACCTCGCCCGACCACACGAGGTCCCACAGCGCCTCGAGCACCGTCGTGTCGTCGTAGGGCAGGCCCGCGGCCGCCACCGCGGCGACGAGGTCCGGCCAGAAGGACGCGCCACGGTTGGCGAGGTGGTCGCGCAGCACGCGGTGGTGCTCGTCCGCGGGTGCAGCTTCGCCGTCCGGGTCGGGCGCGGGCACGAGCGTGGCGACCTGGTCCCGGAACAGCAGCCGGACCCGTCCGTCGTGGGCGCCGATGCCGCCCGCGCCCAGCCACACCACCTCACCGGTGCAGCACAGCAGGTCCAGGTCGGCGGGGCGGTAGTCCGCGACCCGCAGCGCGAGCACGTCGGGCTCGAGCGTGGAGGCCGGGATGGCCGCCCCCTGGAGGACGCCCACCGCCTCGGCGACCGCGTCCACGCCCCGCCGCACGGACCCGACGCCCTGCCACCGCGGCAGGAACCGTGCGAGCGCGGTGCCGTCGACCGGCTCGACCTCCTTGCGGAGTGCCGCGAGCGATCGGCGTCGGAGCCGTCGCAGCACCTCGGCGTCGCACCACTCGGTCTCGCGGCCGTCGGGCCGGAACTCCCCCTCGACCACGCGGCCCGCGGCCACGAGCTCGCCCAGCGCGAGCCGGGCGACCTCGGTCGAGATGCCGAAGCGGGCGGCGACCGCACCGACGGTGAACGGACCGTGGGTGCGCGCGTAGCGCTCGACCAGGTCGCGCAGCGGCGCCTCGGTGGGCTCGGTGAACGCCGCGGGGACCCCGACGGGCAGCGCGACGCCGAGCGCGTCGCGGAGGCGCCCGGCGTCCTCGGCCGCGGCGTAGCGGCGGTCACCCGCCACGCCCACCTCGATGACGCGTCGACGCTCGACGAGCTCCCGGAGCCACCCGTCGAGCTCGGCGCGCCGCTCGTCGCGCACCCGGGCGGCCAGCTCGTCGCGGTCGAGCGGTCCGAGCACCCGGACGAGGTCGTGCACCTCGTCCGCGTCGCGCGCGGCTCGCTCGGGCGTCAGCCGCTGCAGCTCCAGCTCGACCTGGTCGACGACCTCGGCGTCGAGCAACGAGCGCAGCTCCTCGGCGCCGAGCAGGTCGCGCAGCAGCTCGCGGTCCAGCGCGAGCGCCGCGGCGCGCCGCTCGGCGAGCGGTGCGTCCCCCTCGTACATGAACACCGCGATCCACCCGAACAGGAGCGACCGCGCGAACGGCGACGCCGAGTCGGTCTCGACCGGCACCACCCGCACCTTGCGGCTCCGCACCTCGGACAGGATCCGACGCAGCGCCGGGAGGTCGAACACGTCGTTGCAGCACTCCCGGGTCGCCTCGAGCAGCATCGGGAAGCCCGGGTAGCGGGAGGCGACCGCGAGCAGGTCGGCCGCTCGCTGGCGCTGCTGCCACAGCGGGGTGCGGCGGTCGGGCCGACGGCGTGGCAGCAGCAGCGCGCGGGCCGCCGCCTCGCGGAACCTCGCGGCGAACGCTGCCGTGCCGGGCAGCGCGGCGACCAGCTCGGCCTCGACCTCGTCGGGGTCGGGGAGGAGCAGCTCGGTGGGCAGCTCCTCGGCCGCCTCGGGCAAGCGCACGACGATGCCGTCGTCGGACCACAGCACCTCCGGGGCGAGGTCGACGCCGTCCTCGCCGGCGCCGCCGGATGCGAAGTGGTCGGCGAGGCGGGTGCGGATCACCGTGGCCCAGGGTGCGTGCACCCGCGCGCCGTACGGCGAGTGCAGGCAGATGCGCCAGTCGCCGATCTCGTCGCGGAACCGCTCGATCACGAGGGTGCGGTCGTCGGGCACCACGCCGGTCGCCTCGGCCTGCTCGTCGAGGTAGGCGAGCAGGTTGGCCGCGGCGCGCTCGTCCAGCGCGTGCTCGCGGCGGAGCAGCTCGAACGCCTCGTCGCCCGGCAGCGACCGGACCTTCCGCACCAGCTCGCCGAGGGCCCGGCCCAGCTCGGCCTCCCGCCCCGGACCGTCGCCGTGCCAGAACGGCATCTTGCCGGGCTGGCCGGGCGCCGGGGTGACGACCACCCGCTCGAAGGTGATGTCCTCGATCCGCCAGGTGGAGGCGCCGAGGAGGAACGTCTCGCCGACGCGGGACTCGTAGACCATCTCCTCGTCGAGCTCGCCGACGCGGGTGCCGTCGGGGAGGAACACGCCGAACAGGCCCCGGTCCGGGATCGTCCCGCCGGAGGTGACCGCGAGCCGCTGGGCACCTGCCCGGCCGCGCACGGTGCCGGCGAGGCGGTCCCACACGACCCGGGGTCGCAGCTCGGCGAACTCCTCGGCCGGGTAGCGCCCGGCGAGCAGGTCGAGGGTGTGGTCGAACAGCTCGCGGGTCAGCCCACCGAAGTTCGCCGCCCTGCGGCACAGGTCGTAGAGCTCGTCCACCTGCCACTCGTCGAGCGCGCAGGTCGCGACCAGCTGCTGCGCGAGCACGTCGAGTGGGTTGGCGGGCACGCGGGTGTGCTCGATCAGCCCCTCCCGCATCCGCTGCACGACCACGGCGGCCTCGAGCAGGTCGGCACGGTGCTTGGGGAAGATCCGGCCGCGGCTCGGCGCGCCGACCTGGTGCCCGGCCCGGCCGATGCGCTGCAGGCCGGAGGCCACCGAGCCGGGGGACTCGACCTGCACGACGAGGTCGACCGCGCCCATGTCGATGCCCAGCTCGAGCGAGCTGGTCGCGACCAGGCCCCGCAGGTCGCCGCGCTTGAGCTCGTCCTCGACGAGGAGGCGCCGCTCCCTCGACAGCGAACCGTGGTGGGCCTTCACGAGCTCGCCGCCCACGCCGAGGGACTCGGCGCCGGTGAAGCGCGGCCCCGTCGCCTCGGCGCCTGCTCCGCCCTCGGCGCCGTCGTCGCCGTGCTGCTCCTCGGCGAGCTCGTTGAGGCGGCTCGCGAGCCGCTCCGCGAGCCTGCGCGCGTTGACGAACACGAGGGTGGAGCGGTGCTCCTCGACCAGTCGGAGCAGCTCGGGGTGGATCGAGGGCCAGATCGAGCGGCGCTCCGGCCCGCCCAGGGCCGACCCGCCCGGCGCGGCCCCGTCGGTCGAGGGCACCGCGGTACCCATCGCCCCCATGTCGTCGACGGGCACGACGACCTCGACGTCGAGCTCCTTGCGCATCCCGGCGTCGACGATGGTCACGGGCCGGGGACGGACCGGCGCCGCCTCGGCGGCGGAGGCCCCGTCCACGCCGTCAGGGGTCGTGGGGTCCCCGACCAGCGTGTTGCCGCCCAGGTAGCCGGCGACGACCTCGAGGGGACGCTGGGTCGCCGAGAGCCCGATGCGCTGCACGGCCGCGGCGCGCGCGGAGGGCACCTCCCGTGGCGCGTCCGCACGGTCGGCGACGAGGTGCTCGAGCCGCTCGAGGGTCAGGGCCAGGTGGGCGCCCCGCTTGGTCGGCGCCAGCGCGTGGATCTCGTCGACGATCACGCTCTCGACGCCCACCAGGGTCTCGCGGGCCTGCGAGGTGAGCATCAGGTACAGCGACTCGGGGGTGGTGATCAGGATGTCGGGCGGCTGGCGCACGAGCGTCCGCCGCTCCGAGGCGGACGTGTCGCCGGTGCGCACCCCGACGGTGGGCTCGCAGAACGGCTCGCCGAGCCGCTGCGCCGCGAGCGCGATCCCTCGGAGCGGGCTGCGCAGGTTCTTCTCGATGTCGACGGCGAGCGCGCGCAGCGGCGACACGTACACCACCCGCACCCCCGCGCCCTCGGGCGCGGGCGAGGACCCGAGCCGGTCGATCGCCCACAGGAAGGCGGCGAGCGTCTTGCCCGACCCGGTCGGCGCGCACAGCAACGTGTGCTCGCCGCGGGCGATCGGGTCCCACGCCTGGGCCTGCGCGGGGGTCGGCTCGGCGAAGGAGGACTCGAACCACGACCGCACGGGGGACGTGAACCTGTCGAGGGCCGTCGTACCCACGGCCGGACTGTACCGGCGAGGCCCGACGGCGAATCCGCGGACCTAGGATGAGGGCCGTGAAGACGATCGACCGCTCCCGGGAGTTCCACCCGGCCTTCGAGGAGTACTGCGAGGCCATCTGGGAGCTGCACGAGGACGACATCGAGGTCATCCAGGCCCGGATCGCGGAGCGCATCGAGGTCTCGCGCCCGGCCGTGTCGGAGATGATCCGTCGCCTCGAACAGGAGGGTCTGGTCACGATCGAGGGCACCACGATCGGCCTGACCGACGCGGGGCTCGAGATCGCCGAGCGGGTCGTGCGCCGCCACCGGCTCGCCGAGCGGTTCCTCACCGACATCCTCGGGCTCTCGTGGGCCGAGGCGCACCTCGAGGCCGGCAAGTGGGAGCACGTGATCTCCGACTCGGTCGAGGAGGCCCTGCAGCGCGTCCTCGGTGACCCCACCACCTGCCCGCACGGGAACCCGATCCCCGGCGCCGACTACGTCGCCCCCGACGCGCGCCCCCTGAGCGAGGTCCCCGTCGGCACCGAGTTCACCATCTCCCGGATTCCCGAGGAGCTCGAGTTCGAGCCCGGGATGCTCGACTTCCTCGAGCAGCACTCGCTGCGCCCGGGCTTCACCGGTGTGCTGACCGTGCTGGGGCCCGACGGGACGGCGACGGTCGAGATGGGCGGCACCCACGTCGGTGTGCCGGCGTTCGCGTCCGAGCGCATCCTCGTCACCGACTGAACCGACTGATCCGTCACCGACCGGCGCGCCGTCGGCCGGCGCGCCCGCGCGGCGACCTCAGCGGAGCACCTCGGGCAGCGGGCCCGAGTGCACGATCGAGAGCCGCTTGGTCGAGCGGGTGAGCGCGACGTACAGCGCCTGGGCGCCCCGCGCCTCGTCGGAGAGGATGCGGCCCGGCTCGACCACCACGACCGCGTCGAGCTCCAGCCCCTTGGCCAGGCCGACGGGCACCACGGTCACCTGCCGATCGAGCCCCTGGCGGGTCGCCCGACCGTGATCGATCCCCGCGTCGTCGAGCGCCCGGTCGACGTCCTCGACCAGCGACTCCGGGGCGATCACCGCGACGTTCCCGGTCCCGACCGCCTTCAGCTCGCGGCGGACCGTCTCGACGATCTCGGCCGCGAGCCCGTCCTCGGGGACCTGGGTGATGACCGGCTCGTCGCCGACGTGGCGGATCGACGTCGGCGGCTCCAGGCCCGGCGCGGCGAGGGGCAGCACCTTCGCGGCGAGCTCCATGATCGGCCCCGGGACCCGGTAGCCGATGGTCAGCTCCTCCATCCTCGGCGGCCGGCGGTCGGGCAGGTGGGCGAGCACGGAGTCCCAGCTGTCGTGCGCCCACGCCCCGGTCGCCTGGGCGATGTCGCCGACCACGGTCATGGAGCCGTTGAGGGAGCGCCGGTCGAGCATCCGCAGCTCCATCTGGCTGAGGTCCTGGGCCTCGTCCACGACGATGTGCCCGTAGGTGCGCACCGAGTCCGCCTCCACGTGGCGGGGCCTGGGGCCGAGCAGCTCGAGCGCCTCGTCGAGCAGCGGCACGTCCGCCGGGGTGAACACGACCTCGGTCGCGTCGCGGAGGCGCTCGCGGCGCAGCAGCTCCCACTCCTCGCGCTCGAGGTGCCGTCGGGCGGCGGACCGCAGCAGCGCGGGCGACCCGAACAGGTCGTTGAGCAGCTCGGCGGGGGTGAGCACCGGCCACATGCGCTCGAGGGCCTCGCGGACCGCCGGGTCGCGGCGGGTGCGCTCGCGGACGACGTCGACGGCGTCGCCGTCACGGGTCTTCGCGGCGAGCGCCTCGAACAGCATCTGCTCGACCAGGCGACGGCCCGCGTTGTGGGTGCGGGACCGCCGCCGCGCCTGGGCGACGATCTCCCGGGACTCCTCCGGGGTGACCACGAGGCGCTGCACGCCGTAGGGCACCCGCAGCGCCTCGCGCAGGGGGCGCTGCCGGTCGCGCACCGCCTTGCGCAGCACCCGGGCCATGCGCAGGTCCCCCTTGACCCGTGCGACGGGCAACGGGTCCGAACCGGCGACGCGCACGTGCGGGACCAGGTCGCCGAGCACCGCGATCTCGACCCCGGCCTCGCCGAGCGACGGCAGCACCTGCTCGATGTAGGAGAGGAAGACGCGGTTCGGACCGACGACGAGCACGCCCTGGCCCTCGAGGGGGAACCGGTGCGTGTAGAGCAGGTAGGCGGCCCGGTGCAGCGCCACGACGGTCTTCCCGGTGCCGGGGCCGCCCTGGACGACGAGCACGCCCGGCAGCTCGGAGCGGATGATCCGGTCCTGCTCGACCTGGATCGTGCCGACGATGTCGGAGAGCTTCCCCGAGCGCGACTCCTCCAGCGCCGCGATCAGCGCGCCCTGGCCCTGGATGGTGCCGTCGTCGAGCTCCTCGGCGGCGGAGCCGAACAGCTCGTCGTCGATGCCGAGCAGGGTGCGCCCCCGGGTGGTGAAGTGCCGACGCCGGCGCAGCCCCATCGGGTCGACGCCGGTCGCCCGGTAGAACCGCTCCGCGATCGGGGCCCGCCAGTCGACGACCACCGGCTCGCTGTTCTCGTCCGCGACCGCCACCCGCCCGATGTAGAAGCTCTCCCCGCCCGACCCGTTCGGCTCGGTGTCGATCCGCCCGAACACGAGCGACCGGTCACCGATCTCGAGCTGGGACAGCCGGGTGCCCACGCGCTCCCAGATGACGTCGCGCTCGTAGCGGTTCTGGAAGGTGCCGCCCCTGGCCTCGCTGACCTCGTCCCGCATCGACTCGGCCACGCGGCGGCTCCGCTCCAAGCAGTCGTACGCGTGGTCGATGTAGGCCTGCTCGGCGTCGAGCTCGGGGTGGTTGGCCACACGATCTCCTCACCGCCCGTCCCCGGGCGCCCGAAAAGGGGGATCGTCCAGTGTAGCGCCGGGGGTGGAGATCCCGACAGGCCCCGGGGCGCCGGTGCAGGCCCCGTGGCGAAGTGGGTAGGTGGGGGCCAGGCGGAACGAACCGAGAGGGGGTGTGGGATGCACCACTACCTCGTCGTCGCCCATCAGACGCTCGACAGCCCGCAGCTGTTGGAGGTCCTCCGCGACCGCGCGTCGAGGGGCCCGGCCACCTTCCACCTCGTGGTGCCGGAGTGGCACGGCAACGGCCTCACCTGGAGCGAGGGGCAGGTTCGCCTCGAGGCGGCCCGCAGGCTCGAGGAGGCGCGGCAGCGCTTCCTCGCCGAGGGCATCCAGGTGACCGGCGAGGTCGGGCACTCGAACCCGGTCCAGTCGGTCAACAACGTGCTGCTGCGGACGGGCCACGACCACTTCACCGAGATCATCGTGTCGACGCTGCCGAAGCGGTTGTCGCGCTGGCTGGGGATGGACGTGCCGGCGCGGATCCAGAAGGGGACCCGGGTGCCGGTCACCGCGGTCACCGCGGAGGAGACCGCCGCCGCCTGACCCGGGGCGACGCCCGGGGCGCGTGCCGGGCCGTCAGGCGCCGGGATCCTCGCCCAGCTCCCGCAGCGCGGTGCGCAGCGCGAGCCGCAGCCGCCGTGCCCGGTCCGGGTCGAGGTGGGCGACGAGCCCGGTGCCCGGCCGGCCGACCTCCTCGACGGTCAGCTGCACGCGGACCGCGGCGTCGTCGTAGTCGTCGCAGATCGACACCGCCCAGTTGACCGCGGGGTGGTCGTCACCGTCCCCGGCGTCGGGTTCGGCGGGTGGGGCGGGGACCTGGTCGTCGTCGATGCTGCGGCGCATGTGGCCCCAGAGCGTAGGCACTGGTTGACTGGCCACGATGACCGACGTTCGCCAGACCCCTCACGCCGACTCGGCGTTCATCCGTGCCTGCCGCGGCCAGGACGTCCCCCACGTGCCGGTGTGGTTCATGCGGCAGGCGGGCCGCTCGCTGCCCGAGTACCGCGAGATCCGCGGCACCGGCACGATCCTGAACGCCATCGCGCAACCCGACCTCGCCACCGAGATCACGCTGCAACCCGTCCGCCGCTACGGCGTGGACGCCGCGATCCTTTATTCCGACATCATGACCCCGGTCCACGCGATCGGGTTCGGCGTGGACATCGAGCCGGGCGTCGGCCCGGTGGTGGAGCGCCCCTTCGGGTCGAGGGCCGACCTCGACCGGCTGCGCCCGCTCGAGCCCGACGTCGACACCCCCTACGTCATCGAGACGGTGCGGAACCTCGTCGCCGAGCTCACGGTGCCGCTGATCGGCTTCGCCGGCGCCCCGTTCACGGTGGCCAGCTACCTGATCGAGGGGCGGCCGTCCCGCACCTACGTGCGCACCAAGGCGCTCATGCACACCGACGAGGCCCTCTGGAACGACCTCATGGAGCGGCTCGCCGACCTGGCCATCGAGTCGCTGCGGTCCCAGGTCGCCGCCGGGTGCGCCGCCGTGCAGCTGTTCGACTCCTGGGCGGGGGCGCTCACCCCGATGGAGTACGAGCGCCTCGTCATGCCCCACAGCCAGCGGGTCCTCGCCGCGGCGGGCGACCTCGGCGTGCCCCGCATCCACTTCGGGGTGAACACCGCCGAGCTGCTCGACCTGATGGCGGCCGCCGGTGCGGACGTCGTCGGCGTCGACTGGCGCACCCCGCTGGACCGGGCACGGGGGAGGGTGCCCGCGGACGTGTCGCTGCAGGGGAACCTGGACCCCGCCATCGTCGCCGCGGGCTGGGAGCCGACCGAGCGGGCCGTGCGGGACGTGCTGCGCCGCGGGGGCGGCCACCGGCACGTGTTCAACCTCGGCCACGGGGTGCTGCCGGAGACGGACCCGACGGTGCTGGAGCGGGTCGTCGAGCTCGTCCACACCAAGGGGCTCGCGCTCGCCGACCCGGAGGGGGACCTGGCGTGACGCCGGTCGCCCGCAGGGTCGGGGTGGTGGTGATGGCCTACGGCAGCCCCGCCTCCCTCGACGACGTGCCGGCGTACTACACGCACATCCGCAGGGGGCGCCCGCCGACCGACGAGCAGATCGAGGACCTCCTCGCGCGCTACCGCGCCATCGGCGGCACCTCGCCGCTCGCGGAGCGCACCCGGGCCCAGGTCGCCCGGATCGCCGCGGCGCTCGAGGCGCGCGACCCCGGCCGCTTCGTGGTGGAGCTGGGCCAGAAGCACGCCGCCCCCTTCATCGAGGACGCCGTGGGCGCGCTCGCCGCGGCCGGCGTGGGCCACGTGGTGGGGCTCGTGCTGACCCCGCACTACTCCGCCGCGAGCGTCGGCCAGTACCACGAGCGCGCCGCCGCCACGGCCGGGTCCCACGGCCTCGGGTTCTCGGGGATCGACAGCTGGCACCTCGAGCCGGCGTTCGTCGAGCACCAGGCGCGCGCGCTGCGGGAGCGGCTCGACCAGATGCCGGCCTCGACCCGCACGCTGTTCACCGCGCACTCCCTCCCCGAGCGGGTGCTCGTCGACGACCCCTACGTCGACCAGCTGCGCGCCTCGGCCGAGGCGATCGCCACCCGCGCCGGGCTGCCCCTCTGGTACGGCTGGGGCCTCGCGTGGCAGTCCGCGGGGCGCACCCCGGAGCCGTGGCGCGGTCCGGACGTGCTCGAGGTGATCCGCGACCTCGCGGACACCGGGCGGTCCGAGGGCGTGCTCGTCGTGCCCCAGGGGTTCACCTCCGACCACCTCGAGGTGCGCTACGACCTGGACGTCGAGGCGGCGGGGGTCGCCGCCGAGGTGGGGCTCACCTTCGGCCGTGCGGAGGTCGTCAACGACGACCTGGCGGTGATGGGCGCCCTCGCGGCGAGGGTGGCGGCCGTCGCGGACGAGGCCGGGGCCGGGGCGCCGAGGTGACCGTACGGCGTGACCTCGTGGTCGTCGGCGGTGGCATCACCGGACTGGCAGCCGCGTGGGAGGCGAGCGAGCGCGACGGCGTGTCGGTCACCGTGGTGGAGGCCGGCGACCGCCTCGGCGGCAAGATCCGCACCTCGCCGATCACGCTGCCCGACGGCACGACCCTGCGCATCGACGAGGGCGCGGACGCCTTCCTCGCGCGGGTCCCCGACGCGGTCCGCCTGTGCGAGGAGCTGGGCCTCGGCGACGAGCTCACCTCGCCCGCGGTGGGCCGGGCGAAGGTGCTGGTCGACGGCGAACTGCGCTTCCTGCCGGCGCGCACGGTGCTGGGGGTCCCGCTGGACCTCGACGAGCTGGAGGCGGCGGGGCTGCTCTCCCCCGCCGGGCTGGAGGAGGTCCGTGCGGGCGACGACCCCTCCGAACCACCGCTCCAGGGCGACGTGGCGATCGGGCCGTTCCTCACCGGGCGGTTCGGCCGCGAGCTCGTCGACCGCGTCGTCGGCCCGCTGATCGGCGGCATCAACGCCGGTGACGTCGACGAGCTCAGCCTGCGCGCGGTCACGCCGCAGCTCGCCGACGCGGCCGAGGAGGGCGGCAGCCTGGCCGAAGCCCTGCGACGGAAGGTGCCCGCCACCACGGACGCCCCGGTGTTCCACGCGCTCCTCGACGGCACCGGCCGGCTCGTCGAGGTCCTCGCGGAGCGCCTCGACGAGCGCGGCGTCGAGCTGCGCACCGGGACCCGGGTGGAGCGCATCGAGGGAGCCGACGGCGAGGGCGGCCTGCGGCTGCGGCTCGTGACGGGGTCGGGGAGCACCCAGGACGTCGAGGCCGCCGCGGTGCTGGTCGCGACCCCCGCCCCGGCGGCGGCGGAGCTGCTCGAGGCGCTCAGCCCCGAGGCGGCCGGCGAGCTGCGGTCGAACACCCACAGCTCCCCGGTGCTCGTCACGTTGGTCCACCACCGCGGCGACGTGCCGGCGCCGCTCGACGCCTCCGGGTTCCTGGTGCCCCGGGACGCCGGCCGGTTCGCCACCGCGGCGTCGTTCGGCTCGACGAAGTGGGCCCACTGGGACGACGGCGAGCACGTGGTCCTGCGGGTGTCCGCGGGCCACTCCGCGGACCGCCGACCCGACGCGATGAGCGACGAGGAGGTCGTCGAGGCGATCCGGGCCGACCTCGAGGAGGTCCTCGGGATCACCGCCGAGCCGCTCGCCGCCCGCGTGTCGCGCTACCCCGACGGGTTCGCCCAGTACGAGGTCGGCCACCTCGACCGCGTGGAGCGGATCGAGGCCGCGCTCGCCCGCGACGTCCCGGGACTGGCGGTCGCAGGTGCCGCGTACCGCGGCGTCGGCATCCCCGCCTGCATCCGGCAGGGGCGCGGGGCCGCACGCCGCCTGCTGGGAGCGCCCTCCACCTGACCGGCCCCGCCACCGCGGCCGCGGTGCCCCCTCACAGCTCCCGCAGGTAGGCGACGATCGCCTCGAGGTCGTCGTCGTCGAGGCGGCGCTCCGGCATGATCGGCCGGAACCCCTCCCGGACCTGCGCCCCCGGCTCCCGGATCGAACGCTCGAGGTACTCCTCGTCCGCGGTGACGACCGAGCCGTCCTCGAGGCGCACCTCCGAGCCGTACAACCCCTGCCAGCTCGGGCCGACCGAGTCCCGGCCGTCCGGTGTGTGGCACGCGGTGCACCCCTCGGACCGCGTGAGCTCCCTGCCCCGCTCGGCCAGCTCGCCCAGCTCGGGGCCGTCACCGGCGTCGCCGTCCCCGCCCGAGCAACCCGCGCCGATCGCCACGCACAGCGCGACGACGAGGGCGGACCACCGTGCCGCCGGTGACCGCTGGGGGCCTCGCATCCGAACCACCTCCTCCTCGGTGCACCCACGGCACCGGGCACATCCTCGCGGGCCGTGCCCGTGGGACGGGACGCGCCCGTGGAGCCCGGCCACCCCGGTTGACCCTCCGGCTCCCGGGGATGCGAGGATCCCTCCGTGGAACCTCGCTGGAAGTCGGTGGGCCTCGGGCTCGCCGCCGGCCTGCTGATCTGCGCGGCGCTGCCGCCGTGGGGGTGGTGGCCGCTGGCCGTCGTCGGCGTCGCGCTCTGGCTGCGAGTGCTGGCCGACCCGCGCCGCTCGAGCCGCTGGTGGGGCTCGTGGGCGGTGGGCGTGGCCTGGTTCGGTCCCTCGACCCTGTGGATGTGGACGCTCACCGCACCGGGCTACGTGCTCGGGGTGCTGCTCGGGTGGGGTCCGATGGTCGGGGTGCTGGGGTTGCTCACCCCACCGGACCTGCGGCGGTTCCTGGTGCTGCCTGCCGCG
>CBFGTJ010000071.1:0-14562 GCA_965651815.1 uncultured Microthrixaceae bacterium | reverse complement strand
GAAGACAGCTCGCCCCCAGCAGTAGACGTTTCCATCCGCGACAGCACATGCGGCTGACTCAGCGACAGCGATGTCTGTGATCTCGGCGTCCAGTCCCCAAGCGCCCCCGTTCACGGTCGTCGGCACGAGTCGGGGCGAAGCGCTTGCGACACCATTCCCAAGTCGTCCGTTCTCCCTGGAGCCCCAGCAGTGGGCACGGCCGTCCGCGAGGGCGCAGGTGAACGCGGTGGTGGATCCCGGGCCGCCGCCACCGGTGGCCACGCGGGTGGCGGTGCCGGCGGGGAGGCTCGACCCGCCGGCACCGTCCACCGCGACCGCGACGGGAACGGGGGAGCCGTCGACGGAGTCGTTCCCGAGCCGCCCGGAGCTGTTGTCCCCCCAGCAGTAGACGTTCCCGTCCGCGACGGCGCACGCGGCGCCCGCTCCGACGTCGATGTCGGTCACGACGGCGTCCGCGGGCAGCGCCGAGCCGCCCGACGGCGACGTCGCGACCGGCACGGGCGACGCGGCGTCGTCGAAGGTCCCGTCCCCGAGCTGGCCGTGGTCGTTCGCACCCCAGCAGTAGGCGCGCCCACCTGCGATCCCGCAGGCGGCGCCATCCCCGACCGACACCCGCTGCACCGGCACGCCGCGTGGGATCGCCACCCCCGGACGCCACGACACCCGCACCGGCGCGACGGTCCCCGCTCCCGGGGCGCCGTCGCCGTGCTGGCCCACGTCGTCGCGGCCGGTGGCCCACCACAGGGTCGGCAGCGCGTCGAAGGTGGATGCGGTCGACGCGGCATCGACGAGGTCCGCGCCGGTGGGGCGCAGCGTGGCGGTGAGCACGACCAGCGCCACCGGCACGCACGCCAGCAGGAGCGCGCGCCTCACCGGCCGGCCCCCGTGGCGTCGGCGCCGGCGGGGAGCACCAGCCAGCGGCCCCGCTCGCGCGCCACCGGGGGCGCGAACGCCGTCCACAGCGCCACGCCGACCAGCACGCCCGCGGCGAACAGGGCCGGCGGTGTGCCCGCCGCCTGCAGCACCCGGCCCGCGCCGGGTACGACCAGGAGCGCGCGGTCGACGGTGGCGGTCACGACCGGCTCGGGGTCGGGTACCGGGTTGCGATCGCCCTGGAGGGTCACCCGGCGCAGGGGACCCGCCACCGTGCCCACCTCCACGACCCGGTGGGTGACCCGGGTGCCGTCGGGGCGCTCGACGCTCACCACGTCACCCGCCACCACCTCGGCGGCGGGGACGGGGCGGACGAGGACCATCGACCCGACCGGAAGCGCGGGTTCCATCGAACCGGAGCGCACGACGAGCGGTGTCACCCGCAGCGCCGCCATGGCGACCGTCGCGGCCAGGCAGGCCGCGCCGAGCACGGCGAGCACCGTGAGCACCGGCTCGCCGGCCCGGCGCAGCGCCGCCCGGCGGGGCGCACGCCACACGACGGTGACCGCCGCCCCGGGGTCGTCGGCAGCGATGGCCGCGGGAGGGGGACTGGTGGTGATCACGACCGGTTCCTCCGCGACTCACGCTCCCGCCTGCTCGGCGAGGAGCTCCAGCACGACCTCGGCGCCGCCGCCACCGGTCCCGGTCACCGACGCCGGCAGGGTGACGGCGAAGCACAGGTCGAGCGCGCCGCCGCCGGCGAGGGGCACGTCCTCGAACGTCGCGTCCGCGACGGGTCCGGGTGCCACGTAGGGGGCCGGGTCGGCTGCGACCACCGCGGCGTCGCAGCTCGACCCGGCGGTGTGCACCACCGTCATCTCGAGGTCGTCGGTCGCGTTCTGCGGGGTCCCGTCCGGCGTCACGGTCGTCGACATCGACAGGTCCGCGTCGACCGTCCCGACGTTGGCGACCTCGAGGGGCGCGTACACGGTCTGGCCCGGCGCGATGGCCTCCGCGCCGGGGAAGGTGAGCGGGTACGGGACCGGGTTGCCCTGGGCGCCGTCGACGGTGATGTCGAGGGTGCCGGCGGTCAGCTGGGCGGTGACGGTCGCCCGGTCCGAGAACGCGGCGCTGGTGGCGACGACGCCGAGGCCCACCACGCTGCCGAGCGCGAGCACCGCCCGCACCCGCCGGCCGCGCCGACGGGTCGCCCCGGACCTCGGTCGCCGGACCACCTCGATGGGATCGCTGTGCTCGTCCACCCGTCCTCCTTCGCTCGTGGTCGGGAGGTGGGCTCGGGCGGCAGGTGCCGGCCCTTGAGCGCGACGGTGCCTCCGGCCCAGCCCGTTGGTCCGGAGGCACTCACCGATCGGTCGGTCGCCCTCACCGTGCGGTGCGCGACCTCACCGGATCGTCACAGGGTTGGTGGCAGCACCGCCTCGATGAGGTTGGGGCCGGGCTCGGCGACCGCGCGCTCGAGCTGTTCGGTCAGCTCCTCCGCGGTCGTGGCCCGGGTCGCCGGCACGCCCATGCCCTTCGCGAGCGACACGAAGTCGAGGTCCGGTCGGGTCAGGTCGAGCATCTCCAGCGCCCTCGGCCCCGGCTCCGCCCCGACGCGGGCCAGCTCGAGGTTGAGGATGGCGTAGGAGCGGTTGTTGAGGATGACGGTGGTGACGTCCAGCCCCTCACGGGCCTGGGTCCACAGCGCCTGCAGGGACATCATGGCGCTGCCGTCCGCCTCGAGGTTCACCACGCGGCGACCGGGCGCCGCGATCGCGGCCCCGGTCGCGACCGGCATGCCGAACCCGATGGCACCACCCGGCAGGCAGAGCCAGTCGTGGCGGGGTGCGCCTGCGGTCGCGCCGGACACGAACAGCCCGCCCGTGTTGCCCTCGTCGACCACGACGGCGTCATCGGGCAGCACGGCGCCGATCGCCGCGGCGAACGTCTCGGCGTTGAGGGCGCCGGTGGGCCGGTCGGGACGGAACGCCTCCTGCAGCTGCACGGCGTCCGCGGGCGCCCCGACCGCGTCGGCGAGCGCGGCGAGCGCCGCGGGCGCGTCGTCGCCGGCCTCGGCGAGCACGTGCACCTCGCACCCCTCCGGCACCAGGTCCGACGCCTTGCCGGGGTACGCGAAGAACGACACCGGGGACGGCGCGTCGACGAGCACCAGGTGGCGCAGGCCGTCCAGCTGCACCTGGGCGAACTCGGCGAGGTAGCCGAGCCGCTCGACCGCGGGCAGGCCCGCGCCGCGCTCGAGTCGCACGGGGAAGGTCTGCGCGAGCAGCTTGGCCCCGGTCGTGGTGGTGACCCGGGACGCGTCGACGAGCGCGCGCTCGAACAGGGACGACCCGCCGAGGAGCAGCGCCGCGGGCTCACCCGAGGTCAGCACCTTCGCGACCTGGTCGACGGTGCTCTGCGACACCCCGCGGGGCGGCTCGGCAGCGACGGGCTCCACGGGTCCGGGAGCCTCGGTCCAGCAGACGTCGGCCGGCAGGATCAGCGTGGCGACCTTGCCGGGCGGCGACTGGGCCGCGGCGACCGCGTCGGCGGCGTCCTGCGCGACCTTCGCCGCGTCCGTGGACGTGCGGATCCACGGCGACACGGCGCGGGCGATCGACTCGATGTCGCTCTGCAGCGGTGCGTCGTACTTCGCGTGGTACGTGGCGTGGTCGCCCACGATGTTGACCACCGGGACGTTGCCGCGGCGGGCGTTGTGCAGGTGGGCGAGGCCGTTGCCGAGCCCCGGGCCGAGGTGCAGCAGCACCGCGGCGGGCTTCCCCGCCATGCGCGCGTAGCCCTCGGCCGCGCCGGTCGCCACGCCCTCGAAGAGCCCGAGCACCGAGTGCATCTCGGGCACCGCGTCGAGCGCGGCGACGAAGTGCATCTCGGAGGTGCCGGGGTTCATGAAGCAGGTGTCGACCCCGGCGCCCACCAGGGTCCGGATCAGCGCCTGCGCGCCGTTCATGGCTCCGTCACCGGTCATGTGATCATCTCCATTCGGGGGTGTCAGTCGAAGATGACACCCGGGTTGAGGATGCCGTTGGGGTCGAACGCGGCCTTGATGCGGCGCATCAGGTCGATCTTGGCCGGGTCCTCGAGCTGGTTGAAGTAGGGCTTCTTCGCGACGCCGACGCCGTGCTCGCCGGAGATCGCGCCGCCCAGCTCCAGGCCCGCCGCGAACAGCGCGGACAGCAGCTTGGACCGCTTGTCGTCGTCGCCGCAGAACACGCCCATGTGCACGTTGCCGTCACCCGCGTGGCCGCACCCGGCGATCCACGCCTCGTACTCACCGGCGAGCGCGGCGACGCGCTCCATGAACTCCGGGATCCGGGCGCGTGGCACGACGATGTCGATGATGTCGTCCGCCCCGTTCGCCTTGGCCATCCAGAACGCCTTCTCACGGGCGTCGATCAGCTCGGCCGCGGACCCGGGGGGCAGCACGTACACGTCCATCGCCCCGAGCTCGGCGAGCATCTCCGAGAGCCGCTCGGTGTCCTCCTCGAGCCGCGACTCGACGCTGTTCTCGAGCATCACGACGAGGTAGGCGAGCGCCGTGTCCTTCACCTCCTGGGGGATGCCCAGCTCCAGCCCGCAGTAGGACTGCGTCGCCGACATCGTCAGCAGGTCGATGTACTCGAGGATGAGCGGGCCGATGCCGGAGTCGACGATGCGGGGCACCGCGTCGGTCACCTGCTCCAGCGTGGTGAAGGGTGCGAGCACGGTCGTCGCGTGGGGCGCCCGGGGGTAGAGCTTCAGGGTCGCCTCGGTGACGAGCGCGAGGGTGCCCTCGCTGCCGACCACGAGCTGGGTCAGGTCGTAGCCGCTCGAGGACTTCACGTAGCGGCCGCCGGTGCGCATCACCTGGCCGCCCGGCAGTGCGATCTCGAGCCCGAGGACGTGGTGGCGGGTGACGCCGTACTTCACCGCGCGCATCCCGCCGGCGTTGGTGGCGACGTTGCCGCCCAGGGTGGCGGAGTACTCGCCCGGGTACACCGGGTAGACGAGCCCGTGGCCGGCGACGACCTCGTCGAGCTCGTGGAGTCGCACCCCCGGTTGCACGACCGCGACGTGGTTCTCGGTGTCGATCTCGAGGACGCGGTTCATCCGCTCGAACGACACGAGGATCGACGAGGAGCCGGCCACCGCGGAGCCGGACAGGCCCGTGCCGGCACCCCGCGCGGTGACGGGGATGCGCTCGGCATCGGCGAAGCGCAGGATCTCGGCGACCTCCTCGGTCGACTCGGGGCGGACCACGACCCCGGGCGCCACCGCGTCCACGGTGAGGCACTCGTCGTGGGTGTAGTCCTCCGCGATCTGGTCGCCCGTGAGCAACCGCTCCTCGGGCACCACCGCGGCGAGCCGTTCCCTGACATCAGCCATGCCCCGTCCCCCGTTCGGTCACTCCTGCCGCAGCTCCGGACGCCCACGCACCTGCGGTCCGGGGGAGTCCGACCGGGGACAGTGTGGCAGATCAGCAGGGTTCAGCCGACACGCCCACGGTCGGGTGCCAGCACGGAGCGGAGCGCGCTGCGCAGCGCCGCGGCCGCCTCGTCCACCCCGAGCCCGTGGTGGTCCCGGAGGCGGTCCCACGCCTCGAACGAGGACAGCGTGTCGAGCGTCAGGGCCAGGTGGTCGTCCTCCTGGCCGGCGAGCTCCGGTTCGAACTGGGTGCACACCTGCCGGTGCAGCACCTCGGACAGCTCCCGGACGCGGCGGGTCAGCGTCGGCGAGCGGCGCGCCCGGGTGCCGATCGCGTGCCGCATCGGGGTGATCGCCTCGAACAGCGCCGCCCGCTGCCGGACGAGCGCGTCGATGCGCTCGTCGAGCGAGCCCTCGCTGCGGAGGTCCTCCACCAGCGGCTGCACGCGTGCCGCCTGGACGCGCACCAGGTCCCCGTAGAGGCCCTCGAGGTCGTCGAAGTGCTGGAAGATCGACCGCACCGACACCCCGGCGCGCTGGGCGATCTGCCGCGCGGTGGGGTGCAGCTCGCCGTCCGCGACCAGTCCGAGGAGCGCTTCGACGATCGCCGCCCGGGTGCGCTCTCCCCGCCGGACCCTGCCGTCCGCCGAGGTGCCGTCCGGGTCGTCGACGGCATCCGCGGGGAGGAGGGCATCGGCGTCACCTGCGGGCATGGGCCCCAGTCTGTCCCGGCCCACGACGCCGTCCCCAACCCGCGTCCGGCGCACCGCGTACCCTCCCCGGGATGGGCGACACGACACGACCCCTTCCTCCAGAGGCGGTGCTCGCCCTCGTCTCCAAGGGCACCGACATCATCATCCCGCTGGCGAACGGCGAGCCGGCCGGCGTGATGGACGCGATCGAGGCCGCCGCGGACGAGCTCAGCGGGGTGCGCGTCCACCAGATGCACGTGCTGCACGACCGGCCCTACCTGGACGGCCGCCACGGCGACCGGCTGCGGCACGTGTCGTACTTCCTGTCGGAGGTGACCCGGCCGCACTACCACGCGGGTGGGCTGGACCTCGTGCCCGCGCACTTCAGCGAGGTTCCGCTGCTGCTGCGCCACAACTGCAGGCGCCCGCTGATCATCGCCGCGGCGTCGCTGCCGGACCGGCACGGCTACTTCAGCCTCGGCACCAACGCCGACTACGTCTCGCCGTTCATCGGGCGCTGGCCGATCTTCATCGAGGCGAACGAGCAGATGCCCCGCACGTTCGGCCGCAACTCGATCCACATCAGCCAGGTGGCCGGCTGGTCGGTCTGCGACCGGCCGCTGGTCGAGGTGCCCCCCGCGGAGCCCGACGAGCTCGACCGGCGCATCGCCGGCTACATCGCGGAGCGGATCCCCGACCGGGCGACCATCCAGTGCGGCATCGGCTCGATCCCGAACGCGGTGATGGCGGGACTCACCGAGCACCGCGAGCTGGGCATCCACACCGAGCTGATCTCGGACGGGATGGTGGACCTCATCGAGCGTGGGGTGGTCACCGGCGTGCACAAGCGGCGGCGCCTCAACAAGGCGGTCACGACCTTCGCGCTCGGCACCCGCCGCCTGTACGAGTTCCTGCACGAGAACCCGGGCATCGAGTTCCTGCCGGTCGACTGGGTCAACGACCCGCGGATCATCGCCCAGAACAGCCGCATGGTCTCGATCAACGCCACGACCGAGGTCGACCTCATCGGGCAGTGCGCGTCGGAGACGATCGCCGGGCGCTACTGGTCCGGCTCGGGCGGCCAGGCGGACTTCGCCCGCGGGGCGATGTTCAGCGACGAGGGGCAGGGCTTCATCGTCCTGCGCTCCACGACGCGGGACGGCTCGATCAGCCGGATCGTGCCCCGCCTGACCGGTGGCTCGGTGGTGACCACGATCAAGAACACGGTGGACAAGGTCGTCACCGAATGGGGGGTCGCGGAGCTGCGGGGCCGCTCGCTCGACCAGCGCGCCGCCGCGCTCATCGGGATCGCCCACCCGGACTACCGGGAGGAGCTCACGAAGGAGGCGCGGGCGCTCGGCTACCTCCGCTGAGTCCGCTGCGGCGACGCCGCGGGGTCAGATGCGCTCGAAGTTGCGGCGCAGCTCCCACTCGGTGACCACCGCGTTGAACGCCCGCCACTCCTCCCGCGCCGCGTGCAGCACGTGGAAGTGCACTTCGTCACCGAGGGCGCTGCGGGCGAACTTGGAGTGCTCCCAGGCGTCCATCGCCTCGACGATGTTCCACGGGATGTGGGGCACGTCGGACGCCGTGTACGCGTTGCCCACGTAGGGCTCGCCGCAGTCGAGGTCCCGCTCGATCCCGTCCAGCCCCGCGGCGATCATCGCCGCGAACGCCAGGTACGGGTTGCAGTCCGCGCCCGGGATGCGCGACTCGACCCGCAGCCCGGCCCCGTGGCCGACGAGCCGCAGGCCCGAGGTGCGGTTGTCGGGCGACCACACCACCGCGGTCGGCGCCCACGACGCCGACTGGAACCGCTTGTAGCTGTTGACGTAGGGGGCGAAGCACAGCGTCAGCTCGACCGAGTGCTCGAGGATCCCGCCCATCCAGGCACGGAACATCGGGCTCATGCCGTGCGGGCCGTCGCCGGGGGCGAGGGGCCGGCCGTCCTCGAGGCTCCAGATCGAGGAGTGGATGTGGCAGCTGGAGCCCGGCTGGTCGATCGTCGGCTTCGCCATGAAGGTGACGGCCTTGCCCTGCAGGTGGGCGATCTCCTTCGCGCCGTTCTTGTAGACGGTGTGGTTGTCCGCCATCGTCAGCGCGTCCGAGTACCGCAGGTTGAGCTCGTGCTGGCCCGGCGCCGCCTCGCCCTTGGAGAACTCCACCGGCAGCCCGGCGCCCAGCATCCCGTTGCGCAGCGCCCGCAGCAGGGGCTCGTCCTTGGTCGTCTGGAAGACGTGGTAGTCGAGGTTGTACCAGGACGACGTCGCGTCGCCGAGGTGGCGGTAGGAGTCCCGGGCCAGCTCCTCGTAGCCGGCGTCGTAGGCGAAGAACTCCAGCTCCGAGCCGAACATCACCGCGAGCCCGTGCTCGGCGGCCCGCCCGATCTGCTGCTTGAGGATCTGGCGGGGCGACACCGGCACCGGCGTGCGCTCCTCGCCCTCCACGACGTCGCACAACACGAGCGCGGTGCGCTCGAGCCACGGGGTGATCCGCAGCGTCGCGAGGTCGGGCACCGCGCAGAAGTCGCCGTAGCCGGTGTCCCAGTTCGAGTAGCGGAAGCCCTCCAGGACGTTCATGTCGACGTCGGTGGTGAGCAGGTAGTTGCAGGCCTCGATGCCCTCGCCGCACGGTCGACCCTCTCCGTCGACCTCGCCGACGACGTGGTCGAGGAAGAAGCGCCCGGTGACGCGCTTGCCCAGCAGGCGACCCTGGAGGTCGACGAACGCGACCACCACGGTGTCGACCTCGCCCTCGTCGACCAGGCGGGTCAGGGTCGGGATGTCGATCAGGCCGGTGGTCCCCACTGTGCGTCTCCCTCGCTCGCGCCGGACGGTCACGGTACTGCGGCACGGCGCCGCGCCACGACCTCCGCGGTCAGAGGGGCGTGGTGTACGCGGCGGTGATGCCGCCGTCGACCAGCAGCGACTGCCCCGTCATGAACGAGGACTCGTCGGAGGCGAGGAACAGCGCACCGTTGGCGATCTCGTGCGGCTCCCCGAAGCGGCCCATCGGGATGTGCACGAGCCGGCGCTGGCGCTGCTCCTCGTCGGCCATGTACTTCGCGAGCAGCGGGGTGAGCACCGGGCCGGGGCACAGCGCGTTGGCGCGGATGCCCCGCCGGGCGTAGATCACCGCGATCTCGCGGGTCATCGACAGCACCGCGCCCTTGGACGCCGTGTACGCGATCTGCGGGGTGGCGGCGCCGAGGTGGGCGACGAAGCTCGCGACGTTGATGATCGAGCAGCCGCCCGCCGGCGCCTCGTCGCCCGCGGCGGCGAGCGTGTCGAGCATGGCCGGGATGCCGTGCTTGCAGCCGAGCGCCAACCCCGTGACGTTCACCCGCAGCGTCGTGTCCCACACCTCCACGGGGGTGTTCTCCGGACCGTCGTCGTCGGCGAGCGACACGCCGGCGTTGTTGTAGAGGACGTGCAGCCCGCCGTAGGTGTCGACGGCGTGGCGCACCGCGGCGCGCACGGCGTCCTCGTCGGACACGTCGCAGCGGACGTAGCTCGCCTCGCCACCCGCCGCCCGGATCGCCTCGACCGTGTCGGAGCCGTCGCCCAGGTCGGCGACGACCACCCGGGAGCCCTCCCGGGCGAACAGCTCCGCGGCGACGCGGCCGAGGCCCGCCGCCGACCCGGTGATGAGCGAGACCTTGCCCTCCAGTCGTCCGCGGCCGGTCGGGGTCGATGCCATGGGTTCGCTTGCTCCTGTGGGTCGTGGCTCGGTGTGGCGCCCGCGGTGGGGGTGGGGCCCCGCTCGTGCGCCCGGGCACAGTAGCGATCGGCGACGCTCCCTACACTCGGGACGATGTCGATCCCCACACCCCCCACGGACCTGCTCGTCGCGGGTGAGCGCCGCCCCGCGAAGGACGGCGCGACGTTCACGGTCTCGAACCCGGCGACGGGCGAGCCGGTCGCCGAGGTCGCCCGCGCGGGGGAGGAGGACCTCGACGCCGCGCTGGCCGCCGCGCACGCGGCGTTCGAGTCCGGCGAGTGGTCCTCGGTCAGCGCGACGGACCGCGGCAAGGTGCTGTCGAGGGCCGCGGCGCTGCTGCGCGAGCGGCGCGAGGAGCTCGCCCGGCTCGAGGTGCTCAACGCCGGCCACACGATCGGCAATGCACGCTGGGAGGCGGACGCGGTCGCGGACGTGTTCGAGTACTACGCGGGCGCGGCGAACAAGCACCTCGGCTCGGTCGTCCCCACCCAGGACGCGGGGCTCGGCGTGGTCACGCGGGTGCCGGTGGGGGTGTGCGGCCTGATCGTGCCGTGGAACTTCCCGATGATGATCGCCGCCTGGAAGCTGGCGCCCGCGCTCGCCTGCGGCAACCCGGTGGTGCTCAAGCCCGCGTCGCTCACCCCGCTCACCGCCCTGGTCCTCGGCGAGGTGCTGGTCGAGGCCGGGGTCCCCGCCTCGTGCGTGTCGGTGCTGCCGGGCCCGGGTGCCACCGTCGGCGACGCGCTGGTCGCCGATCCCCGCGTCGGCAAGGTGTCCTTCACCGGCGACTCCTCGACCGGGGCGGGCATCCTGCGGCGCGTCGCCGACAACATGACGCGGGTGTCGCTGGAGCTGGGCGGCAAGTCCGCCGCGATCGTGTTCGCCGACGCGGACCTCGACGCGGTGGTCGAGGCGGTGCCCTACTCGGTGTTCGACAACACGGGCCAGGACTGCTGCGCCCGCAGTCGCCTCCTGGTCGAGCGGTCCGTGTACGACGACGTGGTGGCCCGGGTCGCGGAGCGCACCACCCGGCTCGTGGTCGGCGACCCGGCCGACGAGGCGACCGAGATCGGCCCGATGATCTCCGAGTCGCAGCGCGCGACCAGCCTCGAGTACCTCGAGATCGGCCGCAGCGAGGGCGCCGAGGTGGTCTGCGGGGGCGAGCCCAGCGGCCCGGGGTGGTACCTGACCCCGGCGGTGGTCGCGGACGTCGACAACTCCATGCGGATCGCCCGCGAGGAGATCTTCGGCCCGGTGCTGAGCGTCATCCCCTTCGACGACGAGGCCGACGCGGTCCGGATCGCGAACGACAGCGAGTACGGGCTGTCGGGGACGCTGTGGACCCGTGACGTCGGCCGGGCGATGCGCGTGAGCGCGGCGGTGCGGACCGGGGTGATGTCGGTCAACACGAACCGCAGCGTGCGCTACGAGCTGCCCTTCGGCGGGTTCAAGCGCTCCGGCATGGGCCGGGAGCTCGGCCTCGCCGCGCTCGACCACTACACCGAGTCCAAGACGGTCTTCTACAGCGCCGAGTGACCCCCCGGCGCGGCGGGCGGCTCAGGTGGGGTGCGAGGACGTCCACGAGAGCAGCTCGTCGACGTCCCAGGTGTTGACGATGCGCTCGGGCGCCACCTCGCAGCGCACCGCCTTGTCGGCCCCGTAGGGCTGCCACTCCAGCTGCCCGGGTGCGTGCGCATCGGTGTTGATCGACACCAGGCAGCCGTGCTCCAGCGCGAGCTGCAGCAGCTCCTCCGGTGGGTCCTGCCGCTCGGGGCGGCAGTTGACCTCGACCGCGGTGCCGAACTGCGCGCACGCGGTGAACACGAGGTCCGCGTCGAAGCGCGACTGGGGTCGCCCGCGGCCCACGACCTTGCGCCCGGTGCAGTGCCCGAGGACGTCCACGTGCGGGTTCGCCGCGGCGAGCACCATGCGCCGGGTCATCTGGTCGGCGTCCATCGACAGCTTCCAGTGGACCGACGCGACGACGAGGTCGAGGCGCGCCAGCAGGTCGTCGTCGAGGTCGAGGCTGCCGTCGGGGTGGATGTCGACCTCCATCCCGGTGAGGATCCGGAACGGCGCGACCCGCTCGCGCACCTCCTCGATCTCCTCGAGCTGGGCGGCGAGGCGCTCGGGGCTGAGGCCGTGTGCCACGGTGAGCCGGGGGGAGTGGTCGGTGACGACCAGGTACTCGTGCCCGAGCGCCATCGCGGCGCGGGCCATGTCCTCGATCGAGGCACCCCCGTCGGACCAGGTGGTGTGGGAGTGCAGGTCGCCGCGGAGGCGTTCGAGCACGGGGCCACCCACGCCCGGGTCGATCCGGGTGCGCTCGTCCAGGCGTGCGAGGTACTGCGAGGGGCGCCCCTCGACCGAGTCCGCGATGACCGCCGCGGTGGACGGGCCGATGCCGGCGAGCTCGGTCAGCGTCGAGGAGCGCACCCGGGAGACCAGCTCGTCCGGGTCGAGCGCTGCGACGACCTGGGCCGCGCGCTGGAACGCGGTGACCTTCGAGCGTGGCGACAGGGCCCGGTCGAGCAGGCGGACGGCCTCGGTGAGGCCCCTCACCGCCGCGTCGCGCGGGTCGCCGTCGGCAGCAGGGCGGTGTTCGGACATCCCGACGATCGTAGGAGGGCCGGCGTCCGGCGGCGGGGCGGCCGGCCGGGTCGTCAGCGGCGCACCCAGGCGTCGGGCTCCGCGAGCAGGGTCTGGACCGTGGCGGGGAGGCGGTCCTGTGCGATGTGGGCGAGCGTCACGCCCTCGAGCACCGCCCGAACGCTCGCCCGGGTCGCGAGCCACACCCGCTCGAGCGGCGCCGCGGCGCCCTCGTACTCGAGGTCCTCCGGGGCCTCGCCACGGACGTCCGCGAGCGGCCCCTCCACCGCCCGGATCACGTCCGCGACCGTCACCTCCTCCGCCGGCCTCGCGAGCCAGTAGCCGCCGTCGGAGCCGCGGCGGCTGCCGAGGATCCCGGCGCGGCGCAGCTCCGCCAGGATGTTCTCGAGGTACTTGGTCGGGATGCCCTGGGCCGCACCGATCGCCTCCCCAGTGGTCGGCGAGCTGCTCCGGTCCGGGGAGCGGACCGCCAGCTCGACGCAGGCGCGGACGGCGTAGTCGACCTTGGACGAGATCCTCACGGGCAGCAGTCTCGCACCCCGGCCGGGCTGCCCGGCACGCCGGCCCCGCCGCCGCACGCCGCAGGGTACGGTCGCCGCACATGGCCGAACCGTTCGAGGTCCGACCCCTGCTGGCACAGCCCACGCCGCCGCCGTACGAGCCGCTCCAGGTCCACCCGCGGGTGTTCACGGGGCCCCAGTGCGACCGGATCGTCGAGCTGGGCTGCTCGCTGCCGAGCGACGCCGCCGCGCTGGAGGGCGAGGAGGGCGAGGCGACCAACGACCCGAGCCTGCGCAGCTCGCGCACCTCGTGGATCCCGGTCCGGGACGACACCGAGTGGATCTACCGGAAGCTCGCCACGGTCGCGGAGCGCGCCAACCGCCGCTACCGCTTCGAGCTCACCGGGTTCTCGGAGGACCTGCAGTTCACCACCTACGACCACCCGGGAGCGTTCTACACCTGGCACCAGGACGGCCTCGACGGGACGGTCGGGCACCGCAAGCTGTCGCTGGTCGTGCAGCTGAGCGACCCGGGGTCCTACACGGGCGGGGACCTGGAGCTGTTCGCCACCTCGCCGGACCCCTGCGCGGACCCGCAGGCCGAGCCGCCGGCGACCGACGAGCTCGCCGCCGCACGCGAGCGGGGGACGGTGTTCGTGTTCCCGAGCTTCGAGTTCCACCGCGTGCGGCCGCTGCGCAGCGGCGTCCGTCACTCGCTGGTCTGCTGGGTGAGCGGGCCGCCGTTCCGCTGAGCATCGGGGCCGTCGACGGTCGTGTGGACCGGCGCCCCGCCCTCCTCCACCGGTGGGCCGAGCGTCGGGCGTGGGCCGGTCATGCGGGTGGCGGCCACCACGAGCGCGACGATCAGCACGAGCACCGCGACCGTCGTCCAGTGCGGGCGGCGTCGACGTGGCGGCGCCGGCTCCTGGGGCGGCGCGCCGGTGAGCTCGGGGTCGCCGAGGTCCCGGTACGCGATCCCCGGCGGCGGTGCCAGCACCCCCGCGAGTCGCCGCACCTCGTCGGGCGAGCGGCCCGTGACCGACGCGACGAAGTCCGGCGGGTAGCCGGCCAGGTGGACCAGCGCGCCGGCGATCCGCTCGTCCGGCTCGGCGCGGGCGAGCCGGCGCCGCAGCGCCGCCCGGAGGCTCGCGTGGGGGTCGTCACCCGCCTCGACGGCGGGGACGACCCCGCCGACGGCCTGGTCGATCGTGAACAGCGTCAGGTTCGCCAGCCAGTCGGGGGCATCGGCCCGACCGCTCTGGCGGAGCCGCTCGGCGGCGATGCCCGCGACCGCACCGGCCGCGGGCCGGTCCCCGAGGAGGCGGTACGCGATGGCGTAGGCGTTCCGCTCCAGGGTCCGGTCGAGCTCGCTGCTGGGCCGCACGGCGGGGCGGGGTGGGGTCGGCTGCGGGGGTGGCGGTGGGCCCTGGTCGGGCGCACCCGGCGCGGCGGCGGGTCGGCGCGGGCGGAACAGGGGACCGTCCGGCGCGTGCGCCCCGCCCCGGTGCGAGGACCCGTCGGTGCCGGGCACCCTCCCGGGGTGACCGGCGTGTGGATGCTGCGAGCTGGATGGTGAGAACACAGCGCCCCGTCTCGGCCGGCACCCCACCGGCGACGGCACCACCGTACGCGAGGAGCGCACGTCGCCGTCACCGGCAGCGACGCGACGGGCCCGCTGGGCGGTGCACCGCCCGGCCCGGCGGTCCGGACAGAATGTGCGGCATGTCCTCCCCGCCGCCCGACGG
>CBFGTJ010000070.1:0-14581 GCA_965651815.1 uncultured Microthrixaceae bacterium | reverse complement strand
TCCTGGTGCCTGCAGCCGTCCGGGCCGTGCAGCGTGCCCGGCTCGAACCCGGCCGGCTCAGCCCGCGGTGCCGTCGCCCTCGCCGTCACCGCCACCCGGCGGCGGCGGGACGTCGGGCGCGGGGTACTGGTACTCCACCGCACCCGCGTCGCAGCCCGCACCGCTCGGACGCAGGTAGCCGCGCTGGTCGAGCGAGGTGCCGGAGCCCACCTTGGGGTCGTACGGGCAGTCGATGCCCGCCGGCCCCTCTGGCGGGATGACGTCGACGACCGGGCTCGTCGGCGCCGGCGCCATCGAGTAGGTCGGGGTGTGGCTGTCGTTGGAGCCGACGGGCCCGAGCTGCAGGGCGTCGTGGTCGGCGACGGTCACGTCGGTCGGCGACGGCGTGCCGCAGCTGTCACCGACCACCACGTTCCGCAGCAGGAGGTTGACGGGTGCGGTGCACACCGGACCGCTGAACGCGCTCAGCACGGAGCGGCGGGCGGTGACGTTGGCGCTGTCGCCGACGACCAGGGCCGGACCGGCGTTGGCGATCGTCGCCCCGCGGAGGAGGACCGTGCCGTCCGCGTGGATCGCACCGTCCGGCCCGCCGCCGTAGATCGTCGACTGGTTCACGTTGAGCGAGCTGCCCGCCGGCACGACGATGCGCAGGGGGCTGGCCCCGCCGAGGTCGATGCTCGAGGTCGCCACCGAGGCGAAGACGTTGCCGGACTCCGCCGTGGCGTCGGGCCGCCCGAGCGAGAGCCCGACGCGGTCGAGGTGCGAGGCGGTGATCGTGCCGTTGATGTTGATCCCGTCCGGCGGGTGGACCGTCAGGTTCGAGTCGGCGGTCGTGCCGTCCTCGAGCGTCGGGCCGGTGATCCGCGTGCCGACGAAGCTGAAGCGGCGGACGACGAGCGGCTCGTCGGGGAAGGGGAGCGTGCTCGTCGTGCCCGAGATCGTGTTCGGGGTGATCGCGCTCGCCGGGCCCGACACCTTGGTGCTCACGAACACCGCGTCGCAGGCGGTGCTCACCGCGGCGAGGTTGTCGGTGTCGACGTTGATGAGGCTCACCGCGGTCGGCGCGTGGCCCGCGCACGAGGCGAGCACGTGGGTCGGCGTGGCGGCACCCGACTCGATCCGCACGTCGGTGATCACCGTCGGTGCGCTCGTGTCGAGCACGGCGCCCGGTGCGGTGATCGGCGACGAGGTCAGGTCGATGGTGGTGAGGGCCTTGCCCCGGCCGTTGATGACGACCGCCCGGGTGATCTCCACGGGTGCGTCGCCGTCGAGCACGTAGGTGCCCTCACCGAGGTGGATCTGGTTCGGGAGGTTGTTGGTGTTGACCCTCCCGTTCGCCGTGTGGATGGCGTCGAGCAGCGAGCAGTCCTCGGCGTCGCAGACCCCGTCGAAGGTGTTCGCGGTCGTGTTCACCACCAGCGGCGGCAGCGGCTTCGGCAGTGGCGCGCACGCAGCGGTCGCCACGACGGCGAGCGCGGCGAACGCGACGAGCGCGGCCTTCACGGCACGTGATCCCATGGTCCCCCCAGGCATCGTCGGGAATGCGGGGTGGACTGTACGCCCCTGAAGCGGATTCGACCACTGGTTCTTGTCCAGTGGGCGGGGCTCGGGGTTCGCGCGTGCGTGCGGGGCCGGCAGCGGCAAGACTCGCGCTCGAGCCGGGCGCCGCGCTGTCCGGTGGGGGAGGTGAACATGCACCGTGCACTGATCCGGGGCGTTGCCGCCACGGCAGTCGTCGCCGCGGGCTTCGCGCTGCTCGCCGGGGGCGCGGCCGCCGCGCCGGGTGCACCGGTCCAGTTCTTCCGCAACTGCGACGAGGCGCGCGACGCCGGGTTCACCGACATCGAGCTCGGTGACGACGCCTACGGCGCCCACCTCGACGGCGACGGCGACGGGGTCGCGTGCGAGAGCGGTGAGGGCGTCACGGGCCCGCAGACCCAGGGCGTGCCCGACCCGACCCCGACCGCACCGCCGTCCACCGCGCCGCCCTCGACCGCGCCCGCGGCGGCCGTCCCACCGCCCGAGGTCGCCGGCGCCACCGAGGAGCGCCTGGCCGAGACCGGCGTGAGCTGGACGACGCCGGTCGTCGCCGGGCTCGCCGCGGTGCTGTTCCTGGCGGGGTACTTCTTCACCAGGGCGGGGTGGGAGCACCAGCCGTGGATGCCCGGGCGCCGGCCCGAGGTCCGCTTGACGGTCGAGCGGGCCCGCCGCCGCAGGCGCTGATCCCCGTCGACCGGGTCCCTCGCCGGCGCGCCGCGGACGGCGGCGGAGTGGGCCCCGTGGGACTCGAACCCACAACCAGCGGATTAAAAGTCCGATGCTCTGCCACTTGAGCTAGAGGCCCGGAGCGATCTTCGCACGATTCTCGTCGCGTCCTGCGCGGCCTGGCGCGCCGGACACGACGAGAACGGATCGGCTCAGTCGTGGGTGGTGAGCAGGCCCCAGTGGCCGTCGTAGCGGCGGTAGACGACGCTGCCGCGGCCCGTCGCCTCGTCGATGAAGAACACGAACTTCTCGTTGCTGGCCTCGAGCCGCTCGATCGCGTCGCGCCTCGACAGCCTCGGGGCGGGCGCCACGAGCTCGACCTCGGCGACCGCGCCCTCGGTCGGGTCGCCCTCGACACCCTCCGGCAGCTGCACCCCGAGCGAGGTGCCGCCGCCCTTGTAGAACACGACCGCGTCGCTGCCCGTCGTCGCGTCCCGGAACAGGTAGAAGTCGTGCCCGAGCATGTCCATGTCGAGCACGGCCTCGTCGAGCAGCGTCGGGATCGACCCGAAGCTCTTGGTGCGCACGAGCTCCCGCTCGTCGTAGGGGCGGTCGAAGTACTCGGGGCGCTGCGTGGGCAGGTCCCCGTGCCGCCACTCGCCCTCGGCGGCCTCGGAGAACCGGTACCGCTCGCGACCCTCGCGGTTCGCCCGCTCCTGGTAGCGGCGGAGGCGCCGGGTGAGCACGTCGGCCAGCAGGTCGATCGCCTCGTTCATCTCGGCCGCGGCGACCTGCGCCCGCACGGGCTTGCCGTTGACGTCCAGCGTCGCTTCGGCGACCGACGGGCGCGCCGCCGTGGCCTCCTGCCGCAGCTCCACCTCGGCGTACAGCACCGGGTCGCTGACCGGCGTGGCCGCCGCAGCGACCTTCTGCCGGGCGTAGTCGGTCGCCTCGGGCGGGACCGCTCCCCGGGTCGAGATCGTGATCGCCGCCGGTTCGAGCTCGGCCATGTCGTCTCCGTTCCTGTCGCTGGACTGCGGGTCCGTGTCGCCGGTGGCGACCCCACCCTCTCGTGCCACGAGTGTGCCTCGCGCATGCGTGCTCCGTTGACACTGCTCGATCCGCGGACGTTCGCGCCACGCCCCGGGCCGACTCCGGGTGCACGCAGCCCACCCGGACTCCGACGGCCACAGGGCCGGGGGGCCGACCCGTTCGCCACCCACCTAGCGTTGGCCGTGTGACCGCCATCGACTTCCTGGCCGAGTTCGAGCCCCGCTACGGGGAGTGCGTGCAGGTCGCCGACGGCATCCGCCGGGTCGTCGCGGAGAACCCGTCGAAGTTCACGGCGTGGGGGACCGGGACCTACCTCGTCGGCGACGGGCCCGTCGCGATCATCGACCCGGGCCCGGCGAGCGATGCGCACGTCGAGGCGGTGCTCCGCGCGGTGTCGGGGCAGGAGGTGACCCACGTGCTGGTCACCCACACCCACGCGGACCACTCCCCGGCGTCCCGCATCGTCGCGGCGCGCACGGGGGCGACCATCCACGGCTTCGGCCCGCACCCCCACGACGCGGACACCACGGGTGAGGAGCACGGCGACGGGGACTTCCGTCCCGACGTGGAGGTGCGGCACGGCGACGTCATCCGCGGTGACGGGTTCGAGTTCGAGTGCCTCCACACGCCCGGCCACATCTCCAACCACGTCTGCTACGCCGAGCGCACCCGCGGCGCGCTGTTCACCGGCGACCACGTCATGGGGTGGTCGACGACGGTGATCTCACCCCCCAACGGCCGGATGGCCGACTACCTCGACAGCCTCCGCCTGCTCCTCGACCGGCCCGAACGGGTGCTCTACCCGACCCACGGCCCGCCCGTCGACGACCCGCAGCGCCACGTCCGTGCCCTCATCGAGCACCGCCTGGACCGCGAGCGGCAGGTCCTGGCCGAGCTGCGGCAGGGCCCCCGCACGATCGACGAGCTCGTCGCGGTGCTCTACGCGGACGTCCGGCAGGAGCTGCACGCGCCGGCGGCACGCACCGTCGAGGCGCACCTCGTCGCGCTGGCCGACTCCGGCAAGGTCCGCGCCGAAGGCGATCGCTGGGTGGTCTGAGCCCTGCCGGAGGTGCCCCGTTCGGGGGAGAGCCCGTTCGGGGAGCTGTCTCAGGCGTCCGAGCGTGGCTCGGGTGAGGGCCGCCAGAGGTAGGTGAGGAAGGCCCACTTGCCGGCGACCTCCCACCCCGCCTCGCGCAGCGCCGAGAGCTGTGCCGGGGAGGCGAACGCCACCCGCAGGTGCTCGCAGGGCCGCCCCTCGTACTCCACGTCGAGCCGCCCCAGCCCGACCCCGACGAGGCGCCACCCCTGACGACCCCGCTCCTCGAGGATCCCGACCTCGTTGAACGCGTGCACCTTCGTGATGGTCGTGCGCTCACCCTTCGTGGGCACCCTGCACCGCCTCCGGTCCGACGTCGGGGACCGACGCTAGAACAGCGACACCCCGAGCTGCTCGGACAGGTCGGCGAGCGCGGCGCGACCCGCGACGGAGTTGCCGGCGCGGTCGAGGGGCGGTGACCACACGCAGATGCCGAGCTCGCCGGTGACGGTGGCGACGATGCCGCCCGCCACCCCGCTCTTGCACGGCAGTCCGACCTGGAACGCGAACTCGCCGGCAGCGTCGTAGGCGCCGCAGGTCAGCATGATCGCCCCGACGCGCCGGGCGACCGCCGGGGTCACGACCTGCTCGCCCGTCGCCGGGTCCTGCCCGCGGTTCGCGAGGAAGCGCACCGCGCGGGCGAGCTGGCGCGCCGTCATCGCGATCGAGCACTGGCGGGTGTACAGCTCGAGAACCTCGTCGACCCCGTGGCGCAGGTTCCCGAACCCCGACATCAGGTGCGCCATCGCCCGGTTCCGGTCCCCGGCGCCCGCCTCCTGTGCGAGCACGTCCTCGTCGACGCGGGCCGCTTCCCCCGCCAGCTCGGACACCAGGTCGAGCACGACCTCGGCGGGGCGGTCGCAGTGCTCGAGCAGCACGTCGTCGACGACGAGCGCGCCCGCGTTGATCATCGGGTTCCGCGGGATGCCGTGCTCGTGCTCCAGCTGGACCAGCGAGTTGAACGGGTCGCCGGAGGGCTCGCGGCCGACGCGGTCCCAGAAGTGGGCCTCGTCGCCCCCGTCCGCGCCGGACTCGCGCATGGCCAGGGCGAGGGCGAAGACCTTCGAGATGCTCTGGATCGAGAACGGCACGTCGACCGCCCCGGCCGTGTGCTCGGTCCCGTCCATCTCCACCACCGCCATGCCCAGCTCCCCGGCGTCCGCGGACGCGAGCGAGGGGAGGTAGTCCGCGACCTCGCCCTCCCGGGCCAGCGGTCGGGCTCGCTCGACCACCTCCGCGAGCAGCTCGTCGAGGTCGGCGTCGAAGGGCATCGCAGTTCGTCTCCTGTCGGGTCGGGCCCGGCGCGCTCCCGCGGGTCGGGACGGCGCGCCCGGCCGGCCGTGCCCTGCCGGCACGGCGCGTGAGCGCCTCGGTACCCTCGGTCCACGACCGGTCAACCGTGCGACCGGCGGGGGCGAGGCACCTCGGGGCACCCGATCGGACGAAGGGTCAGGATCGGCCGCTCGGGTGCCGAAAGGGAGGTCGATGTCTCGGAGCCGCTTCTCCCGACCGGTCCCCTCCCACCGCAGCTCCCCCGACCCGCTCCGACGGCGCCGCCGCCGGGTCGCCGTCGCCGGGTTCGCGCTGGCGCTGCTCGTCCTGGCGGCGTGCCAGCCGTCGCCACCTCCGAAGACGTTCACGTTCTCGGGCGGCGGCTGGGGCCACGGCGTCGGCATGAGCCAGTACGGCGCGCTGGGGATGGCCAAGGCCGGGCACAACCACGTGCAGATCCTGACCACGTACTACCCGGGCACCGAGGTCGTGACCCGGGCCCCCAGCGACGACCTGCGCGTCCTCGTCGCCGAGCGCCGGCCCACCCTCACCTTCGTCACCGGGGGCACCACGACCTTCGGCGCCGCCGGCACCGTGCCCGCGTTCAAGACGGTGACGATGACCCGGTCCGGCAACTCGGTCCGGCTCGGCGGTGCGCTCAGTGCGACCGTGCCGGCGCTCACCATCACCTTCTCCGGCGACCTGCGCATCGGCGAGACCGGCAACGCGTACCGCTACGGCCGGGTCGCGGTGCGGCCCGATCCGGCCGGGGGCCTGCGCGCGGTGGTCACCAACCTCACGATGAACCAGTACCTCTACGGCATCGCCGAGATGCCGGCGTCGTGGCACACCCAGGCGCTGCGCGCCCAGGCGGTCGCGGCGCGCACCTTCGCGCAGCGCCGCCGCGACAGCCGCGCGGGGCAGGGCCTCGACTACGACCTGCTCGCCACGGTCACCGACCAGGTGTACTCGGGCACCCGCCACGAGCACGAGCGGTGGACCTCGGCGGTCAACGTCACCAACGCCCAGTTCCTCACCTACAAGGGGGCGCTCGCGGAGACCGTGTACTCCTCCTCCAACGGCGGGCACTCCGAGTCCTCCGCCTACGTGTGGGGCGGCGAGGTGGCCTACCTCCGGGCCCGCAGGGATCCCTACGACCAGATCCCCGAGAACCCGAACCGCGCCTGGACCCGCACCTACACCGCGGCCCAGCTCGGGGCGTGGTTCGGGGTCGGCACCGCCACCTCGGTCACGATCAGCGGCAACGTCGGCGCCTCCGGGCGGGTGGACCGGGCGACGATCACGGTGACCGGCACGACGGGGCGGCGCACGATGACCGGCGTGGCGTTCCGCCAGTGGATCAACGCGATCAACCCCGACCGCTCCGACCAGCTCCTGTCGACCAAGTTCGTGGTCAAGTAGGCGCGGGTGGCGCCGGGGTCGGCGGGGGTCAGCCGCCGCTGGAGCCGGTGCCGCTCGAGCCGGTGAAGGCCGCCGCCTGCGCCGCGACGCGGTCGACGATGTCGCCCATCGCCACCGACACGTCGACGAGGTGCAGGCCCCACTCCGGGGTGAGGTCGCCGGGAAGGTCGTCGGCCCGCGGGTCCGAGGGGTCGGCGTGCACCTCGACCTCGAGGTAGCTGAACCCGTCCCGTGACGTGCACCTGCCGGTGACGAACCCGGGCAGCGTGACGAACGGGGTGTCGATGGTCGTGCCCTCGAGCCACGAGCCCCCGGAGCCGTCGGTGCCGAGGGCCGACAGGATCGAGGCCGACGCGTCCGCCGGGAGGTACGGGTGGAGCTCGGCGCTGCCGCCCTCGACCGCCGCGGGGTTGACGCAGCCCGCGACGCCCTCGCCCCGGCGCGGGCGCCCGAACAGCGCGCCTGGCGGTGGGGGAGCCCCGGCCCGGAACGTCGCCCAGGTGAGCACGCAGCCGGTCTCGTCGGACCGCGTGCACAGCGGCACGTGCTGGAAGTCGCCGCCGACGACCTCGCCCTCGGGCACCGTCACGGAGGACCCGACGAGGTAGGCGGCGACGAGGAGCTCGCGCACGTCCTCGTGGGGATCGACCTCCTCGGCGATGAGCCGGGTGAGCATGCCCGAGCCCTGCGAGTGGCCGATCAGGACGAACCCGCGGCCCTCGTTGTCGTTCGCCATGTAGGTGCGGAACGCGTCGAGCACGTCGGCGAAGGGGTCACCCCGCTCGGCGGGCCGGTCGCCCTCGTCCTCGCCGTCGCGGTCGCCCCCGGTGTCGCCTCCTCCACCGAGGCGACCGATCAGCGCGGTGAGCGTCAGCTGGCGGTACACGGGTGCGAACACGCGGCACACCTGCCCGAGCCGAGCGGCCTGCTGGAGGGTCACGAAGCCCTCCTCCTCCGGCGACGGCTCCCAGTCGCTGTAGGTCGACTCGTCCCGCGAGATCGTCGGGTACACGTAGAAGCAGTCGATCGGCGGGTCCTCCGCCGGGGTGAACTCCTCGACCCGCGTGGTGCCGTCCGCCTCGACGACGGTGGCGTCCAGGTCACCGTCGCACACGTCCTCGGTGTCGGGACGGCACACCCACCGCGACGGGTCGTCGTAGTGCTCGCTGCGGTGGTCCGCGTAGCGCGCCAGCGGCGCGGCAGCCTGGCCGCCGTCCGGGGCGGGGGCCGAGGAGCCGGACCCGCCGCCCCCGTCACCGTCGCTGCACGAGGCGAGGACGGCGGCGCAGGCCGTCGCGGCGACGGCGAATCGTCGGAGGTTCCCCCTGCGGTGCATGGAAGCGGAACCTACCGGCGTCGCCGGCCGCGTTCTGGTTGGACTCGATGCGCGTGGGCTCAGTCGAAGCGGGGCTCACCCCGGATCGAGCGCTTCAGCTCGGCGATCCCCGGGGTGCGGGCGACGGTCTCGACCGCCTCCCAGAGGCGCACCGCCTCCTCGCCGCGGGGGATCCGGTTGATCACCGGGCCGAACAGCGACGACTCGTCGGGCCGGTCGACGTCGAAGGTGATGATCGGGGTGCCGACGCCCTCGCCGGTGCGCTCGATCGCGAGGTCGGACTCCTCGCGCACGATCTTCGCCCACCGGTCGTCGTCGAGGACCTGGAGCACCTCCGGGCCGACGCCGGCCGCGGCGAGCACCGCGTCGTACACGCCGTCGGGGTCCGCCCCCTCCCACAGCTCCTTCGAGCGTCCGCCGGGGTGCATCTGCTCGCCGACCGCGGTGTAGAAGTCGCCCACCGCCTCGTTGCCGTGCAGCTCGCGCACCGCCGCGGCCACCCGCAGGAACCGGTTGCCGAGGCGGCTGATCGGTCCGTAGGCGGCGGGCATCTCGGGCTCCTCGCCACGGGCGATCGCCTCGGCGTCACGCCGGAGCTGCTCCTCGTTGAGCACCTCGAGCGAGATGAAGCGCCAACGGACGTCCAACCCGCGCTGGTCGGCGACCTCCCTGACCCACCGGCTGGTGATCCACGCCCACGGGCACATGGGGTCGAAGAAGAACTCTACGGTTGACATGTCAACCCCAACCCGCCGGGCGCGGCGTTTCATCCCGGCGGCACCCCGAGCGCTCCCGACGGGCGGGTCCCGCCGGTGCGGTCACCAGCGGGAGCGCGACTCCTCGGCGAACCCCTGGGCACCGTCGAGCACGTGCCGGCCCCCGTCCTCGTCGAGCACCCAGCCGGACCAGGTGCCGAAGACCTGGTGCACCTCGGTGCGCAGCACCCCGGCGTCGGTGCGGCCGTGCTTGTCGAGCCGCGGGGTCAGCGTGAGCTCGAGCGCGCCGCCGGGGTCGCGGACGGTCCACGGGTCCATCGGCCGGTCCCAGGAGTACGACCACTCGAGCTCGCGGCCGACCTTGTGCAGGCGGCCGTCGACCAGCACGCCGTTCTCGGTGAAGCCGGTGCCCTCGGTCCACTTGCCGCCGACCTGGATGCCGACGACCGCGCCGGTGTCCGCGACGCCGGCGCCCCCGCCCCAGTTCCAGCGGGTCGAGTAGGGCCACCTGCCCCGGCCGACGTCGAGCACGCCCCACGCGGGCCCGGCGTCACCTCCGATGCGCCGCTCCTCGGACCCCAACCGCAGGACGCCCTCCGCGGGCAGCGCCTGCGCCTTCGTCGTGAAGTTGAACCGCCGGTCGTCCCACGGGATCACCACGTTGAGCGACTCCTGCCCGGCCGCGCGGTGGACCTGCACGTCCAGCTCGGCCGCGCGGCCGTCCCGCTCGGTCCAGCGGCCCCGCAGGCGGGTGGTGACCGCGCGGTTCGCCCGCGCCCGGGGGTCCGCGCCGGGGCCCGGCCCGTCGTCGAACAGCTCGAGCTCGAGCCGGCGGTCGCGGTGGCGAAGCGGCACGGTCCCCGGGTGGTCGGGGAGGTGGAAGCCGATCGCGCCCGGCACGGCCCGGTCGACGCCGCCGGTCCGCCCCGTGGCCAGGTCGCCCCACCACACCGACGCGAGGCCGAGGTAGTCGACGTCCGCGTACACGAGGCCGATGGCGAGGTCGCCGGCGAGGATCGCCCAGTAGTCCCACCGCTTGGTCCGCCCCCAACGGCCCCGGAGGTTCGCCCGGTGCAGCGGGATGCGCGACCAGCCCCTGGCCGCCGGGTTCAGTCGGGTGCCGTCGGGGGTGCAGAGGTCGACCGGTGCGGTCAGCTCCGGCTCATGGGTGGGCTCCACGGGGAGCAGTCAAGCACGCCGCCCGGTGGGCCGCCGCCCACCGGTCACACGTGCGGTCCGTGGTCGTCGGCGCCGCGGCGGGCCGTGGCTAGCGTGCGGTCCATGTCGGAGCTCGAGCGCCTCGGTGACCGTGCGCCGGTGCTCGTCGGTGTGGGCACCGCGCACCGCGACGGCCCCGCGGCGGACGATCCCGAGCCGGTCGACCTGATGGTGGAGGCGGCCACGGCGGCGCTCGGCGACGCGGACCCCACCGCGGCGGGGCTGGGCGTGCTGCGCTCGGCGATCGGCGTGGTGGCGGTCCCCCAGGGGACCTGGTCGCACCCGGATCCGGGTCGGCTCCTCGCGGACCGGCTGGGGTTGGGCCGAGCTCGCACCGTGCTGGTGGAGGTCGGGGTGCCGCAGTGCACCCCGATCCGGGTCGCGGTCGAGCGCATCCGCCGCGGCGAGCTCGACGCGGCGCTGGTCGTCGGAGGCGAGGCCAAGGCGACGCGCCAGCGGCTCGAACGCTCCGGGCGCGCGGCTGCGGAGGTGGAGCAGCCCGGCGCCGAGCCCGACGAGCGGTGGCGCCCCGAGGGCGAGCTCATGGCCGAACCCGAGATCGCCGCCGGCCTGTGGGACCCGGTGGCCCAGTACGCGTGCATCGAGAACGCGCTCCGCGCCGCGGAGGGCCGGACGGTGGACGAGCACCTCGACGAGGTCGCCGCGCTGTGGGCCCGGTGCAACGAGGTGGCGCAGCACAACCCGCGCGCCGCGTTCCGCGAGCCCCGGGACGCCGCGTGGCTGCGGGTGGCCGGGGAGGGCAACCGGCCGCTCGCGTTCCCGTACGCGAAGTGGCACAGCACCCAGTGGGGCGTCGACCAGGCGGGGGCGCTGCTGCTGTGCTCCGCCGGCACCGCCCGCGCCGCCGGGGTGCCACCCGAGCGGTGGGTCGTGCCCCGCGTCGTGCTCGAGTCCTCCGCGTCGGTGTCGCTGAGCCGCCGCACCGAGCTCCACCGGTGGCCGGCGATGCGGGTCCTCGCCGACGCCGCGGCGCACCACCTGGGCCGCCCGCTCGACCGGGTCGAGCACGTCGAGCTCTACAGCTGCTTCCCCTCCGCGGTGCGGGTGCAACAGCGCGAGCTGGGCCTGCCGCTCGACGGCACGCCGACCGTCACGGGCGGCATGGCCTTCGCCGGCGGGCCGTTCAACAACTTCACCTACCAGGCGACCGCCGAGGTCGTGCGGGCCGTGCGCGACGAGCCCGGCACGCTGGGGATGGTCACCACCGTCTCGGGTCTGCTGACCAAGCCGGGCCTCACCGTCTGGTCGACCGACCCGGGGGAGGGGGAGCCGGTGGTCGCCGACCTCGCCGGGGAGGCCACGGCCGCCACCGCGACGAAGGAGGTGTGCGGCGACGCGGAGGGGCCGGCACGGGTGGCGACCTACACGGTCACCTACGACGGGTCCGCGCCGGCGTGTGCGTTCGTGGTCGCCGACCTCGACGACGGACGGCGCTGGGTCGGCACCAGCGACGACCGGGACCTGCTCGCCCGCGGCGTCGGCGACGGGCCCGAGCTCGTCGGCGCGCCGGTCGTGCTGCGCGGCGCGACCTGCACGCTGGGGTGAGCGCCCGCGGGCGGGGCGGGCGCACCCCGGGAGTCACATGCGCGGGGTCTCGTCCAGCCCGTCGTTGAACTCCCGGTACAGCTGGTAGACCTCCTTGCACTTCCGGCACACCGGCAGCTGCTTCGGGTCCCGGCTCGGCACCCAGGTGTGACCGCACAGCGCCTCGAGCGGGGTGCCCTCGATCCGGGCGGCGAGCACCTTGGCCGCAGCGTCCTCGCCCGGCTTCGTCTTGACGATGTGGGCGACCGGGCCGTCACCGGTCTCGGTGTCCTCGTCGGTCTGCGTGATCGTCGGCGTGCTGGGCTCCAGCACCGTCGGCTGCATGCTCATGGTCGGCGTCGTGCTCACGGCGTACTCCGTCGGATCGCTGGGGAGGTACTGACCATGCTGTACGTCCCACGGCGAACCGGTCCAGCCCCCGGAGGGTGCACGTGACCCGCTGCAGGCGGCGTCGTCGACGGCCCGCCCCGGCGGCGCTGGGTGTGCTCGCCGCGGTGCTCGCGGTGCTGCTGGTCGCGGTGCTCGGCGCCGCCCCGCCCGTCGCCGCGCGCGGGTCGCAGGCGGGCGGGCAGGGCGACGTGGTGGGGGCGCTCGACGCCACCGGCGCCTACGTCGAGGAGGGCTCGGGCGCGGACCCCGACGAGGTCGCCGAGGTCGTCGCCGCGATCGCGGACGCCGGTGACCGTTGGGGCCTGGTCGCGCTCGCCGCGCCCCCGCCCGCCGGCTCCACGATCCACGCCGAGGAGCTCCTCGGCGAGCTGCGGTCCCGGGGCTCCCCGATCGACACGGTCGTGGTGCTCGCCGGCGGTCCCTCGCCCGAGGTCGGCGTCATGAGCCTCGTGCACGACAACTCGGCGCTCGACCGGGGCATCGACCGGGCCGCGGACCGCCTGCGCTCCCACCCCGCCGCCGGCTTCGCCGCGCTGTACTCGGCCACGACCGGCAAGGACCTCCGTGGCCTGCCCGGGGACCTGGGCGACGCCGGCACGATCGGCACGGGGCGCCCGAGCGGGCTGCTCGTCACCGGCGGCATCGTCGTGCTACTCGCCGGCGGCGCGCTCTTCCTGATGTGGCGGGCGAACCGCAGCAGCCGCACGCGCCTCGCCCGTCAGATCGAGGCGTCACGGCGTGAGATCGCCGAGCAGGTCAGCGCGGTGGCCGACTCCATCCTCGCCCTCGACGACCGGGTCCGGATCGCGGAGCCCGACGTCCGCCAACGGTTCGCGGAGGTGAACCGCACCTACGCCGAGGTGCGCGAGCAGGTCGGGGCCGCCACCACGCTGCCGCAGCTCGAGGCGCTCCAGGACCGCATGGACGACGCGCGTTGGGAGGTCGCGGCGATCGAGGCGATCCTCGACGGGCGACCCGAACCCGAACGACCCCCGGAGGGGCCGGCGGCGTGCTTCTTCGACCCGACCCACGGCGCCGGCACCGAGCAGGTCGAGCTGCGCAGCGCCATGGGCACGGGGACCGTCGGCGTGTGCCGCAACTGCGCCGCGCTCCTCGCCAAGGGCGAGCAGCCGCCCACCCGCATGGTCGAGGTCGGCGGGCGGAAGGTGCCCGCCGCCGCGGCACCCCGGGCCGCCGGTGGTGAGGGCCTCGACCTCGGCAGGGTGCTGTCGTCGCTGGTGATCGGCGGCGTCCTCATGGGCGGGTTCGGCGGCCGGCGGCGCCGCGGGCCGTGGATCGGCGGGTTCGGCGGGCCGATGGGCGGCTTCGGCGGCGGGATCGGCAGGGGCGGCTTCGGCCGCGGCGGGTTCGGTGGGTTCGGCGGTGGGCGTGCGGGGCGCAGCCTCGGTGGCGGCGGCCGGGCCGGCCGGGGCCTCTGACCGGCCGGGGAGCCCGGTGGAGGCAACCCGGTGGACGCAGCCCGGGCTCAGTCGGCCGCGCTGCTCGTCGCCTTCGGCCGGCACTCGATCACCCGCGCCGTGCCGGTGTCGAGCTCGGCGGTCGGCACCAGCCCCGAGCGCGAGAGCGCGTCGCGCACGATCGCGTCGACCACCTCCGGAGGCGCCGGGTCGCCGCCGATCGTCGCGCCGTGCGGGACCCGCACCGTGAGGCGGGCGTCGCTGCGCGCTCGGCCCTCCGCACCCATGCGGGTGATCTCGTCGATCACCGCCTCCAGCGTGGGTGGGGACGCCTCGGCGGGTGGTGCCTCGACCGGTGGGGGCGTGCGGCGTGCCGCGATCCGCTTGCGCAGCACCCACCAGAACGGCGCCACGATGACCAGCGCGATCACGAACGAGCGCAGCATCACGCCGGCCTGGATGTCGGCGAGGAGCGCGGCGGGGAGCGGTACAGCTGGCGGGGGAGCAGCCACGGCTCTCCGATCGTAACGGCAACGGCCGGTAGCCTCGGCGCCGTGATCGACGCACCCGACCCGTTCGCACCCCCGCACACGGATGAGCCGGCACACACCGCCGAGGCCGTGCCCTCCGACGGGTCGGCTCCCACCGACGGGTCGGCTCCCACCGGCGGGCCTGCGGCTGACGACGGGCTCCTCGACCAGCTCGAGGCCGACCTGGCCGCGGTCGACACGGCGATCGAGACGATCGAGCGGATCGCCGCGGAGGGCACCGGCGGGGAGCGGGCCGCTGCGGAGATCCGGGCCGCGGTCTCACCCGAGCGCTTCGACCCGGGCCCCGCCCCGGCCGACGAGACCGCCTGACGGCTCAGCCGCTCGGGGCCTCGGAGCTG
>CBFGTJ010000069.1:0-14734 GCA_965651815.1 uncultured Microthrixaceae bacterium | reverse complement strand
CCGGAACTCGGTCTTGGTGAGGTGCACCTCCTCGCCGTCGCGGGTGACCACGCCCTCCTGGGGGACGACCTCGAGCTCGCCGAAGCGCAGGCGGGGGTTCGCGGTGGTGCCGGGCCGGACCCGGCGCAGCAGCGCGCGGATGCGCGCCGACAGCTCCTTGGGCTGCAGCGGCTTGGTCATGTAGTCGTCCGCGCCGGCCTCGAGCCCGGCGACGACGTCGTGGGTGTCCGCACGGGCGGTGACCATGATGATCGGCACGTCGCTGGTGCGGCGGATCGAGCGGCACACCTCGAAGCCGTCGATGCCGGGCAGCATGATGTCGATCAGCACCACGTCCGCCGGCGTGCGGTCGAACGACAGGATCGCCTCCTCGCCGGTGCCGGCCTCGTCGACGACCCAGCCCTCGTCCTCGAGCGCCAGCTTGACCGAGCCGCGGATGCGCTCGTCGTCCTCCACGTACAGGATCCTTGTACCCACGGCGCCATTGTCGCCCATGCCGGCGGCGTCGGTGCGCCAGCGAACTGCGCGTGGCCTCAGACCCGGTCCGCGCCGAGCTCGAGGAGCAGCTCGCGCATGGGCTCGAACAGGTCCGGGTGCGTGGCGAGGACCGACTCGGGCCGGACCGGGCCGCCGTCGAGCGACCCGAGCCGGGCGCCGGCCTCGCGGGCGATGAGCGCGCCGGCGGCGAGGTCCCACACGGACAGGCCGGCCTCGTAGTAGGCGTCGACGCGGCCGGCGGCGACCGAGCACAGGTCGAGCGCGGCGGCGCCCATCCGCCGCAGGTCGCGCACCCGGCCCACGATCTTCCCCGCCACCTCGCCCTGGCGGGCGCGCCGCTCCCGGTCGTACGCGAACCCGGTGGCGACCAAGGCCTCCTCGAGCGGTGGTGGGGGACCGAGCCGCAGCGGCGTCCCGTCGCAGCGCGCCCCGCCACCGCGGACGGCCGCGTAGGTCCGCCCGTGCGTCGGGTCCGCGACGACGCCGACGAGGGCGCGGCCGGCGACCCCCGCGGCGATCGAGACGTTGTAGCCGGGGTGGTCGTAGACGTAGTTGGTCGTGCCGTCGATCGGGTCGACCCACCAGGTGATCCCGCCGTCGCCGCCGACCTCCTCGCCGCCTTCCTCCCCGATCACCGTGTCGCCGGGGCGGCGGGCGGCGATGACCTCGCGGATGAGCGCCTCGGACGCGGTGTCCATCTCGGTGACCATGTCGGTCGCGGACGACTTCGTGCGCACCCCGAGGTCCGCGGGCCGCCGCGTGTGGATCAGGTCGACCGCCCTGGCAGCGGCGTCGAGCGCGACCTCGAGCAGCTCGGCCTCGAGGGGGCCGGGGGCGCCGTTCACCGCGCGCCGCCGCGGCGACCGCCGCCGGGGTCGCCCTGCTCCCGGCGGATCGTGCGCCACTCGCCGTGGGCCCGCAGCGTCAGCACGGCGACGACGGCGACGCCGCCCGCTCCGACCAGCGCGGCGAGCAGCGTGACCGCGCCGGCACCGAACCCCTCGAACCCGCCGAGGTCCGCGAACGCGTAGCCGATCGCGCCGCCGGCGGCGCCGCCGACGAGGATCGCGAGGAACGCGAGCACGCGGGCGCCGACGGAGGGCAGCTCGGACTCGGGTCCGTCCACGGGGGGAGCCCCGCGGCCGGCCCGCGGGTCGGCGGGGGAGGTCACGGGCCCGATGATATGGCCGCGGGCGCGAACAACCTTCAAGTGGGCAGCCCTGCCTGCCGATCGCTACTCGTGGCGGGTACCGCCCGACCCTCCGATCCCGCAGTTCCCTCCCGTCGCAGGAGCACCCCGCATGCAGATCAGCACCGTCCAGCCCGAGCTCCTCGTGCCGCCGAAGCGGCTCGGCAAGCTCCTCGCGGAGGCGCGCGTCGCCCGCGGGTACAGCCTCGAGGAGGCCGCGCGGTCGCTCGGTGGCGACTGGGGGACCGTGGAGCTGCTCGAGGCCGAGACCGGACGCCGACCCCTCACCGACGTCGAGGTCAAGGAGCTCACGGACTTCTACGAGATCCCGACCTCCACCCTGATCCCCGAGCGGTCACGGCTCGTGGTCGACCTCGAGGAGGGCCTGATGGAGGTCGGCGGGGAGTCGGTGCGGCTCGAGCCCTCCGCCGTCCAGCGTCGCGACGTGCTCGCGAGGTACCTGTCGATGGTGTACGCCATGCGCGACGTGCCGCCGGGGAGGCCGGTGCCGCTGCGCCTGCCCGACCTCCTGGTGCTCGAGGGCGTGTTCTCCACCCACCGTCGCCAGATCGAGGACGAGCTGCGCGAGCTGATGGTGGACCGGACCGGCTCGGTCGGCTTCCGCACGCGCCGCCTGCGCGGCCGCCTGGTCGTGCCGATCGCCGGGGTGGTCGTCGCCGCGACGACGCTCGGGACGCTGCTGCTGGTGAGCGGTCCGTCGGGTGCCGCGGAGACCGACGGTGCCGACGGGCCGGCCCGTGACGTGACCGAGGCGCACGCCGACGAACCCGAGGTGGAGATCGGCGACGCCGTGGTCCAGGAGCGCCTGCCCGACGGCACGCCCGGGCCGGTCGTGCCCCGCAGCTGACCCGGCTGGGCCGGCGCGCAGGGGCTGTCCCGGCGGGGCAGCCGGGGACTAGGGTCCGATCCATGAGTCAGGGACTGTGGGAATCAAGGACCCTCGGGCGCACCCGCCCGCTCCGACTGGGCGTCGCGGCGCTGCTCGTGGGCGCGCTGGCGCTGCTCGCGGGCTGCGGTGACGACGACGGTGGCTCCGGCCGGGGCGGCGCCGCTGCGGACCTGCCCGACGTGCCCGAGGCCGAGTGGGAGGACATGACCGGCCAGGACACGGTCACCATCGACACCCGTGACAACACCTTCACGCCGGAGAACGTGATCGTGTCGCCGGGGACGAAGGTCGTGTGGAGCAACCGCGGCCGCAACGACCACAACGTGATCCCGGTCGAGGAGGGCTCCTTCGAGCAGATCCCGATCGAGGACCTCCGGCCGGGCTCCGAGGCGTCCCGGACCTTCGACGACGCGGGCGAGTACCCGTACTACTGCAGCCTCCACGCCACGCCCGACCGCGGGATGATCGGGCGCATCCGCGTCGCGGAGGAGTGATCGGCGGGCGCCCCGGGGTACGGGGTGTCGTCCGACGACACCACCTGCCGAGGCGCCGATGAGCGACGAGCCCCACCCCGAACCACCATCGGGGCGCGCGAGGTCCGCCATCGCGGTGGCCGCCCCGCCCGAGGACGTCTTCGCCGTCCTCTCCGACGGTCGCCGCTACGCCGAGTGGGTCGTCGGTGCGAGCGAGGTCGGCAAGGTCGATCCCGACTTCCCTGCGGTCGGCAGCGCGTTCCACCCCCGGGTGGGGATGCAACCGCTGACCGCCGGCGGCCGCACCGAGGTCACCGCGGTCGACCACGGCCGCCGGCTGGAGCTGCTCGCCACCGTCCCGCCCTTCGGCCACGCGCGCATCTCGTTCGAGCTGCAGGAGGCGCCCGGCGGCACGCTGGTCGTGATGGAGGAGGAGGCGCTCGACCAGGACCTGGTGGGCGCCGCGGCCCGGCGCGCGACCCGCGCCGTGGCGGCGCGCAACGGCGAGACGCTGTGGCGCCTCAAGGCGCTCGCCGAGCGCGGCTCGGGGCCGGGCCCGGTCGGCAGCACCGCCCACCCGGCGGCGTCGCTGCCCGGCGGGCTGGCCGCGGCGGTCGCCCGCACGTTCGCGTGGGCGTCCGGCCTCCGGAACGGCCGGATCTTCCACCCGAGCGGCATCGCGCTCGCGGGGCGGGCGCGGCTGCACCCCCGCGCGGTCGGCGTGCTGGGGGACCGGCCGGGTCTCGACGTGGTGGTGCGGATCTCCCGGGGCATCGGCCTGCCCGACGTGCTCCCGGACTTCAACGGGCTGGCGGTGCGGTTGCTCGACGCCCACGGCCCCGGCCGCGACCAGGACCTGCTGTTCGTGTCCTCCGGCAGGCGGCCGATCGGGCGGCACGTGCTGCTGCCGGTGCCACTGGTGGGCTGGACCGGGTACAGCTCGATCCTCCCGTACCGTGCGCCCGACGGGCTCCGGGTGTTCGGCGCCGCGCCGTTCGAGGGCCGCACGACCGCCGGGGTGGCGCGGAGCCTGCCGCTGGAGGTCGGGGTGCTCGGCGCCGGGCTCCTCGGCAGGTGGGAGCCGGAGGCCGACCTGACCCTCGTCGAGCAGCTCGGCGAGCGCGAGTGCGAGTCGCTGCGGTTCGACCCGTGGCACACCGGTCCGGACCTGCTGCCGGCCGGGTTCCTCAACCGGCTGCGCCTGCCCGCGTACGCGGCGAGCCAGGCCGCCCGCCGCCACTAGTCAGGCGCCGAACAGGGGCTCCTCGCCGCGGTTCGACGTGACGTTGCACACCACGTCGCGATGGAGGCACAGCTCGATCTCGCGCCCGAGCCCCTCGTGGTCCCACGCGTTCACGAAGTCCGCGTGCAGCGTGATCGGCGGACCGGACGCGAGCGACAGGTCGTGGCCCTCGCCGGAGATCGGGTAGGCGACCACGAAGGTCAGCTGGGGCACGTGGACCGGGTGGGTCGCCGGGCACACACCGGCCTCGGAGTTCGCCATGTGCGAGCGGTGGTCCGGGCTGTCGGTCCGCACGCCGTCCCAGCAGTCCGGGAATGTGATGACGGCCCGCAGCGGCGCGGACGCCGGGCAGGTCGGCGGCTCGGCGTGGTGCCGGGACGACAGCCCGCAGGCCCAGCCGACCAGGTCGGTCGATTGCGGCTCGGTCGCGGTCATGTCGCCCGCGACGATGCGCAGGTCGGGCGGGTAGTTCTCCAGCTCCGTCGGGTCGACCCCCGGCGCCGCGCGGTAGTACGCGATCGACCCGCTCGGCACCACGGGCTCGCCGTGGTCGAGCAGGCTCGGCGCCCAGTACGCGGCGGTGTCCATGCGCTTCTGGCAGGTGGTGTCGCCCTCGAGCAGCGTCGCCAGGGTGGAGTGGGCGTCGGTCGTGGTGTTGCCGAAGAAGTCGTGCCGGTGCGAGCGCCCGGGGTGGCCGGGGTGGACGATCGGGTCGTCGAACGCCGAGTGGCTGTAGCCGCACTCGACCGCGATCTGGCCGACCCGGCCCTGCGGGCCCGTGTGCCGTGCCGGTGCGGGTGCGCCCGCCGGCGGCCCGACGGGCGCGTGGTGGCCGTGGTGGGCGCCGTCCGCCTCGCGGTGCCGTTGCGGCCCCGCGGCGTCGAGGATCCCGCGGGGACCGTCGGTGCACGCACCGGCGATCAGCCCGATGAGTGTGAGGAGGCCGAGGACGGCAGCCGTGCGCGCCCGCCGCGCACGCACGAGGACGCGCACGGGGCTCACGCGTCCTCGGGCTTCTCCGGCACCGTGATCGCGTCCAGGTCGACCCTCGGCGGCACGTCCGTCGCGGGCCGCGGCGGGGCGGTCGTCGCGTCGGGCATGTTCGGCTGGTCCTCGGGGACCGGCTGGGTCTTGTAGTCACCAGCCGGGGGCCGCTCCGACGCGATCAGGCTCACCAGGTCCAGCGCCCCGGCCGACCAGTCGCCCGACCCTTCGCCGTCGCACGGGGCGAGCTGCTCCAGGTCGGTCGGTGCGGTGCTGGTGAGCGTGTTGCCGGCGAAGCAGTTGGCCAGCGCGGCCGGGTCCTCACCGAGGGTGCCGACGGCGAGGTCGGCGAGGCCGGAGCCCTCGATCACGTTGTCGCGCACGACGTTGCCCCTCGGGTCCCACAGGACGAGGGAGGGGATGGTCTCGGGGTCGGGCAGCTCGTCCTCCCGGGCCTCCGAGCACGGCCGCCGGTCGTCCTCCGGCGGGGGCGGGACGTCGCTCGCGTCCTCCTCCTCGGGGAACGGGACGAGCCCGATGCCGGTGCGCTCGTGGTCCCAGATCCGGTTGCGTTCGATCTCGTTGTTCACGCCGCCGGCGACGAGGATCCCGTTGCCCATCGCGAGCAGCGCGACGTCGATGGCCGGGGTGTCGGCCTGGTTGTTGGAGTGGACGAGGTTGCCCACGATCGTGGTCTCGCGCTCGGGGTAGCACAGCTCGTAGCTGCCGCTGTTCGGCACGATGCCGGCGCGGTTGTACCGGAACGTCGAGTTGACGATGTAGAGCTCGCCGCCGGAGTTCGTGCCCGAGTAGCCGAGGCCGTTGTACTCCGACACCACGTTGTCGATCACCGCGTTGCAGGGGTAGCACTGCCCGATGTAGAAGCCGGCGTCGGGGCTGCCCGAGGCGTACGAGTTGTCGATCTGTCCGTTGACCGAGTCGAAGGCGTAGATCCCGTAGTCGCCGTTGCGGTACGCGGTCAGGTAGGAGCCGCGGTAGCCGTCGACCCCGTTCCAGAACACGCCGTTGTGCGTGTAGTTCCGGGTGGTGAGGTTCTCCACCGCGACGCCGTCGACCTTCAGCGCGCGGATGCCGTTCTCCAGCTCGAACTCGCCGTCGAGGATCACCTCGTTGCGGTCCGTGCCGCGGATCGTGAGGTTCTCGACGGTGACCTCGACGGCCTCGTGGTAGACGCCGGGGGAGATCAGCACCAGGTCGCCCGGGGACGCGGCGTCGACCGCCTCCTGGATGGTCTCGTGGTCCTCGGGGACCCGGATGGTGGCGTACTCGGCCCCGGACTCCTCGGAGCCACCGGCGTCGTCGCCGTCGTCGCCCCCACAGGCGACCGTGCCGAGCGCGAGCAGGAGCACCGCGGCGATGCCCAGGTACCAGCGGTTCGTTCGCATGTCGTCTCCCTGTCCCCGTCGGAGCCCCCGTCCGACCTCCCGATCATGCCTCAGCGACGGGCGGCGCACCGCCACCCGGCGCGATCCCCGACTGCGGAGGCGCTCCGCGGGGGAGGATGAGGGCGTGAAGTTCAACCGTCGTGCACGGCTCGACGCGGGTCAGGTGGTCGACCGGCGGGGTGCCCGCGTGCCCGGCGGCAAGGCGGCGATCGGCGCCGGCGGTGGCCTGGTCGGCCTCGTCGTCATGGTCGCGCTCGTGCTGCTGGGCGGCGGGAGCGGCGACCAGGTGCTGTTCGACCCCGGGGCGGGGCAGTACTACGACGCGTCGGGGCAGGGCTGGTCCCGCGACCTGTCGGAGGAGTGCCGCACCGGCGCGGACGCCGAGGAGCGCGAGGACTGCCGGATCGTCGGGATCGTCAACAGCGTCCAGCGGTACTGGACCGACGAGATGGCCGAGCGGGGCGACCGCTACGTCGAGGCGCCGACCCAGCTGTTCACCTCCGCGACCGTGAGCGCGTGCGGCCGGGCCAGCTCCTCGACCGGGCCCTTCTACTGCCCGGCGGACCGCACGGTGTACATGGACCTGTCGTTCTTCGACGTCCTCACGCGACCCCCGTTCGACGCCGAGGGCGGACCGTTCGCGCAGGCGTACGTCGTCGCCCACGAGTACGGCCACCACGTGCAGCAGCAGCTCGGGGCGCTGGCCGGGGGCCGCGACCGTGGCGCCTCGTCGGTGTCCGTGCGCATCGAGCTCCAGGCGGACTGCTACGCGGGCGTGTGGGCGTCGAACGCGGTGGCCACCGGCTTCGTCACCGAGATCACCGAGGAGGACGTGCGCGTCGGCCTCGACGCGGCCGCGGCGGTCGGGGACGACCGGATCCAGGAGGCCACCGCGGGGCGGGCCGACCCGGAGACCTTCTCGCACGGCACCTCGGCGCAGCGCCAGGAGTGGTTCCTCGAGGGCTACCGCTCGGGCGACCCGGACCGCTGCGACACGTTCAGCGGACCCATCTGAGGCGGCGCGCCTGACAGGATGGACCGCATGCGGGACTGGGTCGTGGGGGGCGCGGTGATCGAGTCCGCCCTGCTCGGGGCAGGTGCCGGGGGCAGCGGCGTGCTGCTGGTCGAGAACCGCCGGCGTGGTGGCGAGACCGACTGGACGACGCCGGGTGGCGTCATCGACCCGGGCGAGGAGGTGCTCGACGGGCTCACCCGCGAGGTGCGCGAGGAGACCGGCCTCGAGGTGCTGCGCTGGGGCGGGATGCTCTACGAGATCGTCGCCGAGGCCCCGGGGCTCGGGTGGAGGCTGAGGGTGGAGGTCCACCGCGCCGCCGCGGTGGCCGGCGAGCTGAGCGTCGGCGACGACCCCGACGGCATCGTCATCGGCGCCGAGTGGGCCGACGACGTGCGCTGCGTCGAGTACCTGGGAGGTTCGCACCAGTGGGTGCGCGAACCGCTGCTCGAGTGGCTGGACGAGCGCTTCGCCGAGCCCCGCTCGTTCCGCTACCGGATCGAGGGGGAGCGGCTCAGCGAGCTCCTCTGCGTGCGGACCTGACCGGCCCCGGCCCGGTCCGGTGCCGGATCAGCCGTGGTGGTAGCCGACCACGTCGACCACGACGTGCGGGCAGCCTCCCGAGGCGTACAACCGCAGGCGCCCGTCCGTGCCGACCTTGACGAGCGCGGCGTTGGCCACGACCTGCCCCTTGTCGAAGTTCACGTTGGAGGCGGTCGGGCGCGGCACGCCGTCGGGGTGGACGGTGAGGTAGCCGGGCGAGCCGGGTCGCACGACGGTCACGTTGAGCGCCACCGCGGCCGCGTCCGCGGGCACCGACGGCGGGGTCGGGGCCACGATCAGCTGCCGGCCCGCCGCCCCGGACACGCAGGGGCCGCTGGTGCGGGTGTCGAGCACGCGGGTCGGGGTGATGCCGGTGAAGCCGCCTTCGCCGGGCGTGCCGGCGGTGTAGTAGCCGGCGACGTCGACGATGACGTGGGGGCACCCTCCCGACGCGTACAGGGTGATCCGCCCGCCGGTACCCACCTTGGTGGTGACCAGGTTGGGGACGACGTCGCCGCGCTCGTAGTTGAGGTTCGACGCGGTCGGACGGGGCGAGCCCGACGGGTGGACGGTCAGGTACCCGGGTGAGCCGGGGCCCACGACGGTGACGTTCGCGGCGATCGCCACCGCGTCCGGGGGCACCCCGTGCACGCCCGCCACGGTGACCTGGCGACCGGTCGACCCCGAGACGCAGGGCCCGTTCGTCCGGGTGTCGAGCACCCGTGTGGGTGCCATCCCCACGAAGCCGCCGCCGTCGGGATCGACAACGGGCGGGTGCGCCACGGTGAGTGTCAGCGACTTGATCGCGGATTGTGCGCCGTTGGCGCCGGTGGCGCGGAACTGGATGGTTCGGGTGCCGGCGGTGGTGGGGGTGCCGGAGATGGTGCCGGTGGTGGCGTTGAGGGAGAGGCCGGGGTGGAGCTGGTCGCCGCCGGTGCGCTGCCAGGTGTAGGGGGTGGTGCCGCCGCTGGCCTGGAGGGTGGTCGAGTAGGGGGTGCCGACCTGTCCGGAGGGCAGCGGTGAGCTGGTCGTGATCGTCGGCGGGGTGGGCGCCGACTTCGTGATCGAGTAGCTGTCGAGGAGGTGCCGGTGCCCCGGCTCGATGGTCCATGCATCGAAGGAGAGCTCGGTCGGGGTCGCGACGATCTTCACCGCACCCATCAGCTCCGTCCCGTCGGACAGGTAGGGCCGATCGCCCCGCCCGATGCAGACCTGGCTGCCCTCCACCCGCGAACCGGACGGCCGGCAGGTGCCGGTCTGGATCACACCGTCATCGCCGATGCCGCCCCCGAGGCCCGCGGTGATGTAGACGACGCCGTCGCGGTGGACCCGCTCGTAGAGGCTGGCGTGCCCGTTGATGACGGCGTCCACGCCCCAGTCGGCGAAGTCCCACTGCAGTGCCGGGTTCGACCCGTAGTGCACGCTCGAGCCGTACACCGGCTCGTGGAGCGCGACCACCTTCCAGGGGGCGTTGGAGGAGTCCAGGGCGTCCTCGAGCCAGGCCTTCTGGACCGAGGTGGGCACCGCCGGGGTGCCCCCCTCGGCCTCCACGGAGACCGACTCGCTGTCGATCACGAACAGGTGGACGTCACCGAGGACGACGTCGTAGTAGAGCTCGCTGCCGCTGGGGTGCGTGCTGGTCGTGCCGGCACCCGGGAGGTTGAAGTACGCCAGGTAGTTGGCCAGCGGGCCGTCGTCGTGGTCGTGGTTGCCCGCGACCGGGAAGAAGCGGTTGGTGGGGGACTGCCGGTGGGACGGGCAGAGCGGTCCCGACGCGGCGCGCAGGTACTCGCAGAAGATCTCCCCGACCACCCGGTCGTACCGGTCGGTGCCCGTCGGTTCGGGGTCGTCGTGGCCGCCCGGCCATGTCGAGTACTGCCAGTTGTCGCCCGTGCTGACGACGTGGTCGACCTCCCACTCGTCGACCTGCTCCCGCAGGAACACCATGTCCGGGTGGATGTAGCCGAAGTCGCTGACCCAGCCGATCACCGTCTCGCCGGTCGCGGCGGCCGGCGCGGGACCGTCGTCGAGCTCGCCCTCCGCGCGGGCGGTCACCGGGGTGAGCAGCGACACGACGCTGAGGATCACCCCCGCGGACACGAACGTGCCGATGGCTCGCCGAGGTCGCTGGCGCGCGGCGGGGTGACGCTTCCCGGTTCGGAGCATGCCGGCGATGATCCGGTACGCCGTCCGGCGGCACAAGGGTCAATTTCGCCCACCCACGTCGCCAGCCCGATGGGTGGTGCACCACCGCGGCACCGGCGAGACTGGTCGGGATGCCACCCCGGAGGGTGATCCTGCACGTCGACATGGACGCCTTCTACGCGTCGGTCGAGCTGCTGCGTCGCCCCGAGCTGCGCGGCCGCCCGGTGGTGGTGGGCGGGGCGGGCGCGAGGGGCGTGGTCGCGGCCGCCTCCTACGAGGCCCGCTCCTACGGGGTGCACTCGGCGATGCCGTCGGCACGGGCCCGCCAGCTGTGCCCCCACGCGGTCTTCCTCGACGGGGACCACCGCCACTACGCGCGGGTCTCGGCCCGCCTGATGGAGCTCTTCCGCTCGGTCACCCCGCTCGTGGAGCCGCTGAGCCTCGACGAGGCGTTCCTCGACATCTCCGGCACCCGCCGCCTGCTCGGGCCCCCGGCGCAGGTGGCGCACGACCTGCGCCGGCGGGTGCGCGAGGCCGAGGATCTCTCGTGCTCGATCGGTGTCGCCTCCAACAAGTTCCTCGCGAAGCTGGCGACCGAGCGGGCGAAGCCGCGAGCGAGCCGCGAGGGCCCCGTGGAGGGCAGCGGTGTGCACGTGGTCGAGCCCGGCGACGAGCTCGCGTTCCTCCACCCCTTGCCGGTGGAGGCGCTGTGGGGCGTGGGCCCGGCCACGCTGCTCAAGCTGCAGGGGCTGGGGGTGCGCACGGTGGGCGACCTCGCCGCGCTGCCCCTGGAGCGGGTCACCGCGGTGCTCGGCGCCGCGACGGGCTCGCACCTGCACGCGCTCTCGCACGGCATCGACGACCGCGCGGTGGTCCCCGACCAGGAGCCCAAGTCGATCAGCCACGAGGAGACCTTCCCCGTCGACCTCACGTCACTGGAGCGGCTGCGACCGGAGATCGTGCGCCTCTCCGACGCGGTCGCGGCGAGGCTCCGCCACCACGGCTACCGCGGCCGGACCGTCCAGCTGAAGGTCCGGTACCGCGACTTCACCACGATCACCAGGTCGCGCACCCTCGACGCGCCGACCTCGCGCGGCACCGACCTCGTCGACACGGCGTGGTCGCTGCTGTCGCGCCTGCCGGTGCACCGCGGGGTGCGGCTCGTGGGCGTCGGCATGGCCAACTTGACCCGCGAGGCCGAGCAGCAGGGCACCCTGTTCGACGACGAGGGGCAGGACGACGCGTGGGACGCCGCGAACGAAGCGGTCGACGCGATCCGCTCCCGCTTCGGTGACGCGGTGATCGGCCCCGCCAGCCTCGCGGGACGGCACGACACCCCCGGGACGAACCGCTGGGGGCCCACGGCCGGCGGGGTGGATCGGGCACGCGGAGGGTAGGAGCGCGATGCCCGCACAAAACCGCCCCGCCGACGAGCGGTTCGCCGGCAGGACCAGTAGCGTGTGGGACGTATCCAGCAGCCACCTGGCTGTGGCGAGGTGCCGTCGCAGCTGTACCGAGGAGGTCGTGGCGCATGCCGCTCTCTGAGGACGAACAGCGAATCCTGGGCGAGATCGAGGCGAACCTCCGCGCCAGCGACCCGGAGCTCGCACGGCAGGTCGGGTCCACCACGGTGTACTCCCACTCGCTGCGAAAGCTGAAGTGGGGCGTCGTCGCGTTCGTCGCCGCGCTCGCCGCGTCGGTGTTGCTGCTCACGATCAGCTACCTGTTCGCCTTCCTCGGCTTCCTCGCGATGGTCGGCGCGGCGGTGTTCATCGAGTCGAACGCGCGCCGGATGGGTCGGGCGGGCCTCAACGAGGCGACCCAGGTGCTGCGCGGCGGCGGGTTGCGCGGCTACTTCAACAACGCCGGGTCACGGGCCCGGGACCGCCTGCGCCGTTCCGACGACGACGCCTGATCCCGACTGGAGCAGCGGGCGCGCGGCGCGGAGCGCGTCGCTCCTCGCGGTGACGGCCTCCGCGGCCTCCGACGCCGCCCTGCGGTCCTCCTCCGGTGGCGAGCCCGGGGCGTACCGCGCCCGGGTCTCCAGCACCGCCAGGTCGGCGAGCGCGGCGACGGCCTCGCCGAGGCCGGACCGCTCACCCCCCGGCAGCCGCGGCGACACCTCGCCCAGCGCGGCGGCGGCTCGGGCCGAGAACTCCACCGGCGTCTCCGCATCGCGGGGGCGCAGGCCGCTGCGCTGCACGGCCCGAAGCGCGCGCTGCCACGCACCGGCGACCTCGGCGCGGGCGACGTCGTCGGCCGCCCGGCCCCGGGCGCGACGTCGCCGGAGGAGCACCCCAACGACGAGCACCCCGACGAGCGCCACGACCGCCGCGACCACGCCGCCGGGGACGCCGCGCTCGGACGAGTCGCTGCCCGGGCGGTCCCCCGCGGCGGCCGGGGCCACGGTGGCCGTCGGCCGCTGCGGGGCGGTGGTCACGCTCGGCTCGTCGCCCCCGGCCAGGGTGGTGGTCGTCTCCCCGCTGCCCGAGGGAGGGGGCGCCTGCTGGGGTGCGACGCCGGTGTGCTCCACGGCCTGCGGGTTGCCGCGCTGGGGCGTCGGCTCGAAGGGCACCCACCCGACGCCCGCGAGGTGCACCTCCGGCCAGGCGTGCGCGTGGCGTCCCCGGACCACGAACCGCGTCGAGGCCGTGCCGCCCTCGGGACGGGTCGCCTCCCCGGGGGTGAAGCCCACCGCGACGCGGCTGGGGTACCCGAGGGCGCGCGCCATCAGCGCGAAGGCGGAGGAGAACTGCTGGCAGAACCCCCGGCGCTGCTCGAGGAACGCGGTGAGCGGGTCGGCATCCGCGCTGTAGTCCACCGACTCGTCGTAGGAGAAGCGCGAGCGGAACCAGTCCTGCAGCGCGAGCAGCCGTGCGTGGTCGTCGACCTCGCCGGCGGTCGCCTGGGCGAGCGCGTCGGTCACCTCGGTGGGGAGGTCCGGGAGCTCGAGGTGCACGCGGTCGATCCCCGCCGAGTGGTTCGACGACGGCGTCCCGCGTCGCCGCAGCACCCCGAAGTCCGGCACGAGCGACTCGAGCGTGTAGGAGAGGCGGCCGCGGTCGTCGGGGTCGCGGCGGATGATGGACGACGAGTCGCGGTCGTAGCTCACCGGCCGCTCGGACTCGATGCGGCTCGGCACGTACGCGCCGGGCAGCCACAGCCCTCCGAGCCCGATCACCTCGATCTCCTGGCGCAGCGTCGAGCCCGGCACCATCGACGCGTCACCCGGCTCGAGCGGCCCCTGCGCGGCCGCGTAGGAACCCGAGGACACCCAGATGTGGCGGTCCGCGTCGAACTGCTCGAGCGCGGTGAGCCGCCAGTACGCCGGTGCGTCCGCCTCCACGGTGAACACGACCTCGTCGCTGCGCTGGCCCAGCAGCGAACGGAGCCCGACGAACGGGCTGACCACGGTGCGCGGCCCGTCGCCACGGCCCAGCGAGCGCAGGTCGACCGGCGGTTCGGAGGTGGGGACGAACGGTGCCACGGCGACGCCCACGACCAGCGCGACCGCGGTGCCGGCCGCCGCCCGGCCGGTGAAGGCGCGGACCCCGCGGCGGGTGTGGTGGTCGATCCACCGCTGCTCGCCGGCGACCTGGCGGACCCGGCTGACGGCGTAGGCGGCGAGGCCGAGCCCGAACAGGACGACGGCCAGCACGCGCCCGCTCGAGCGGGCGAGCACCCCCACCGTGACGAACACCGCGGTGTGCGGCACCGCCCCCTGCACGTTGCCGCGGAAGCGGGCGGCCGCGGTGTCGAGGAAGTACGCGAACACCCACAGGCCCGCGGCCACCACCACCAGGAACCCGTCGCGCGCGGGCACGGGAGCGACCAGCTCGGAGAACTCGGCGAACGAGGACTCGACGGCCCGCGCCAGGGAGCGGGCCGTGTCGGGGGTCGGCACGCCGAGCAGGTGCGTGCCGGGGGCGAACTGCACGGTGACGAGCACCAGCCCCGCGATCAGGTGCAGGACCAACGACCCCGCCACGCCGACACCCGCCCGGCGCAGCAGCACCGCGAGGCCCCAGCCGATCACCACCGCGGGCAGCAGGCTGCCGAGGAAGGCCCAGCCGACGAAGAGGCGGTTGAACGACGCTGCCGTGCCGAGCCCGAGCGCGAGCAGCCCGAGCTCGGCGGCGAACGGGCGGCGTGCGACCCGGGCGCGCACCCCCGGTGCGGCGCTCATCGGGAGCCCACCCCCGGAGCCCGCAGCGCCTCGCCCGCGTCGCGCCACGCGGCCGCGAGGTCCGACCGGCCGTCCCAGTGGACGTGCACCGCGCCCCCGGCCGAGATCGTCGGCCGCGAAGGCCCCTCACCCGCGGTGGTCAGCA
>CBFGTJ010000068.1:0-14739 GCA_965651815.1 uncultured Microthrixaceae bacterium | reverse complement strand
CCCGGCCGCGATCCACGCCGCGGAGGGCAGCGCGATGCGCCCGATCGCGGGGACCCAGCGCGCGAGGTGGCCACGTACCCCGGCGCCGCGGTCCCCGAGCAGGCCGCCATCGCCGAGCAGGAAGCGCGCCATGTTGAACCCGGCGACGGCCAGCAGCACGTGTGCCCCGCCAGGCACGAGGAACACCCCCATGTGGTTGCCGACGATCAGCACGATGGCCACCGCGCGCAGCAGCACCCCGGTCTCGACCCGGGGCCAGCGGCGAGCGCGGGGCGACAGCGACTCGAGCTCGCCGACGGTGCGCAGGTGCCAGCCATCTGGCACCCTGCCGAGGCGCTCCTCGAGCCGCACCGACGCCTCGACGTAGGACAGGGAGTCACCACCGAGCGACACGAACGTGTCGGCCTCCCCGACGTGGTCGAGGCCGAGCACCGACCGGTAGATGTCGCGCACGCCCTCGACGCCGCCCGCCCGCGCCGTGGGGACGTCGGGCCCGTCGACCGCGGCGGCGAGGTCGCGCAGGGGCGACCGGTCGGGCTTGCCGTTCGCGGCGCGGGGCAGCTCGTGGCCCAGCTCGACGACGCGCAGCCGTCGTGGCGGGAGGCCGGTCACCTGGGCTGCCGCGGCGGACGCGGCCCCTGCCGCGCCGTCGACCACCCCGATCGTGATGCACCGGTCGTCGCCGACGCACAGGGCCGGCACGCCCCGCTCCGAGAGCCGGCGCTCGAGGTCGTCGAGGTCGATGCGCAGCCCGAAGATCTTCGTGAACCGGCTGCGGCGGCCCTCCAGGTGCAGCAGCCCCGCCTCGTCGAACCGCCCGACGTCGCCGGTGACGAGCTCGTCCACCGACGGCGGGTCGGCGAGCTCGGCGGGCGACTCGGCGTAGCCCATCATCACGTTCGGGCCCCGGTACACGACCAGCCCGCTCCCCTCGGGCCACTCGGGGGCCTCCTCCGCGGGCAGCGGGCGGAGCTCGAGCTCCCCTCCCGGGATCGCGACGCCGACGGCGTCGGGGTGGGTCGCCGCGAGCTCCGGCGGCAGGTACGCCATCCGGGCGGTGGCCTCGGTCTGCCCGTACATCACGTACAGGTCGATGCCGCGCTCGTGTCCCAGGCGGGCGTAGCGCTCGACCGTCGCCGGCGGCATGCGCCCTCCCGCCTGCGTGAGGCGCCGCAGCATCGGCGCCTCCGTGCCGTCGAACCGGATGCGGTCCAGCAGCTCGAAGGTGTGCGGCACGCCGGCGATCGTCGTCACGCCCGCGTCGCGGCACAGGGCCCAGAAGCACGGGTCGACCACCGACAGGTCGCTCAGCGCGACCGTCGCGCCGACGGCGAGGTGCGAGGTCAGCACCGACAGCCCGTAGCAGTAGTGCAGCGGCAGGGAGGTGACGGCGCAGTCCCCCGCGTCGAGGCGCAGGTAGGACGCGATCGCGGCGGCGTTGCTCGCCAGGTTGCGGCGCGACAGCCGCACGAGCTTCGGCGCGCCGGTCGAGCCCGAGGTGCTGAGCAGCAGGGCGAGGTCGCGGTGCAGCTCGTGGGCCGAACCGGGGCGCCGCTCGACCAGCCGGGACCCCTGCGGCCGGGCGGCGGCGTCGAGCACGACGTCGGGGTCGAAGCGGTCGACGAGCTCGTCGTCGGCGTCCGACGGGCCCGTGAGGATCACCGGGCACCGGGCGCGCAGGCAGGCGAGGAGGTCGACGACCAGCGCAAGCTCGGCGGTTCCCCGCAGGAGCACGAGCCGCCGCTCGCCGAGCTCGGCGGCGCGGGCCTCGACCCGCCGTTCGAGCTCGGCGGGGGCCACGCGCGCGCCGCGGTCGAGCAGCGTCGAGCGAATCGGCGCGCGCCAGAACGGTGCGTCCGTGGACGGGCCCGGCGGGGCGGGCGCGGAGGCGGTCGGCAGGGAGCTGTGCATCGGCACGTCCGATGTCGCGCTCGGGACGCTGGCACCGGTGAGAGGTATGCCTACCACCATCAGATGAGCGCTCCAACACCTTCTTGGTGGGTAGGCATGCACCTGGGCCCCGGCGGGGCCGGGCGCCCTGCCGCTACCGTCTGCTGCGATGCGGACCCTCGGGCTGCTCGGCGGCATGAGCTGGGAGAGCTCGATCGAGTACGAGCGGCTCATCAACGAGGGCGTGCGCCGGCGCCTCGGCGGCACCCACTCGGCCGACCTCATCCTGCGCAGCTACGACTTCGCCGTGATCGAGGCGCTGCAGGACGCCGGCCGCTGGGACGACGCGGCGGACCTGCTCGCACGCGACGCCCGCCGCCTGCAGGACGTGGGCGCGCAGGCGATCGTGCTGTGCACCAACACGATGCACGTCGCCGCGCCCGCGATCGAGGCCGCGATCGACGTGCCGTTCCTGCACCTGGCCGACACGACCGCCGCGGCGGTGCTGGACGCCGGGGTGTCGCGGGTGGGCCTGCTCGGCACGCGCCACACGATGGAGCAGGACTTCTACCGGGGGCGGCTGGCCCTCCACGGGCTCGACGTGGTGGTGCCGGGGCCGCAGGACCGGGAGCTGGTGCACCGGGTGATCTACGAGGAGCTCGTGCGCGGCATCGTGTCGCCGGCGTCGAAGGCGGCCTACCAGGAGGTGATCGACCGGCTGGTGCGCGACGGCGCCCAGGGGGTCATCGCCGGCTGCACCGAGATCGAGCTGCTCGTCGGACCCGGGGACGTGGAGGTGCCGCTGTTCCCCACGACCCGTCTCCACGCCGCGGCAGCGGTCGCCTTCGCGCTCCGACGGCACCCTCCCCGGGTGCTGAGCTCCCGTCGTTGGGCAGGGCGCTCGCCCCGACGCGACCTCGGCCCGGCGTGGGAAGCTTCCGTCCGTGGCGCGCCCGCTGCGGACCGGCCGGCTCGAGGCCTTCAGCGACGGTGTCTTCGCGATCGCGATCACCCTGCTCGTGCTGGAGCTGTCGGTGCCCACCGACGTCCGCGACGGGCTGCTGCACGCCATCGCCGAGCAGTGGCCCTCGTACCTCGCGTACGTCATCAGCTTCGCGGCGATCGGCGCGACGTGGCTGGCGCACACGGGGATCACCCACCACCTGCGCGCGATGGACCCGGGCCTGGTGCGCCTCAACCTGCTCGTCCTGCTGCTCGTGTCGCTCATGCCCTTCACGACCGCGCTGACCGCGGCCCACATCCGCGACGAGGGCGCGGAGCGGGTGGCCGTGGTGGTCTTCGGGTGCAACCTGGTGCTCGTGGCCGCCGCGGTGTCGTCCCTGTGGCGCTACGCGCTGCGCCGCGGGCTGGTGGACCCGGACCTCGACGACGAGGAGGTCCGGGGCCTCACGACCCGCCTGACCCCCGGCGTCGCCGGCTACGTGGGGCTCATCCTCCTCGGGCTGGCGCTCCCGCGCCTGGCCGTCTTCGGGTACCTCGCGCTGTCGCTCGCGCTGCTCGTCCCGGTCGGGCTGCGCGGGGAATGGCCGACGCGACCGCCGGGTTCGGAGTAGTTGTTCACATCAACCACTGAGGAGGCGGCGATGTCGGCAGGAGTCACGGAGTCGGCCGGGGCCAGGCAGGTCGAGCTCGGGCTCGACACGTTCGGCGACGTCACGGTCGACGAGGACGGCCGGCTCCGCACGCAGGCGCAGGTGCTGCGCGACGTCGTGGAGCAGGGCGTGCTGGCCGACGAGGTCGGCGTCGACGCGTTCGGCGTGGGCGAGCACCACCGGGACGACTTCGCCGTCTCGGCGCCGGAGGTCGTGCTGGCCGCGATCGCCGGACGCACACGGCGGATCCTGCTGGGCTCCGCGGTCACGGTGCTCAGCTCGGACGACCCGGTGCGCGTGTACCAGCGGTTCTCGACCCTCGACGCCGTGTCGAACGGGCGGGCGGAGGTGACCGTCGGCCGCGGGTCGTTCACCGAGTCGTTCCCGCTCTTCGGCTACGACCTCTCCGAGTACGAGGTCCTGTTCGAGGAGAAGCTCGAGCTGTTCGCCCGGCTGCGCGACGGCGGGCCGGTCACGTGGTCCGGCACGACCCGGGCGCCGCTGCACGAGCAGCTCGTGCCCCCGCCCGTCGAGTCCGGCACCCTGCGCACCTGGGTCGGCGTCGGCGGCAGCCCCGAGTCGGTGGTGCGCGCCGCGCGGCACCGCATGCCGCTGATGCTGGCGATCATCGGCGGCGACCCGAGGCGCTTCCGCCCGTTCGTCGAGCTCTACCACCGGGCGCTGGACGAGCTGGGCGCGCCGAGCCTGCCGGTGGGCGTGCACTCCCCCGGCCACGTCGCGGAGACCGACGAGCAGGCCCGCGAGGAGCTGTACCCCCACTTCAAGGCCAACCGCGACCGCATCGGCGCGGAGCGTGGGTGGCCGCCCATGGGCCGCCACGAGTTCGAGCGCGAGGCCGGCCCGCACGGGTCGCTGTACGTCGGCTCCCCCGAGACCGTGGCCCGCAAGATCGCCTCCACGGTCTCGGCGCTGGGCGTCCAGCGGTTCGACCTCAAGTACAGCAACGGGCCGCTGCCCCACCGCAGCTCCATGCGTGCGATCGAGCTGTACGGCACCGAGGTGATCCCGAGGGTGCGCGAGCTGCTGGCCGAGGAGGCGTCGCTCAGCCCGGTGTGACCGTCAGCGGCGTCGGCCGACCCGACGCCGGCCGACCCGACGCCGATCCGCCGCGCTCCGGTACCATCCCCGCGACGTTGGCGGCGGACGGGGAGCGGGGATGCGAGCGGCCACCAGACGGGACTTCCTTCGGTTGTCGGCGGTGACGGCTGCGGCGACGGCGGTCGCGGCGGCGTGCGCGCCGCCACCACGGGTCGACCCGGTCCCGAGCTGCGGGCCACCGCCGACCGGGCCGCCCGGGCCGATGCCCGAGCCGGGGTCGGTGGGGCTCATCGACGAGGCGGCGTTCCAGGGCCGCGTCGACGAGTACCTGGCGTTCGCGACCGACCAGCTCCGGGCCGACAACCCGACCAGCATCGCGGCGCACCTCATCCGCGCCCGGCGCGACCCGTCGTTCCAGTGGGACCCCTCGCAGGTGACGGTCGAGGGGCTCGCGCCGGTCTGGCAGAAGATCGACGACTGGAAGGACACCCGCGACTTCGACGTCATGTACCTGCACTGGGTGCTGGCGCTCGGGCGCGACGTGCTCGACCCGTCGGTGATCGCAGCGATCGAGGACCGGCTGGTCGCGTTCCGCTACCGGTGGGACGACCCGCTGCCCCCGGGCCGCATCGACCACCTGTGGTTCTGGTCCGAGAACCACCGCATCATCGTGGCGGTCGACGAGTACCTCGCGGGGCTGGCGCTGCCCGACCGCACCTTCGAGGTGACGGGGCTCACCGGCGCCGAGCACGCAGCCCGCGCCCGCCCCGTCATCCTCGAGTGGATCGACGAGCGCGCCCGGTTCGGGTTCGCCGAGTGGCACTCGAACGTCTACATGCTGAAGAACATCACGCCGCTGCTCACGCTGGTCGAGCTGTGCGACGACGAGGAGCTCATCCGGCTCGGCTCCGCGGCGCTGGACCTGTGCCTCGCGGACGTCGCCATGCACCTGCAGCGCGGCGCCTACGGGGCGACGCGGGGGCGCACGTACAAGAAGGACAAGATGTCCTCCCTCGACGAGGCGACCTGGAGCACCGCCAAGCTGCTCTTCGACGACACCGCCGAGGGCTACACGTCGCGCACCGACACCGGCGCGACCTACTTCTGCGGCGCGCAGCGCTACCGCATGCCCGAGGTGCTGGCCCGCATCGCGCGCAGCGACGAGGTCTCGACCTCGAAGGAGCGCCACGGGGTGCCGATCGACCCGCACGAGGTGTACACCCCGAACCCGCAGGCGCCCTACGGCTACGACTACGACGACGACGCGAACATCCCGTTCTGGTGGTCCCTCGGCGCCCTCACCTCGTGGCAGGTGGTGCCCGCCACCCTCCGGGCCGCCGACCGCTTCCGCCTGTGGGAGACGGACCTGTTCTCGGACTTCGCGGCGATCCGCCAGCTCACCGAGGTCGGGCCGACGGTTGCGCAGCTCGCCGCCCGCGAGCTCGCCCCGATGGCGGCGTTCGGCGTGCTCGGCGAGGCGCACACCTACACCTGGCGCTCCCCCGAGGTGATGCTCAGCACGGTCGTGCACCACCGCCCCGGCGACAAGCGCGACCAGGCGCACGCCTGGCAGGCGACCATCGACCACGACGCGCTCGTGTTCACCACGCACCCGTCCAAGCCGACCCCGCAGAGCCTGGACTGGCGCGAGGACGACGGGTACTGGACCGGCAGCGCGTCGATGCCGCGCAGCGTGCAGCACCACAACGTCGCGATCCACCTCTACGCGCCGGCGTACCACTCACCGGACGACCCACTGCTCGGCCCGATCTTCGGCTACCTGCAGGAGACCCACGCGTACTTCCCCCAGGACCACTTCGACGAGGTCGTGCAGGAGGCGGGCTGGACGATCGGCCGCAAGGGCGACGGGTACGTCGCGCTGTGGTCCGAGCGGCCGACGACGTGGCGCACCTACGACCCCGAGGTGGTGGCCACCCGCGGCATGGAGCAGCCCTTCGACCTCGTCGCCGAGGGCAGCGCCCACAACACGTGGGTCGTCGAGGTCGCGCGACGCGCCGACGCCGGCGCGTTCGCCGACTTCGTCGAGCGGATCACCACCGCGGAGATCGCGATGGACCGCTCGACGCCGGGCGACCCCCGGCTGCGCTACGTGTCGCCGTCACAGGGCGAGCTGCGCTACTCGCCCCGCAGCGGCCTCACCGTCGAGGGGGAGAAGGTGCCGGTCGGCGGCCACCCGCGGCTCGAGAGCCCGTGGGGCGACGTGTGCCACCTCGGCAAGTTCCTCGCGCTGCGCGACGGCGACCGCTCGCTCGTCATCGACTTCGACAAGGGTGCCCGCGAGGTCGGCTGACCCCGCCCCGCCCGGCCGCCCGACTCGAACTGTGTCCCGGAAGTGAGGGTGCACCCTCACTTCCGGGACACAGAACGGGCGAGGGGCGCGGCAGGGGGGCTCAGTGCCACTCGACGTAGCGGTCGAACTCCGGGGGCCGCTTCTCTGCGAACGCGTTCGCGCCCTCCATCCCCTCGGGTGACACCGAGTAGAGGTCCAGCGCGGACATCGACAGGTTGCTCAGCCCGGCGTGGTGGTCGGTGTCCGCGTTGAACGACTGCTTGACGAAGCGGATCGCGGTCGGGCTCATCGCCGCGATCTCCGCGGCCCAGGCCTTCGCCTCGTCGAGCAGCTGCTCCGGCGGCACGACCTTGTTGACCAGCCCCATCTGCAGGGCCTCCTGCGCGTCGTACTGGCGGCACCAGTACCAGATCTCCCGCGCCTTCTTCTCCCCCACCACGCGGGCCAGGTAGGCGGTGCCGAAGCCGGCGTCGAAGGAGCCGACGCGCGGCCCGGCCTGCCCGAAGCGGGCGGTCTCGCTCGCGATCGTCACGTCGCAGAGCACGTGCAGCACGTGGCCGCCGCCGATGGCCAACCCGTTCACCGCGGCGATCACCGGCTTGGGGATGTCGCGGATCAGGCGGTGCAGGTACCCGATCTCGAACATGCCGCTCTCGCTGGGCCCGTAGTCGCCGGTCTCGGCACGCTGCTTCACGTCGCCGCCGCTGCAGAACGCCTTGTCGCCGGCACCGGTGAGGATCACGCACCGCACCTGCCGGTCCGCCCACGCGGCGCGGAACGCGGCGATCAGCTCCTCCACCGTGTGCGCCGTGAACGCGTTGTAGCGCTCCGGGCGGTCGATCGTGACGATCGCCGTGGAGTCCTCCACGTCGTAGGTGATGTCGTCGAAGCTCGGCATCGGACCGGTCTACCAGCCCGGATCGTCCGCCGCCCCCGACGGGACCGGGTGGGTCAGCTCTCGCTCATGCCGGATGCCGGCTGGGGCGCGCTGCCGTGGCGGACGGTCTCCTCGATGCGCTTGCCGACGTCGGGGTCGATCTTCCGCCAGTAGTCGAAGGCGCGCTCGAGCACCTCGCCGCGCACGCCGCCGAGCAGGCTCCCGCTGACCGTCTCGACGAGGCGGTCCCGCTGCGCGTCGTCCATCACGTCGCGCACCAGCGTGCCGGGCTGGCCGAAGTCGTCGTCCTCGGCGTGCAGCTCGTAGGCGCTGCGCACCATCGCACCGTCGACCGCCCAGGACTCCTCGGGTGTGGCGTCCCCGTCGGCCCAGGCGCGGCCCTCCGAGTTCGGGGCGTAGGTCGGCGCCGGCCCCGAGTGCTCGTAGGCCATGTGCCCGTCGAACAGGTAGGTGTTCACCTGCGGCCCCTGGGGGCGGTTCACCGGCAGCTGGTGGAAGTTCGTGCCGATGCGGTTCCGCTGGGCGTCGTGGTAGGCGAAGGCCCGACCCAGCAGCATCTTGTCCGGGGACAGCCCGATGCCCGGCACCGTGTTGCCCGGCGAGAACGCGGCCTGCTCGATCTCGGCGAAGAAGTTCTGCGGGTTGCGGTCCAGCGTCATCCTGCCGACCGTGATCAACGGGTAGTCGGAGTGCGGCCAGACCTTGGTCAGGTCGAACGGGTTGAACCGGTAGGTCGCCGCCTCGGCGTACGGCATGACCTGCACCTTCAGGGTCCAGGTCGGGTGGTCGCCGCCCTCGATGGCCTCGAACAGGTCCCGGCGGTGGGCGTCCGCGTCGACGCCGGCCAGCACCTGTGCCTCGCGGTTGGTGAGGCTCTCCCAGCCGAGGTCGGACTTGAAGTGGTACTTCACCCAGAACCGCTCACCGGCGGCGTTGACCCACATGAAGGTGTGCGACCCGTAGCCGTTCATGTGCCGCCAGGTCCTCGGCAGCCCCCGGTCGCCCATGAGGTAGGTGACCTGGTGGGCCGACTCGGGGTTGAGGGTCCAGAAGTCCCACTGCATGTGGTTGTCGCGCAGGCCCGAGTCCGCGAGCCGCTTCTGGCTGCGGATGAAGTGCGGGAACTTCATCGGGTCGCGCACGAAGAAGACCGGCGTGTTGTTGCCGACGAGGTCGTAGTTGCCCTCGGACGTGTAGAACTTCAGCGAGAAGCCGCGCACGTCGCGCCACGTGTCGGGGCTGCCCGCCTCCCCGGCCACGGTCGAGAACCGGATCAGCAGGTCGGTGGTCACCCCGGGCTGGAACAGCGCCGCCCTGGTGTACTTCGACACGTCCTCGGTCGTCTCGAACCGGCCGAAGGCACCCGCGCCCTTCGCGTGCGGCTGGCGCTCGGGCACCTTCTCCCGGTTGAAGTGCGCCATCTGCTCGAGGAAGTGCACGTCGTGCAGCAGCACGGGCCCGTTGGGGCCGACGGTGAGCGAGTTCCGATCGCTCGGCGCCGGTGCCCCCGACCCCGTCGTCGAACCCGCCTGGGACTTGCTCTGCTCGGTCATCGGACCCCCTGTCGGTGCGCTGGTCGGGCGAGGTGATCCCCCGAGCACACCTTCCCACGGGAGCAGTGGACGTGCGCCGGAAACGCCGATCGCCGACCCCGTGTCGTCGCCCTGCAGGAGCGGGAGCGCGCGCCCCCGCTCCTGCAGTACGGGTCGGGTGGGTCAGAGGGACTTGGCGAGCTCGACGAGCTGGTCGAGCGCGGCGCCCCACCCCTCGGCGAACCCCATCTCCTCGTGGCGGGCCTTGAGCTCGGGCTCGCCGTGCATCGCCACCGCCCGGTAACGGGTGCCCGACCCGGAGGGCTCCATCGTGATGACGGCGGTGAAGGCGAGCTCGCTGTGGTTGGGACGGAAGCCGGGGCCGAGCGCACCGGTCCACACGAGGCGCCGGTGCTCGACCGCCTCGAGGATGCAGCCGGCGCCCTGGTCCATCAGGTCGCCCTCAGGTGAGCGCATCACCACGCGGAAGATGCCGCCCGGGCGGGGGTCGATCTCGACCTCCGCGGTCTCGAACGGCTTCGGGGTGAACCACTTGACGAGGTGTTCCGGGGTCGTCCAGGCGGCCCACACCAGCTCGGGTGGGACGTCCACCTCGCGCTCCAGCACGAGGTCGAGGTTCGGGTCGATGGCGTGTTCGGTGGTGGTCATCGTCGTTGCTCCTGTTCCAGTGAGAGGACGTACTCGTCGAACTGGTCGAGGCGGCGCTCCCAGAGGTCGCGCTGGGTGCCCAACCAGTCCTCCGCTGCCTGCAACGGCTCGGGTGTGAGCCGGTAGGTGCGCACGCGACCCTCCTTGGTCGACGTGACGAGTCCGGCCTCCTCGAGCACCGCGAGGTGCTGCAGGAAGGACGGGAGCGCCATGCCGAACGGCCGCGCCAGCTCTGAAGTGGACGCCGGACCCTCCCGCAGGCGCTCGATCACGGCCCGACGGGTCGGGTCGCCGAGTGCCCGGAAGAGGCGGTCCAGATCCGCCGCACGCTGAGGCATGCACCTAACCATGAAGGGTCTCGATGCTGAGGTCAAGACCTAAGTTTTATGGCATGGGCGGGGCGCCTCCGTGGCAGGTAGCGGACATGGGCATGGTGAACCGGGTCCTCGACCGCCACGTCGTGGGAACCCTCGACGAGTACTCCGACCTCGACGGCGGGCGCGCGCTCGACCTGGCGCGCCGGGTCGGCGCCGAGGCCATCTGCGACCTCGTCGCGGCGAGCGGCTTGCGCGGGCGCGGCGGGGCCGGGTTCCCCACCGGCCTCAAGTGGCAGACGGTCGCCGCGTCGCGCTCCGCGGTCGAGCCCACCACCGTGGTGGTCAACGCCGCCGAGGGCGAGCCGGGCACGTTCAAGGACCGCGCGCTGCTGCGGACCAACCCGTACCGCATCCTCGAGGGCACCGCGATCGCGGCGCTGGCCGTCGGCGCGGAGCGTGTCCGCATCGGCATCAAGGCCACGTTCGAGCGCGAGGTCCAGCGGCTCGGGGATGCGATCGCCGAAGTGTCCGCCGCCGGCTGGTTCGACGGCCTGGACGTGGGCCTCGTGCTCGGCCCCAGCTCGTACCTGTTCGGCGAGGAGACCGGGCTGCTCGAGGTCATCGAGGGGCGCCAGCCCTTCCCACGGGTCACCCCGCCGTTCCGCCGCGGCGTCGAGGAGGGCGGGGAGGGCGACAGCCGCTCGGCGGCGGGGGTGGAGCTCGCGACCGTCGGCGGCGGCGGCGAGGCACCGGCCCTGGTCGACAACGTCGAGACGCTCGCGAACGTGCCGCTCATCGTCACCAACGGCCCCGAGTGGTACCGCGAGCTGGGCACGGACCGGTCCCCGGGCACGATCGTCTGCACGATCACCGGCGCGACGCGGCGGGAGGGCGTCGCGGAGCTGGCGATGGGCACCACGCTGCGCGAGGCGATCGAGTTGATCGGGTGGGGGCCGGCCGAGCGCCGACGGGTCGGCACGGTGGTGTCGGGCACCTCCAACGCGCTGATCCCCGCCAGCCTGCTCGACACGCCGCTCACCTACGAGGCCATGCGCGACGCCTGCACCGGCCTGGGCTCGGCCGGGTTCATCGTGTTCGACGACCGCACCGACCCGGTCGCGATCGCGCGGGGCATCTCACGGTTCCTGGCGGTCGAGTCGTGCGGCCAGTGCGAGCCCTGCAAGCGGGACGGCCTCGCGCTCGCGGACCTGCTGGCGGCCGCGCAGTCCTCGATGCTCACCGAGCGCGAGCTCGCCGAGGTGGAGCGCCGGGTGCAGACGGTCTCCGACGGCGCCCGCTGCAACCTCGCCCGCCAGCAGGAGGCGGTGGTGGGCAGCCTCCTGCGCCTCTACGACGAGGTCGTCGTCGGCCACGTGCTGGTCGGTGACGCCGCGGCCGCGCCGCCGGCGGCGGACGCGATCCCGATCGTGCCGATCGTCGAGCTCTCCGGCGGGCGGGCGATCCTCGACGGCGACCAGCTCGACAAGCAGCCCGACTGGTCCTACGGCGACGTCGATTCGGGGACCTCGCCGGCCGACCTGCTCATCGACACGCCGGTGCGCATCGACGAGCCGGTGCGGGGCCGGCGCTGGGTGTCGTGGTCGGCGTCGCCGGACGGCTCGCGGGTGCACCCGCTCGACCTCGTCGACGAGGCGCACGCGCTGCTCGACCGCCTGCTGTTCGAGGCGCTGGCCGCCGAGCCGGAGGCGCGCGAGGCGGCGATCGGCAAGCTCGGCCACATCACCCGGGTGCACGTCGACGTGACGCGCCGGATCCTCTACCCGATGGCCCGGCGCCATGGGGGCGACCGGGCCGAGGCGCTCGCCGGCGCCGCGGAGGAGCGCGAGGACCTGCTGCTCGCGCTGGCGCACCTGCTGGAGGACGTCGAGGTCGACGACGCCGAGCGGGTCGCGACGCTGCGCGCCTTCGGCCAGGAGCTGCGCCGCCACTGCGAGGACGACGAGGAGATGCTCGACACGCTGAGGGCGACGATGTCCGACGAGGACCAGGTCGAGCTCGCCGAGGGCCTCGTCGACGCCCGCGCCACCTCGCAGGTGGCCTGAGCGCGAGCAGGAGCACCGGGCAGTCAGCCCACGCGGGCGTTCAGCACCTGTTGCAGGACCCGGGCGGCGGAGTGCTCGACGTCGCGGGTGGCGGTGAGCAGCGTGAGCGGCCCCTCCCGGGCCGCGGCGGCGAGGCGCTCGAGCGCGTCGGAGGCCGGCGGGTCGCGCAGCTCGGCCCGGTAGCGGGCCGAGAACTCCTCGAACCGGGCGACGTCGTGGCCGTACCACTGCCGCAGCTCGGTGCTCGGGGCGACGTCCTTGAGCCACTCCCAGTCGGCGTCGCCCTTGGACACGCCACGGGGCCAGAGGCGGTCGACGAGGACCCGACGGCCCGGCTCACCGGTCACCGGCTCGTCGTAGACCCGCCCGACCTCGACCCGTGGTCGTCGCACGGCCGCCTCACCACCTCCACCGGTGCCCCGGCCGGGGCGCGTCCTGCGGCTGATTCTGCCAGTCGGTAGAAATAGCGTCGAGGGGCCCGGATCCTCCCCGGGGCGTCGTTGGCCGATCGGGGTCAGCCGGGCGGGCGGTCAGCGGCTGCGTTCGTCGCGCAGCAGCTGCGCGACGAGCGGTGAGGAGTACAGGCCGGTCACGCCGCGGCCCTCGATGAACGCCTCCAGGCGCCCCGCCCGCTCCTCGAGCAGCTCGCAGGCCTCACCGTCGACCTCCTCGAGCAGGTGCAGGCGCACGACACCGTCCTCCGTGGTCGACCAGCCGCCCACCATCCGGCCGTCGACCCAGGCGGTGGTGCCGCCGTTGCCGCCGTCGTAGAGCGCCGCGTCGTGGCCGCCGGTGTAGAACGCGCGCTCCTTGTGCCCCATGGTCGTCGGATCGAGCCCCGGGAGCAGCGCCGCCCAGCGACCGGGGTCCTCGACGGGGTCCTCGTCACCGGCGGCGACCCATCCGACCACCCCGCCGTCGAGCTCGACCTCGGTGGCAGCGACGTCCGCGAGCGCGGCCCGCACCACGCCCGCAGGCGCACCGAGCCACCACCGGAGGTCGGCCTCGGTGCCGGGACCGAACCGCAGGAGCCACCGCTGGACGAGCTCGGCCCACGCCTCGCGCGTGCTCGGCAGCTCGCCGCGGTCGCCCCGCCGGTGCCGCGCGGTGGTCCACCGCGGGCGGCTGGAGTACCAGGCCCCCGCGTCGGTTCCCCTCGTGACCTTTCCCTCCGCCCACAGGACGGTGAGCAGCCGCGACGCGACGCCGACCTCGGTCTGCCACTTGGTGCCGGGGGCGCGCACGACGCGCCGTCCGAGCCGCGTGGAGGTGGCGGCCAGCTCGTTCGCGGTCAGCTCGGCCCCGTCCTCGAGCGCGGCGAGGAGGTCGGCCTCGGCGCGCCGCAGCCACCTCGCCGGGTCGACGGTGATCCCTGACGCCTCGAGCTCCGCGGCGAGGCCGCGTCGCTCCGCAGCCGCGACGCGCGCTGCCGGACCCGCGAGCATCGCGTCGACGACGGGATCGGTCGCCGCCCACTGGGTGCGGCGCATCCCCATCTGCCGGTGCAGGCGCCGCCCCTCGCCGAGCGCCCGGGTGGTGTCGGCGAGGGTGGCACCGTCGACCCGCGCCGCGATCGACAGGTGGATCGTCGGTGTGTCGGTCGCGTGGAGCGCGACGACGCCCTCGGCGACCGATCCGGGGCCGTCGAACCGGGCGTGGGGCACCAGTCCGTGGCGGTGCGCGAGCCGCGCCCGGCGCTGGTCGTCGCTGATGTGCGGTCGGGTGGTCACGTGCGCCTCGAGGCGGGTCCGGCCGATCGCCCCGGCCCCCTCCGCACGCTACCCACCGCCGCTCAGCCGCCGGTCGCGCGCTCCTCGGCCGGCTGGGCCGGGGTGAGCGCGGACGCGGCGGCGCGCCAGCCGTCGTCGCCGCGCACGAACACCTCGGTCACCCACTCGTCCGCGCGGAACGGCGCACCCCGGAACGCGCCCCGGTTCTCGCCGCGGGCGACGACGACGGCGACGTCGCCGTACAGCTGCACGTCGAGCACGTCGAAGGTCATCTCGGAGTGGGTGAGCTCCCCGGAGGCCACCACCGACAGGAACCGCTCGCGGGCGATCGGGCCGCTCTCCGGGGTGACGAGGTACCAGCCGGGCAGCATGAACGGGTCGATCCTCGTCGCGTCGTTGCTGACGATCGCGGCCGCCCAGCGATCGAGCAGGTCCTGGAACGTCGAGCGGTCGGCGGTGGTCCCGTCGGTCGTGGATGGTGTGGTCGTGTCCATGGCGCCCATCGTCGACGAGCGCGACCGCCCCGTCTTGTACGGATGGAACCGACCTCAGGCCAGCTGGAGCGTCGCGACCACGGGGGCGTGGTCGCTCGGGCCCTCCGCGGCCCAGCCACCTGCCCCCGACCCGTTCCGGGCGACATGCACCGCGCCGCTTCGG
>CBFGTJ010000067.1:0-14759 GCA_965651815.1 uncultured Microthrixaceae bacterium | reverse complement strand
ATCGCGATCACGGCCGAGGGTGAGTCGCGCGCGACGGCGGCGCTCGAGGACCGGGATGCGCTTGCGCTCGATCGTCGTGTCGAGATCCGCATTCTCGGCGCGGAGGGCCCGCAGCGCGTCGCGCAGCGGTCGGCGAACGACTGACGCGTGGCGGCGCGCTCCGGGCTGCCCTGGAGCGCGCCGCGCAGCGGTCGATCACCCGCGGTGGCTCGGGTGATCGAGCGAAGGGAGTTCGAGGAGGGTATCGAGCACGTCCTCCGGCCGCACGGCCGCGAGGTCCTGGTCGGCAGGGGCCTGCCACGTCTCCGGCAGCGTGGCGCCGCCGGGCTCCGTCGCCCCGGCCCCCTCGAGCTCCGTGCCTCGCGCTCCCGCGTCACGCTGGACGGTCGCGGCCCCGTCCTCGCGCCGGGAGCCCGAGGACGCGGGACGGACGAGATCGGCGACGACGTAGACGAACACCATCGCGACGAGGATCAGCACCGCCAGCACCCGCAGGGTCCGGCGCCGCCGCTGCCGGGTGCGGCCCGTCCCGTCCTCCTCCCACGGGTCGGACGGCCACCCCTCCCAGTCGCCCGGCGCGTCCCGCGCCGCCCACGACGCGTCTTCGGAAAGGAGCCGGCTCAGCTCCGCCTCCCGTGCCGCCCTCGCCCGGTCGGCGGCGGTGGGCTCGCGGATCGGCGCCGCCTGCACGAAGGCCTCGTCGAGGTCCACTCCCTCGAACGGATCACCCGCGTCGTCGGGTTCGTCGCTCCGGGGCTCCGCTCCCACGAGCGGATCGTACCCGTGGCCATCGCCCTCCATTCCGCCGAACCGGCGGCGACCGCGGCCGGTCCGTCCTGCCGCCCGGCCCGTGCTGCGAGGCGCAGGGTCCCCGGCCGGGGGTACGCTGCGACCACGACTTGACCCGACGGTCAAGTCACCCGGACGGCCGGACAAGGGGGTACGCATGAGGGTCTACGACAAGCTCTACATCGGCGGGAAGTGGGTCGAGCCCGCCGAGGGTGGGCCCGGCGACATCGAGGTCATCGACTCGGCCACCGAGGAGGTCGTCGGCCGCGTCCGCCAGGGGAGCGCGAAGGACGTCGACACGGCCGTCGCCGCCGCCCGCACGGCCTTCGAGACGTGGTCCCAGACCCCGGTCGACGTGCGTGCCAAGTACCTGCGCGACATCGGAGCGGCGCTGACCGCCCGGTTCTCCGACATCGCGACGACCATCCAGAGCGAGGTCGGCTCCCCGAAGGCGTTCGCCGAGATGGTGCAGACCGGCCTGGCCGTCGGCGACTGGGAGAACTACGCCTCGATCATCGAGGGCTTCGAGTGGGAGACCCAGCTCGGCAACAGCCTCGTCGTGCGTGAGCCGATCGGCGTCGTCGGCGCCATCACGCCGTGGAACTACCCGCTGTACCTGATCGTCTGCAAGGTCGGTCCGGCCCTCGCCGCCGGGTGCACGGTGGTGCTCAAGCCGGCCAGCCTGACGCCGCTCAACGCGTACATCCTCGCCGAGGTGATCGACGAGGTCGGGCTGCCGCCGGGCGTGTTCAACCTGGTGCCCGGCCCCGGTGGTGAGGTCGGCGGTGCGCTCGCCCGCCATCCCGACATCGACATGGTGTCCCTCACCGGCTCCGGGCCGGTCGGTGCGCAGGTGTCGAAGGACGCGGCGGACACCGTCAAGCGGGTCGGCCTCGAGCTCGGCGGCAAGTCGGCCAACGTCGTGCTCGACGACGCGGACCCGACCGCGGTCGCGATGGGCGCGGTGTTCAGCTGCTTCCTGAACTCGGGCCAGACCTGCTCGGCGCTCACCCGCCTCCTGCTGCCGCGCTCGCGCGAGCAGGAGTTCCTCGACGCGATCATGGCGGAGGCCTCTCAGGTCCGGCTCGTGGACCCGCACGCGGACGAGCCGGACATCTTCCACTCGCTCGGCCCGATGGTCTCCCGCTCGCAGGCCGAGACGGTCCGGGGCTACATCCAGAAGGGCATCGACGAGGGCGCGCAGCTGCTCATGGGCGGTGCCGAGCCGCCCGAGGGCTTCGACAAGGGCTTCTACGTGCAGCCGACGATCTTCGCCGGGGTCACGCCCGACATGACGATCGCCCAGGAGGAGATCTTCGGCCCCGTCCTGTCGATCCTCACCTACGAGGACGACGACGACGCCGTGCGCATCGCGAACGGCACCGTGTACGGCCTGGCGGGCGCGGTCCAGTCCGCGGACGTCGAGCGCGCGAAGGCGGTGGCCCGCCGCATGCGGACCGGCCAGGTGGACATCAACGGGGCGCCGTTCAACCCGCAGGCCCCCTTCGGTGGCTACAAGCAGTCGGGCAACACGCGCGAGCGTGGCCGCTGGGGCGTCGAGGAGTTCCTCGAGACGAAGTCCATCCAGCTCCCCGTCTGACCCGCCGCACGCCGACCGTCGAGCCCGGGACCGCCCACGGCGGCGGTCCCGGGCTCGCTCGCTCCGGGGGCCACGGACCCGGACGAGTTCCCCCGCCGGAGGTGTTGACCAGCCCGTGACCACGACCACGCAGCCCGCCGGGTCCGGCGCGACCACGAGCGAGGGCGTCCGACTGATCGCGCGCTTCGTCCGCCGGCACCCCGGCCCGTTCGTGGTGTCGCTGGTCGGCGGCGTCTCGTGGTCGGCGCTCGTCGTCGGCGCCACCTACGTCCTCGGCCGAGTGACCGACGAGGTGATCGAGCCCGGCTTCTCCGGCGGCGTCCCGGCCTCGACCGTCTGGTGGGCGGTCGCCGCCCTCCTCGCGGTCGCCGTCCTGCGCGGCCTGTCGGTCGTGCTGCGGCGGTGGTTCGGTTCACTGACCGAGGCCCGGATGCAGGCGTCGCTGCGGCGCGACGTCGCCGACACCCTGCTGCGGATGCCGATGCGGTCGTACCGGCGGCGCCCCACCGGCGAGCTCCTCGCCCACGCGGACGTCGACGTCACGACCGGCACCCTCCTGCTGATGCCGCTGCCGTTCTCGGTCGGCGTGGCCGCGCTCGTCGTCATCTCGATCTCGAGCCTGCTCGCCGCCGACCCCGCGTTCGCGCTGGTGGCGGTCCTGTTGTTCCCGACGCTCGCCGCGCTCAGCCGCCACTACACCAACCGGGTGAGCAAGCCGGCGGCCGTGGTGCAGGCACGGCTCGGCGAGGTGTCGGCCATCGCACACGAGAGCTTCGACGGGGCGCTGGTGGTGAAGACCCTCGGTCGGGAGGAGCTCGAGGACCGCCGGTTCGCCGAGGCCGCGGACCGCCTGCGGACCGACCGCCTCGTGATGGCGCGCCTCACCGCGGTGTTCCAGCCGATGATCGACCTGCTCCCGAACCTGGGCAACGTCGCCCTACTGCTCGTGGGGGCGTGGCGGATCGACTCCGGGGCCACGACCCCCGGCCAGCTGGTGCAGGCGGTGGCGCTGTTCGGCTGGCTCGCGTTCCCGATGCGGATCGTCGGGTTCATGTTCGAGTCGATGCCCCGCTCGGTGGTGTCGGTGCGGCGGGTCGACGCCCTGCTCGCCGAGCCGAGCGAGCCGGCGCGCCCGGAGGGGCCGCCGAAGCTGCCGGAGGGGCCCCTCTCGCTCGAGCTGGACGGGGTGTCGTTCTCCTACGGGTCGACGCCGGTGCTGTCCGACGTGTCGTTCTCGGTGGCGCCCGGGGAGGTCGTCGCGCTCGTCGGTCCGACGGGATCGGGCAAGTCGAGCCTCGCGAACCTGCTGGTCGGCCTGGACCGGCCGGACCGCGGCACGATCCGGTTGGGCGGCGTGCCGATCGAGGAGCTCTCCGCCGAGGAGCACCACGCCGCGGTGTCGCTCGCGTTCCAGGAGAGCTTCCTGTTCGCCGCGCCGCTGGTCGACAACGTCGCGATGGACCGTCCGGTCGACCGGGTGGAGGTGCGCGAGGCGCTGCGGCGGGCCCGCGCCGAGCGGTTCGTCGACCAGCTCCCCGAGGGGCTCGACACGGTGGTCGGCGAGCGGGGGGTGACCCTCTCCGGCGGCCAGCGCCAGCGCGTCGCGCTGGCCCGGGCGCTCGTCGGGCGGCCCCGCGTGCTGGTGCTGGACGAGGCGACCTCCGCGGTCGACCCCGTGATCGAGGCGGAGATCCTCGACGGGCTCCGCGGCGGTGACACGACGATGGTCGTCGTCGCGCACCGGCTGTCGACCATCCGCCTCGCGGACCGGGTGGTGCACCTCTCGGGCGGTGAGGTGCACGGCGTCGGCACGCACGAGGAACTGCTCGCCGACCCCGAGTACGCCGCGCTCGTCACGGCCTACGAGGCGGACGAGGTGGCGGCACGCGCCGCCGAGGCCGACCTCGACGACGCGATCGACCGGGACCTCGACGGCGGGGACGACCGCGGCCACGCGGGGGAGGTGTCCCGGTGACCGCGGTGCAGGACGAGGACGTGGTGGACCTCGAGCAGGCCACCGGCGGACACGACCGGGGGGACACCGGGTCGCGGCGGACCGGCGCGCTGTCCGTGCTGCGCGACGGGATCGCGGCGACGCCCGAGCTGAAGGTCGGGTTCGGGGTCAGCCTGGCGATGGCGCTGGTGATGGCGCTCGGCCGGATGGTGATCCCGGTCGCGATCCAGCAGATCCTCGGCCACGGCTTCGTCGACGGCGAGCCGCGCTGGGGCTTCATCATCGGGACCGGCGTGGCCGCCACCGTCGCGATGACCGGCCTCGCCGTGCTCACGCGCTTCACCTACATGCGGCTGATGGTGACCGCGGAGAACGTGCTCTACGGACTGCGCACGCGGGCGTTCTCCCACGTGCACCGCCTGTCGCTCGCGCACCACGACGAGTCCCGTCGCGGCACCCTCGTCGCCCGCGTCACCTCCGACATCGAGACCCTCGCCCAGTTCGCCTCCTGGGGCGCGGTGTCGTGGATCGTGAACTCGACGGTGATCGCGGTGTCGCTCGCGGTGATCGCGATCTACAGCTGGCAGCTCGCACTCGTCACCGTCGTCGTGCTGCTCCCGGTGGTGCCGATCCTGCGGATCGTGCAGAAGCGCCAGCTGCGCGCCTACGACGACCACCGCACCAGCGTCGCCGAGACGATGTCGACGATCAGCGAGACCGTCACCGGCATCCGGGCGATCCGGGCCTACGCCAACGTGCCCGCCGCGCGCCGGCGGGTGCACCGGGCCATCGACCGCCAGTACCGGGCGCACATCCTCGCCCGCTTCTACTTCGCCATCATGTTCCCGGTCTCCGACGTGTTCAGCGGGCTCACGCTCGCCGCGGTGGTCGGCGTCGGCGTGTGGTGGGGACCCGGCTGGGGGCTGTCGGCAGCGAGCCTCATCGCGGTGGTGTTCCTCGCGAACATGATCGTGCAGCCCGTCGCCGAGATCGGCGAGGTCCTCGACCAGACCCAGACCGCGCTCGCGGGCTGGCGCAAGGTGCTCGACCTGCTGGACGAGCCGGTGGACGTGGTCGAGCCCTCACCGGGCGTCGAGCTCGCGCCGGGCGCGCTGCCGGTGCGGTTCGAGCACGTGTGGTTCGAGTACCTGCCCGGTCGTCCCGTGCTGCACGACGTCGACCTCGACCTGCCCGCGGGGATCAACGTCGCGATCGTCGGCGAGACCGGGTCGGGCAAGACCACGCTGGCGAAGCTGCTCAGCCGGCTCGCCGACCCGACCTCGGGCCGCCTCCTCGTCGGCGGCGTCGACCTGCGCGACGTCGCGCGCGACTCCCGGGCGCAGCACATCCGGCTCGTGCCCCAGGACGGCTTCCTGTTCGAGACGACGATCGTGGAGAACGTGCGGATGGGCCGCCCCACGGCGACCGACGACGACGTGCTCGCGGCGTTCGACTCCCTCGACCTCGGCTGGTGGGTGGCGCGGCTCCCCGACGGGCTCGAGACCCGGGTGGGGGAGCGGGGCGACGCGCTGTCGGTGGGTGAGCGCCAGCTCGTCGCGCTCGCCCGCGCCCAGCTCGCGGACCCCGGCCTGCTGATCCTCGACGAGGCGACCTCCGCGGTCGACCCCGAGACCGAGCGTGCGCTCGGCCACGCGCTCACCAAGCTCGCCGAGGGCCGCACCACGGTGAGCATCGCCCACCGCCTGTCCACCGCCGAGGCGGCGGACCTCGTGGTCGTGTTCGACCGGGGGCGGATCGTCCAGGTCGGCACCCACGACGAGCTGGTCGCGGAGGGCGGGGTGTACGGGCGGCTGCACGAGTCCTGGATCGGCAACACGCGCAGCGCCTGAGCGCCGCCCGGTTCGTTCGCCGCCGCGGCCGATCGGTAACCTCGGCTGCACCCCGCAGTCGACCCCCGAGGAGCCAACGTGGCCAAGTCGCCGATCCGTGTCGCCGTCACCGGTGCAGCCGGTCAGATCGGGTACGCCCTCCTGTTCCGCATCGCGAGTGGCGAGATGCTCGGCAAGGACCAGCCGGTCGCCCTCCAGCTGCTGGAGATCACCCCCGCGCTGGGAGCGCTCGAGGGCGTGGCGATGGAGCTGGAGGACTGCGCGTTCCCGCTGCTCACCGAGGTCGTCCGCACCGACGACCCCGACGTGGCCTTCGGTGACGCCGGCGTCGCGCTGCTCGTCGGGGCGATGCCCCGCAAGGCGGGCATGGAGCGCTCCGACCTGCTCAGCGCGAACGGTGGGATCTTCAAGCCGCAGGGCGAGGCCCTCGGCCGGTCCGCGGCGAAGGACGTCAAGGTGCTCGTCGTCGGCAACCCGGCGAACACCAACGCCTTCATCGCGATGAGCCACGCGTCCGGCCTCGAGCCCGACCGCTTCACCGCGATGACGCGGCTCGACCACAACCGCGCCAAGGCGCAGCTGGCCACGAAGCTCGGCGTGCCGGTGTCGGACGTGAAGAAGATGACGATCTGGGGGAACCACTCGACCACCCAGTACCCGGACCTGTTCCACGCGGAGGTCGGCGGCCGCAACGCCGCCGAGGCCGTGGGCGACCAGGCGTGGCTCGAGGACGAGTTCATCCCCACCGTCGCGAAGCGCGGTGCGGCGATCATCGAGGCCCGCGGCGCCTCGTCCGCGGCGTCGGCGGCGAACGCCGCGATCGACCACATCCGCGACTGGCACCTCGGCACCCCGGAGGGTGACTGGGTGTCGATGGCGGTGCCCTCGGACGGCTCCTACGGCGTGCCGGAGGGCCTCATGAGCTCGTTCCCCTGCGTGTGCAAGGACGGCCGCTGGGAGATCGTCCAGGGCCTCGAGATCGACGAGTTCTCCCGGGCCCGCATCGACGCCTCGGTGGCCGAGCTGGTCGAGGAGCGCGACGCGGTGAAGGAGCTCGGCCTCATCTGAGCGCCTCCCTCCCCGTCCCTTCCCGTTCTGCGATGCGAGCGTGCTGCTTCGGCAGCACGCTCGCATCACGTTTCGGGCGGGTGTGGCGACCTTGCCCTCAGCGGGGCGTCACTTGAGGAACTTCGAGGTGGTGTTGTCGGCGAGCACCTTGCCGTCGGTCTGGCAGGTCGGGCAGTAGTCCACCTCGTAGGCGGAGTACTCGACGGCCCGGATCACGTCGCCGCACACCGGGCACGGGTCGCCGGCCCGGCGGTGCACCGAGCCCGGCCGGTCGGCCGACTTCGACATGGCGTCCAGGGTCCGCTCGTGCTCGAGCGCCGACGCGATCGTCGCCCGCATCGCCTCGTGGAGCCGCCGGACCTCGTCGTCGGTCAGCTTCGCCGTCATCGCGAACGGCGACAGCTTCGCCGCGTGGCAGATCTCGTTCGCGAGCATGCGCCCGAGCCCGGCGACGCCGTGCTGGTCGCGGAGGAACCCGTGGAGCCGCTGGTTCTTCGCGGCGAGCGCCTCGGTGAGCTGCTCGAGGGTCGCCTCGTGCGCGTCCACGCCGAGCTCGTCGAGCGGCGGCTGGGTGAGCGGGTCGCCGTCAAGGACCCACACGCCGGCCTTGCGCTCGGTGCCGGCCTCGGTGAGCAGCAGCGCCCGCCCGTCCGCGAACGTCCACCTGGCCAGGCCGTTGCGGGGCCGGCGCGACTGCTTGTCGTCCGGCACGAGCCGCCCGCCCTGCATGAGGTGGACGACGAAGGTGGGCGCCCCATCGAAGCGCAGCAGCAGGAACTTGCCGCGGCGATCGACGCGTCCCAGGGCGTGGCCGACGGCGTCGTCGGGTCGCGGCAGGGCGGTCTTCAGGGCGGTGAAGCTGAGTGGGGTGAAGGCGGCGAGCTCCGCGCCGGCGAAGGCCGAGGTCAACCGCTCGGCGTGCGCCTGGACCTCGGGGAGCTCGGGCATGACGCCCGCCTCAGAACTCCGTGTCGGCCCGCAGCTCGGCGAGCGCGTCGTCGACCGCGCCGAGGAGGCCCTGCTGGTGGACCAGCACCATCACGTCGCCGGTGAGCTTCAGGTCGCCCCGCATGAACGCGGCCTGGGCCGACCGGTCGCCCCGGGCGATCTCCGCAGCCGTCCCGTAGTCGAGCGTGAAGCTCACGTGCGCGTCCGGGTGCGGTCCGGGCTCCAGCGAGACCGACCCGTCGCGGAGGCAGAGCGCGTACGACCGCGTGCCGCCGGGTGCGCCGGACACGTCGTACTGCACGACCAGGTCGACCCCCTTGGTCGCCTCGGCCAGGGCCTCGCTCCCGGCGAGCGCCTCGCCGGCTCGTTCCATCCACTCGTCGCTGAGGTACGCCACCACGGCACGACACCCTACGCCCGCGCCGGGGTGGCCCGGACCCGCACCGGCTACGACCGCCCGCGCCGGCGGGAAGGTCCGGCCCGGCGCTGCTGGCAGACTGCCGGGCATGCGCACGCCCGACCCCGCCGACGAGCACCGCCACGAGCCCGACGACACGCCGCTGTGGAACGAGTCGTACTACTTCGACTGGTTCGCGGAGGACCTGTCGGTGGGCGGCTACGTGCGGCTCGGCTTCTACCCGAACCTCGGCTCGGTCTGGTACTGGGCGTGCCTCGTGGGGCCCGACCGCCCGCTCGTCACCGTGATCGAGCACGACGTGGCGCTGCCCCGCTCGGGATCCTCGCTCGAGGTCCGCCACGAGGGCCTGTGGGCGGACCACGCGGTCGAGGAGCCGAACGAGCACATGTCCGCGAACCTCGAGTCGTTCGCGGTGCAGCTGGACGACCCCGCCGAGGTGTACCGGGGCGCCCGGGGCGAGCGGGTGCCGTTCGGGTTCGAGCTCGACTTCTTCACCGACGGGGGCGCGTTCCTGTGGCCGCCGGTGACGCCGCGCTACGAGATCCCGTGCCGGGTGCACGGCCAGGTGCAGGTCGGCGACGAGGTGATCGAGGTCGACGGGTGGGGGCAGCGCGACCACTCCTGGGGCGCCGCGCGCGACTGGTGGTCGATGTCGTGGAACTGGACGGCCGGGCGGCTCGACGACGGCACCCGCTGGCACTCCGCGGGCGGCTTCTTCCCCGACAGCGACTGGGGCGTGGCGTACGCGCTCACACCCGGCGCCGAGGCGTTCGAGGAGTACGAGGAGGTCGGGATCGAGGTGGTCGAGGGTCGCGAGCGGCTGCCCACGAGCTCACGCACCCGCTTCGGCGGGCTCGACCTGTCCTACGAGCCGCTCGCCTTCTCGCCGGTCCTCCTGGTGTCCCCCGACGGCCGCGAGGCGCGGTTCCCCCGGGCGCTCGCGCGGGTCACCGCCGCGGACGGCCGCACGGGTGGCGCGTGGGTCGAGTGGAACCAGCCGCCGACCGCCTGAGGGGCGGGCAGGGCGGTGCCGCGATCGAGTCAGGCCGTCGGCCTCAGCCGACCTTCTTCTGGCCCAGGCGCCGGCGGTTGACCAGCTTCGCCTTGAGGTAGTCGCGGTTCATCATCGCGATGAAGTCGATGGAGATCTCCTTCGGGCAGGCCTCCTGGCACTCCCCGTGGTTCGTGCACGAACCGAAGAACTCCTCCATCTTCTCCACCATCGCCTCGGACCGCGCGTACCGCTCCGGCTGGCCCTGGGGGAGCAGGTTGAGCGCCTGCATCTTCGCCGCGGTGAAGAGGTTCGCGGCGGAGTTCGGGCAGGCCGCGACGCACGCGCCGCAGCCGATGCAGGCGGCGGCGTCCATGGCCGCGTCGGCCGTGTCCTTCGGCACCGGGGTCAGGTTCGCCTCGGGCGCCGCGCCCGTGTTGACCGAGATGTAGCCGCCGGCCTCGATGATGCGGTCGAACGCCGCCCGGTTCACCGCGAGGTCCTTGATGATCGGGAACCCGGCGGCGCGCCACGGCTCGATGACGATCTCGTCGCCGTCGGAGAACTTGCGCATGTGCAGCTGGCAGGTCGCCGTGCCGCGCTGGGGGCCGTGCGCCTGGCCGTTGATCATCAGGCCGCAGCTGCCGCAGATGCCCTCACGGCAGTCGTGGTCGAACGCGATCGGCTCGCGGCCCTCCGCGATGAGCTGCTCGTTCACGTTGTCGAGCATCTCGAGGAAGGAGGCGTCCTCGGAGACCTGCGTCGTGTACTCCTCGAAGCGGCCGGGATCCTCGGCCGATGCCTGCCGCCAGACCTTGAGCTTGAGGGTCAGTGTGGTGCTCACGGGTGCTGCAACTCCTCTGCGGGTTCTCCGGGGCGGCCGGTCACTTGTAGCTGCGCTGGGTCAGCTGGACGTTCTCGAACACGAGCGGCTCCTTGTGGAGCACCGCGTCGCGCTGGATGTCGGGACCGCCGTACTCCCAGGCGGCGACGTAGGCGAAGTTCTCGTCGTCGCGCTTCGCCTCGCCCTCCTCGGTCTGGTGCTCCTCGCGGAAGTGCCCACCGCAGGACTCCTCGCGGTGGAGCGCGTCGCGCACCTTGAGCTCGGCCAGCTCCATGAAGTCGGCGACGCGCAGCGCCTTCTCGAGGGACTGGTTGAAGCTCTCGTTCTCGCCGAGCACCTTCACGTCGGACCAGAACTGCTCGCGGATCGCGGGGATCTCCGACAGCGCCTTCTCGAGGCCGCTCGCGTTGCGGCTCATGCCGCAGTAGTCCCACACGATCTTTCCGAGCTCGCGGTGGTAGTGGTCGACCGAGCGCGTGCCCTTGATGGCGAGCAGCTGGTCGACGCGGTCCTGGGTCTCCGCCAGCGAGGTCCTGAAGGCCTCGTGGGTCGTCTCGAGCGGCGCGGTGCCGAGCAGGTCGGCGAGGTACCCGCTCACCGTCGCGGGCGCCACGAAGTAGCCGTCGGCCAGGCCCTGCATGAGCGCCGACGCGCCGAGGCGGTTCGCCCCGTGGTCCGAGAAGTTCGCCTCGCCGAGCGCGAACAGCCCCGGGATCGTGGTCTGCAGGTTGTAGTCCACCCACAGGCCGCCCATCGTGTAGTGGGTCGCCGGGTAGATGCGCATCGGGACCTCGTAGGGGTCCTCGCCGGTGATGCGCTCGTACATGTCGAACAGGTTCCCGTAGCGGGCCTTGATCGTCTCCCGGCCGAAGCGGCGGATCGCGTCGGAGAAGTCGAGGTACACCCCGTTCTTGAGCGGGCCGACGCCACGGCCCTGGTCCACGACGGTCTTCGCGTTGCGGGACGCGACGTCGCGGGGCACGAGGTTGCCGAACGCGGGGTACTTCCGCTCGAGGTAGTAGTCCCGCTCGGACTCGGGGATGTCGCCGGGCGCCCGGGTCTCGTCGGGGTCGACCGGCACCCAGATGCGGCCGTCGTTGCGCAGCGACTCCGACATCAGCGTCAGCTTCGACTGGAACTCGTCCGAGGGCGGGATGCAGGTCGGGTGGATCTGCGTGAAGCACGGGTTGGCGAACGCCGCGCCCTTGCGGTGGGCACGCCAGGTCGCCGTGACGTTGCTGGCCTTGGCGTTGGTCGACAGGAAGTAGACGTTGCCGTAGCCGCCGGTGCACAGCAGCACCGCGTGCCCGGAGTGGGCGCTGACCTCGCCGGTGAGCTGGTCGCGCGCGGTGATGCCCACCGCCCGGCCGTCGTGCACGACGACGTCCAGCATGTCCATCCGGTTGTAGAGCTTGACGGTGCCGAGGTGGATCTGGCGCGCCATCGCCTGGTAGGCGCCGAGCAGCAGCTGCTGGCCGGTCTGGCCGCGGGCGTAGAAGGTCCGGGAGACCTGGGCGCCGCCGAAGGAGCGGTTGTCGAGCAGGCCGCCGTACTCGCGGGCGAACGGCACGCCCTGGGCGGTGGCCTGGTCGATGATGTTCACCGAGACCTGCGCCAGCCGGTACACGTTGGCCTCGCGGGCCCGGTAGTCGCCGCCCTTGATCGTGTCGTAGAAGAGGCGGTGGATGCTGTCGCCGTCGTTGCGGTAGTTCTTCGCCGCGTTGATGCCGCCCTGCGCCGCGATGGAGTGCGCCCGGCGGGGCGAGTCGTGGTACGTGAAGACCTTCACGTTGTAGCCGAGCTCACCGAGCGAGGCGGCTGCCGCCGCGCCGGCGAGCCCGGTGCCGACGACGATCACGTCGAACTTCCGGCGGTTGTTCGGGTTGACCAGCTTCAGGTCGAACTTGTGGTTGTCCCACTTGTCGGCCAGCGGTCCGGCAGGGATCTTCGAGTCCAGCGTGAGTGCCACGGCGGTGGGTGCTCCTGTTCAGCAGCGGGCTTGGCGGTCAGTCGACGACGCCGATGAGGACCATGATCGGGAAGGCCACGTTGGCGACGGTGATGAGCGCGGCGAAGCCGACGGCGAAGACCTTCCGGGCGCCGTTGTAGCGCGGGCTGTTGAGGCCCATGCTCTGGAAGATCGACCACGCGCCGTGGAAGAGGTGGATGCCGAGCGCGATGTTCGCGACGACGTAGACGAGGGCCACCGGCCAGCGCTCGAAGCTGGCGACGAGGTTGTCGTACGCGGCGCCGCGCACGAAGTCCGGGTTCGCCCAGCCCCACGTCAGGTCCGCGAGGTGGAACAGGACGTAGAGGAGGATGATCACGCCGGTCCAGCGCATGGTGCGCGACGCGAAGCTCACCGCGATGTAGTCCCGCGGCGACTGGTACTTCACCGGCCGCGACCGCTGGTTCATCCGGGTCAGCGAGTACGCCGCGTGGATGTGCAGGACGAACGCGAGGATCAGGCCGACACGCAGCGCCCACAGCACCACGTGGTTCGGCAGGATCGGGTGGAGCAGCTCGCGCAGCGCGTGGGCGTACGCGTCGAACTCCGCCCGCCCCAGGTACATCTTGAGGTTGCCGACCATGTGGGCGAGCACGTAGCCCATGAGCGCGATGCCCGTGAGCGCCATCACCCACTTCTTGCCGACCGCGGTTGCGTAGAAGTCGAGCGGCCAGAGACGGGTTCGGCCGCGGGGCGGGTTGACCAGCGGGGCATCCGCCCCGGATCGACGCTCGATCGCTTGGGTCAATGCAGTTCTCCTGCTCGTCGCCGGACGTGTCGGGCATGCGTGCCCGGCCACGATCGACGCTACTGCGCGGCCGAGAGGCCCGACCAACCCGTCCGCGGACCGCGCGCGGCGCGGTCGCGGCCTCGTTATCGTCCCCGCGATGGGCGAGGCCGGTGGCGGGTCCGCACGCGTGGCGGTCGAGGTGGAGGTGGAGCGCGGTTCCGCCGAGCTCGTCGCGGACCGCCTCTTCCAGCTCGGGGCGACGGCGGTCGCGGAGCAGGCCGCCGGGGACGGGGACCGGGTGGTGCTCGTCGCGGACCTCGGGCCCGCCGGGTTGGACGCGCTCGCCGCCGAGGGTCGGCAGGTCCGCCCCGCGGAGGACGACGGGGCCTGGCAGGACGCGTGGAGGGAGCACGCCCGCGCCCACCGCTGCGGGCGCCACCTGGTCGTGCGGCCGGCGTGGGTGCTCCCGTCCGAGCCGGAGCCCGGCGACGTCGAGGTCGTGGTCGAGCCGGGACGTGCGTTCGGGTCGGGGTCGCACGCCACCACCCGGCTCTGCCTCGCCGCGGTCGAGCGGCTCGTGCGGCCGGGCGACAGGGTGCTCGACGTCGGCTGCGGGAGCGGGGTGCTCGGCGTGGCGGCCGCGCTGCTGGGCGCGGGCGAGGTCGACGCGGTCGACGTCGACCCCCACGCGGTGGAGGTGACCCGGCGGGTCGCAGCGGCGAACGGCGTCGCCCACCTCGTCCGCGCGAGCGGCACGGCGCTCGACGCGCTCGACGGCACCTACGACCTGGTGCTCGCCAACCTCCTCCTGCCGACGATCAGGGAGCTCGCCGGGCCGCTCGTGTCCCGCACCCGCCCGGGTGGCCACCTCGTCGTCAGCGGCGTGCTCGTCGACCAGGCCGACGAGGCGCGCCGCTCGCTCGCGGGCACCGAGGCGGTGGCCTCCGACGGGCTCGACGGATGGGTGGCGCTCGTGCTCGCCCGCTCCGTGGGAAGCCCGGCGCGTGGTCGCGGGTCACGGGCGGAGCCGCACGGGTAGCTTGGCGCGATGCCCGAGACGCCCACCCCACCACCGGCCTCGACGCTCGGGGAGCTGCGGGCCTCCGGCTGGCGCTCCGAGCCCGTGAAGTCCGAGATCCGGCGCAACGCCGCGGCCAGGATCCGTGCCGGCATCCCGCTGTTCCCCGACGTGCTGGGCTACGGCGACACGGTGTTCCCGCAGCTGGAGAACGCCCTGCTCGCGGGCCACGACATCATCTTCCTCGGGGAGCGCGGACAGGCGAAGACGCGCCTGATCCGCTCGCTCGTCGACCTGCTCGACGAGTGGATGCCGATCGTCGAGGGCTCCGAGATCAACGACGACCCGTACGCACCGGTGTCGCTGCACGCCCGGAACCTCGTCGCGGAGGCCGGCGACGAGACCCCGATCACGTGGGTGCACCGCTCGGAGCGCTTCGGCGAGAAGCTGGCGACGCCCGACACCGCCATCGCCGACCTGATCGGAGAGGTCGACCCGATCAAGGTCGCCGAGGGCCGCTACCTGTCCGACGAGCTGACCC
>CBFGTJ010000066.1:0-14792 GCA_965651815.1 uncultured Microthrixaceae bacterium | reverse complement strand
TCACCCGAGGACGGATCCGCCACGAACGACGCCACCGGCACCTCGTTCACCGGCGCAGCCGGCGGAACGATGATCGGCGTCAGCTTGCCCACCAGGATCGCGGTGTTGTTGCCCGCCGCGGAGGGCAGGCCGAGCGCGTCGTTCACGATGCCGTTGCCGAGACCAAGGAGGCCGCAGCCCGACGCACCGATGACGCTGAAGCTGTTGTTCACCATCGTGGCGATGCCGGTCTCGGCGTCATAGGGAACGCCGCTGATCGGCGTGTTCGGCGCCGGCGGGTTGGTCGTGCCCGTGGTGATGTTGAGGTCGATGGGGCTGCTCGAGGAGCCGATGTAGCAGTTGGAGCCCAGACCCGTCAGACCGGAGCCGCCCTCGAGCTTGATGCGCACCCGCACCCGGATGTTCGCGTCACCCGTCGCGGGGTCGAGCGTGCCGGTCGCCGCGTGGGTCGGCAGGATCCGGACGGTGATGACCATCCCCTCCGCGGCGATGTAGGACGGCGGGAAGAAGACGCCGCTGGTCGGCACGTTGATGTTGCCGTCGGCGTCGATGGTCCCGCTGATCGTGATGTCTTCCTTGGGCTGGTGACCCGCTGCCAGCTCGGAGTTGTCATCCGGCCCGGCGCACTGCGGGTCGTCGGGATAGTCGATCAGCCCGTCGTCGTCGTTGTCCTCGCCGTCGGAGCAGGCAGGCAGCTCCGAAGGTTCGAGGTCGAACGACGTGTCCTTGATCGCGATCTCGCCCCCGATGATCTCCATCGAGAACTCGCCGGGGTTGCCGACGGTCTGTGCGCCCGCCTGCAACTGCCCGAACACCATCGATGTCAGGACCATCGCCATCGCGGTGATGGCAATCGCCACTACGCGGCCCGGGCCGCGTGCTTGCGAGACAACCCGCCTCATGCTTCTCCCCCTCTGACTGTCCAACAGCGAGCCGGGATCCGGAGGTCGTCGGGCAGCTGCCCCGAACCTCCTTCACCCAGCGGCCGGGACGATATCGCAACCGCGCGACGAGCGTCGTGCAAAACGAGACAACGGGTGCGACGACGTGTGGCGACCCGGTCGAGGAAGCATGCGCCGGTGGACGCGCCGGACCGCTCGCCGTCCGCTCCCGCGGGCGTCGAGCGTGGTGGATCCCGGCGTCGGCGGGCGTCGCTCCGCCGGCGGCTCAGTTGCTGGGCTCAGCCGTCAGGCTCAGCCGTCGTCGGAGCCGTCCTGCGGGTCCTCGACGACGGCACCGCCCGGGTCGAGCCCGCACTCGCGCTGCGCCCGCTGGAAGTAGCTGATGAGCGCCGACTGGAACTCCTGTGCACCGAGGATCTCGGAGTACTCCGGGCTGCGCAGGAAGTCCGGGGAGTACCCCGCTTCCTCGGCCGCGTCGAGCAGCGCCTGCCGCGTCCGCAGCAGGATCGCCGCGTTCGCCTCGTCCTTCGGCTCGGTGCCCGCGAGCGACTCCATCACCTTCACCTGCAACCCGATGGTCCGCTCGACCTGCCTCGGGTTCGCCGCGGCGGTGTCGAGCTCGAGCGTCGCGGCGTCGACGACCGCGCAGAAGTCGTCCCCGGCCGCCTCGACGTCACGGGTGAACCCGTCGATCGCCGCGTCGAAGGACTCGTCGTCCATCAGCGTCGTGCTCGTCTCGCGGGAGTCCGGGTCCGAACCCTCCGCCCCGTCGTCGTCACCGCCGCACGCAACCGCCACCAGCAGTGCGATCGCGAGCGCCACCACGGCCCCACCCCGACGTACCCGTCGCTGCATCACTCGTCCCCCTCATCCGCCGCGGCCGGCCGCCGCGGCCCGTTTCCCACCATCGCGCGCACCGCGCCCGGGGCGTCACCGCCCCGCGCCGACTCAGCGCGAGAACTTCGCCTCCGTCTTCGACACGAACGCGTCGCGGGCCTCGTCCGAGACACCGGAGAGGTTGAGCTCGTAGGTGAACCCCTGCTCGTACCGGTAGCTGCGCTTCACGTCGACGGGGTCGATCCCGTTGAGGCTCTCCTTCGCCCGGCGGATCACGTAGCGGCTCTTCTCGCAGATCTTCGCCGCGAGCTCGAGCGCGGCGTCGCGCAGCTCCTCGTGCGGCACGACCCTGCTGACCGACCCCCACGAGGCGAGCAGCGACGCGTCGACCGGCTCGGCGGTGTACACCATCTCCCGCATCTTGTGTTGGGGCACCAGGCGAGCGAGGTGCGTCGCTGCGCCGAGGGCGCCCTGGTTCACCTCCGGGAGGCCGAAGCGCGTGCCCTCCGCGGCGACGATGACGTCCGCGTTGCCGACGAGGCCGATGCCGCCGCCGAGGCAGTAGCCGTGCACCGCGGCGATGACCGGCACCTCGCAGTCGTAGACCGCGGCGAACGCCGCGTAGCACCCGCGGTTCGCCCCGATCAGCGCGTCGAACCCCTCGGTCGACTGCATCTCCTTGATGTCGACCCCCGCGTTGAAGCCGCGGCCCTCGGCCCGCAGCACGACGGCGCCCACCTCGGGGTCGCGACCCGCGCGGGTCACCACGTCCGCGAGCTCGAACCACCCGTCGACGGTCAACGCGTTGACCGGCGGGTGGTCCATCACGATCTCGGCGACACCGTCGTTGGTGGTGACTGTGGTTCCCATGGACGTCCTCCCGACCCGTGCGCCCCCGGCGCGGACCCGTGGAAGGTACCGGCTGCCGGCCACCCTTCGCGACCGCCACGGCCGAGCAGCGCGGCCGCGAGCGCGTCGAGCAGCACCTCGTCCGACAGGTACGCACCGTGTCCCGGCAGGGAGGTGGGCAGTGCGAGGGCGACCTCGGCGGGGTCGGGGCCGTGCACGAGCCGGACCCTGCCGAGCAGCGGGATGGGGTCGCCGCGCGCGGCCGCGGCCCACACCCGTCCGCCGGGCGGGAGGGCGAGGTGGTCGACCGACGGCACACCGAGTCCCGGCGCGCCCAGGAGGACGAGGTCATCGGCCCCCATGCCGAGCGCGGCGGCGCGCGACGCGACCACCGCCCCGTAGCTGTGCCCGACGACCGCGACGCGCCGGGCGCCCTGCTCGCGCAGCGCCGCCACGGCCGCGGCGAGCGCGGGTGCGCCGTCGTGGGCGGCTGATGCGTCCAGCCCCGCGAGCAGGTTGGCGGGAGGCCGGTAGCCGAGCCATGCGACGACCGCGACGTCGGGCACCCCTCCCTGTCCCGGCGGTGCGGATGCCGCGTGTGCGGTGAGCCACTCCCAGACCCGCCCGGCGTCCTCGAGCAGCCGGGCGCGGTCGCCGAGGTCGGTGCCGACGCCCGGGACGATCACGACGGCGAGCTCGGCGTCGACGGGACCGAGCCGGGCGATCCACGCGGTGCCGTCGCGCCGCTCGAGCAGCCGGGGATCGGCGAGCGAGGCGCGCCGCTGCTCTCGGGCCTGTGACCTGAGGTGGCGCGCCGCGGCCGAGCAGAGGTTCCCCGCGGCGACGAGGTCGGGCACGAGCCGGTCGTCGACGTGCGACCACCACCGCGCCGCGCCGGGCCCCCGCCACGCGCCCCGGTCGGCGCGACGCAGGCGGGTCCGCACCCGGGCGAGGTGCGCGGCGCACACCTCGTGCTGGCCGGCGAGTCGTTCGAGCTGGTCCGGGTCCGCGCCGAGCCTCACGGCCGGGGCACCGTAGGCACGGTCCCGGTGGTCGTCAGTGGGTACGGGACCCCGGTAACCTCCGCGGCCCATGGACGGAGGCGCCGCGGGGGAGCTGGACTACTCGGGACGGGTCGTGCTGGTCACGGGCGGCACGAAGGGGATCGGCCGCACGATCGTCGAGCGGTTCCTCTCGTGGGGTGCCGAGGTCATGACCTGCGGTCGGTCCGAGCCGGACGAGCTGCCCTCCGCCGCGGGGCGCGTGGCGGGGTTCGTCGCCGCGGACGTCCGCGACCCGGAGCAGGCCGCGGCGGTGGTCGACGCCACCGTCATGCGCTACGGGTCGCTGGACACGGTGATCAACAACGCGGGTGGCGCGCCGCCGGCGGACGCGGCGACCGCGTCGCCGCGCTTCAGCGAGTCGATCATCCGGCTCAACCTGCTGGCACCGCTGCACGTCGCCCAGCGCGCCAACCACCACATGCAGTCGGCGCCCGACGACGGGACGCCCCGCGTCATCGTCAACATCGCGTCCGTGTCCGGCGTGCGCCCCTCGCCGGGCACCGCCGCGTACGGCGCGGCGAAGGCGGGCCTGCTCAACCTCACGCAGTCGCTCGCGGTCGAGTGGGCGCCCCGGGTCCGCGTGGTGGCCATCGTGGCCGGGCTCATCCTCACCGAGCAGGCCCACCTCCACTACGGGGACGAGGAGTCGATCGCGCGGGTCGCGGCGACGGTCCCCGCCGGACGGTTCGGCACCCCGGAGGACCTGGCCGAGGCGTGCCGGTGGCTCGCCTCGCCCCTGGCTTCCTACGTCAGCGGCTCGGCACTGTGGCTGCACGGCGGCGGCGAGCGCCCGGCGTTCCTCGACGCCGCCGGCGGCTGACCACGGCGGTCCCCCGCTGCACCGGCGCCCGTCCCTACGCTGGCGCAGCATCGAGCTGAACGTGCGCCTCCGACGGACCGCGGCAGCGGTCGGCCTGCTCGTCGCGGCCCTCGCGCCCGCGGCGTGCTCCGACCTGCTCGCCGAATCGGAGGACGTCGTGGTCCGGCTCGAGGCCGCGGACCGCGCGGCGGTGCGCCGGGTTCGCCAGGACGTGCTCGCCGCCGCACCGGACTTCGGCGGCGTGCGCGTCGGCGAGCAGACGGTCGACACCGGGAGCTCGGCGCTGGTGTTCTCGCTGCCCGGCGACCGGTTGGACATCGCCCTCGGGCTCCTCGAGCGCCTCGACGCCGAGGTCGTCGAGACCGACATCGACGTGGACGTCCGCCAGCTGGAGCGCGACGCCGCCGATGCACCGAGCACCGACGACACCGGCCGTCGCGGCGCAGCGGGCGCGGACGACGGCATCGTCCGGCTGCGCGTCGAGGTCGAGGAACGTGCGGGAACGGGGCTCGAGGGCGCGCTCCGGGCGCTCATGGCGCTCTTCAGCGTGGTCGGCGTGGTCGCCACCGCCCGTTGGGCCCGCGAGCGCCTCGGTGGCACGCGCCGCCGGGGGCGCCGCCACGTCGAACCCCTGGACCTGCGAGGCGACCCTCCGACGGAGGAGACGCCGCGGGTCCCACGGGAGTGGTGAGCGCTCCGCCGCGCTGAGCTTCCCCCGCCGAGCTCTCCGCGCCGAGCCCTTCGCGCTGGACCCCCCGGGGCCCCAGCTGGCGGGTCCGGCAGAACGGTCCGACAACGCAACCAGGGAGCTGGCGAACCGCCAACTCCCTGGTCGTGATGGGGCGACCCTCCCCCCGGATTGCGGGAACCCGGGGCCTCTCCCCGCCGGACGACTCGGACCGAACCTCGCCGTCGCTGCTCTGAGGGTTTTCTAGCCCAGTTCGCAAGACACTGCAAGGAAAAGTTCACACATGTGTCAAAGGTCCCAGCTCGACCTTGACGCGTAGCGGTTCGTGGACTGTGCGCGCGCCCAGGCCCGTAGCGACCACTACGTCGCGGCATAGTGGTTGCTATGCTCGGTGCGTGTCCACCACCGAGACGACCTCCGGGACCGACGGCACCGGCACCGAGGACCCCCGTGCCCGCCTCGTGCGGGCGGGGCTCGAGGTGATCGACGAGCTCCCACTGCCGAAGGTGCTGGCCGGCGCGACGACCGCCGCGGTGGCCGAGCGGGCCGGCGTGACGACCGGGTCGTTCTTCCACCACTTCCGCAGCGCCGCCGAGTTCGCGGACGCCATCGTGCTCTCGCTGATCGACCCCCCACAGGACGTCGCGGAGGTCGTCGACGAGGTCAACGCCTCCCTCCAGCACATCGACCTGTTCGACATGATCGAGTCCAGCGTGCAGGACACCTGGCAGATCTTCGTGTCGAGCGAGGAGATCCGGCAGCAGTTCCGCGTGCAGATGCACCTGTGGGCCCACAGCCGCTGCGAGCTGTCGGAGCCCCACGACGGGTACTGCACCGTCGGTGACGTCCTGCGCGAGAACTTCCGGCTCCGCCAGGAGGAGGCGACGACCATCTGGCGCGAGCTGCTCGCCCGCACCGACCGGGCCGTCGCCCCGCCGTTCGACCTCGACCGCCTCGCGACCGCGCTCATCGCGCTGTTCCAGGGGCTGGTCATCCGTCGCGAGATCGACCCCGACGCGGTGGACGACGCGCTCCTCGGCGAAGCGGTCAGGGCGGTCGCGGCGACGCTCACGGTCCCCCGCGGCAGCCGGATCCGGCTCTCGGACCTCACCGCGCCGATGCGCGAGGAATCCGGCCTGTCGCCCCAGGCGCGCACCGGCGTGCGCCGCCGCCGCGAGACCCGGGCACGGATCACCGCCGCCACGCAGGACCTCTTCACCGCGGGGTGGGAGTCGGTGTCCGCGAGCGAGGTCGCCGAGACCGCCGGCGTGTCGCCGCAGACCGTGCTCAACGTGTTCGGCAGCGTGCGCGCGGTCGCCGCCACGTGCTTCGCCCGCCACGTCGCGGGCATCCGCGAGGTCGCGACCCGCAGCGACGGGCCCGACGACCCCCTCGAGCGGCTGCGCCGGACGCTGGTCCGGCTGGCGGAGGCCGTCGCCGCCGACCCCCAGCCCGCCCGCGCCCTGCTGGGCGAACGCCTCGAGACCATCTCGAGGATGGGTGACGAGTTCGACCAGTTCGACATCCGCGTCGAGGTGCCGCTCGCCGACTCGCTGCTGTACTCGCTCGAGCGACTCGACCTCGGCCCGACCGAACCGATCTCGCTCGCCGCGACGATGATCAACTTCGTGCTGGCCCAGGGGCTGCGCGGACCGACCCGGGTCGCCGAGACCGTGGACATGGCCATGCGGCTGCTGCCACCCGAGGCCTTCCGCACCAACGAGCGGCCCGGCAGCGGAGGCGACCCGGCGCCCGCACTAGCCTGACGACCCGTCAGATCACGATCGCAGAGGTGCCGATGGCCAGAACGCGAGTACCCGTCGTCGAGGGCTGGTTCGCCATGCCGCCCGACGACGTGCCCATCCCCGCCGACGGGTCGGGGCTGACCGGCTACCCGCTGATCGGGACGCGCTGCACCGGCAGCGGCACGTACTTCTTCCCGCCGGAGCGGGTCATGTCCCGCGCCCCGGGCTTCGCCGACGCGGAGCTCGAGGAGGTCCAGCTGTCGGACCGCGGCACGCTGTGGTCCTACACCGACGCGAGGTACCAGCCGCCCGAGCCGTTCGTGCCCGCCACCGACCCGTACGAGCCGGTGTGCCTCGCGGCGGTCGAGCTCGAGCGGGAGCGCATGGTGGTGCTCGGCCAGGTGGTCGCCGGCGTGACGGTCGACGACCTGCGGGTCGGCATGGAGATGGAGCTCGTGCTCGACACGCTCAACGTCGACGACGAGCACGAGTACGTCGTGTGGAAGTGGCGACCGGCCGAAGGGAGCGCGTGATGGTGGACCAGGTCGCCGTCCTGGGGGTGGGCATGCACCCCTGGGGCAAGTGGGGACGGAACTTCGTCGAGTACGGCGTGGCGGCCGCGCGGGCGGCGCTCGACGACGCGGCGGTCGACTGGCGCGACGTCGGGTTCGTCGCGGGCGCCGACACCGTGCGCAACGGCTACCCCGGCTACGTCGCCGGGGCGACCTTCGCCCAGGCGCTCGGGTGGACCGGCATCCCCGTGACCAGCGCGTACGGCGCGTGCGCCTCGGGCGCGATGGCGCTCGAGGCGGCCCGGCAGCGGATCCTCGCCGGCCTGTGCGACGTCGCGCTCGTCGTCGGTGCCGACACGACGCCCAAGGGGTTCCTCAAGCCCAACGCGGGCGAGCGCACCGACGACCCCGACTGGCTGCGGTTCCGCCTCCTCGGCGCCACCAATCCGAGCTACTTCGCGATGTGGGCCCGGCGGCGCATCGACCTGCACGGGGCGACGCCCGAGGACTTCGCCCAGGTGAAGGTGAAGAACGCGCGCCACGGCCTCGCGAACCCGAACGCCCGCTACCGCAAGGCGGTCACCGCGGAGGACGTCGCCGCGTCGCCGGTGGTGGCCAGCCCGCTCCGTCTGCTCGACATCTGCGCGACCTCCGACGGCGGCGCCGCCGTGGTGCTCGCGTCGATGGACTACGCGCGCCGCCACCTCGCCTCGGCCGAGGGGACGGGGCGGCCGCTCGTGCGGGTGGCCGCGATCTCGACGGTGACGCCGACGTTCCCCAACACGGTGCTGGAGCTGCCGAACTTCTCGACGGACTCCGCGGCCGGCCTCCCGGCGCCGGAGCGCACGTTCAAGCAGGCGATCGGCGACGCCGCCTACCGCGAGAGCGGCCTCGGGCCGGAGGACGTCGACGTGGCCGAGGTCTACGACCTGTCGACCGCGCTCGAGCTGGACTGGTACGAGGACCTCGGGTTCTGCGGCCCGGGGGAGGCGGAGAAGCTGCTGCGCGACGGGGTCACGACCCTCGGCGGACGGCTGCCGGTGAACCCCTCCGGGGGGCTCGCCTGCTTCGGCGAGGCGGTGCCGGCCCAGGCACTCGCGCAGGTGTGCGAGCTCACCTGGCAGCTGCGCGGCGAGGCGACGGGCCGCCAGGCGGAGGGTGCGACCGTCGGCATCAGCGCCAACCAGGGACTGTTCGGGCACGGCTCGTCGGTCATCCTGACGCGCTGACCGCCGAATCCTCACCCCCGACCGGATCCCTGCCGATGGAACGTACGGGAACACCATGTGCAGCTGGTCCGGAGGTCGTCCCCCGGTGAGCCCGGGGGACGCCACCGTCGTGGTCGAGGTCACCGACACGCTCGGGATCGACTTCACCACCGGCATCCAGCGCGTCGTGCGCGAGGTCGTCGCCGGCCTCTCGCAGGAGCCCGGCATCGACGTGGTCCCGGTGGTGACCGCGGCGCCCGGCCGACCGATGCGCCGGCTCACCGACGAAGAGGCGCGGCGCCTCGCGACGCACCCGGCCGGGGGGCGGGCCGGCCCCCCCGCGGCCGACCACGGCCCGCAGGCCCCCAACGCCCCCCCCGGCGGCGCCCAACCCCCCCGGGTGCGCGCCCGGGTCGCGCTCGCGCGGTGGCGGGCCCGCCGCCGTCCCGCCCGGCCGTTGCACCCGGAGCTCGAGTACCGCCCGCCACCCGGCGCGGTGTTCCTCGACATCGAGGGGTCCTGGTACGACCCGACGCCGCGGTCCGAGCTGCTGCCGGAGCTGCGCGGCCGCGGGGTGCACACGATGGCGTTCGTGCACGACGTGATGCCGGTCGTGCACCCCGAGTGGTTCACGCCCCTGCACCGGTCGGTCTACCGCGACTGGATCGAGGCCCACCTGCGCCACACCGAGCGGTTCCTCACCAACTCGCAGCACACCGCCTCGGAGCTGCGGGACGTCGCCGCCCGGTCCGGCACGACCGTCGAACCGGTGGTGGTGCCGCTGGGCGGCGACCTCGAGGTGCGCGACCCGCGGCCGGTGCCGCTGCCCGACGGCATGGAGCGGTTCCTGCTCGTGGTCGGCACCCTCGAGCCCCGCAAGAACCAGGAGCTGGTGCTCGATGCGTTCGAGCGGCTGCTGCCCCGGCACCCGGACCTCGGGCTGGTGCTGGTGGGCAAGGAGGGGTGGATGGTGGATCGCCTCGTCGCCCGGCTCCGCCGCCACCCGGAGCGGGACCGGCGCCTCCTGTGGCTCGGGGGCGTGCACGACGAGGAGCTCGAGTGGCTCTACCAGCACGCGTTCCTGTGCGTCGCGCCGTCGAGGTACGAGGGGCTCGGGGTCCCGGTGCGAGAGGCCCTCGCACGCGGACGGGCGACCCTCGCCTCGACGGGTGGCGCCCAACCCGAGGCGGCGGGCGGCGCAGCGGAGCTCTTCGACCCCGACGACCTGGACGGGCTGGTCCGCCTCGTCGCCCGCCACCTCGAGGACCCCGAGCACCACGCGGCGCGCGAGCGGGCCGCGGCCGCGCACCGGACCCCCACGTGGGCGGAGACGACCGCAGTGGTCGCCGAGCAGGTGCGGGAGCTGGTCACCGGGACGCGACCGGGCGACCGGTAGTCTCGGCCGGTCGTCGGCCCGTGCCGACCGAACCCGTCACCACGAGCACCAACCCGACGCCGATGCACACCTCACACGCCGGGTCGACCGCCCGCCAGGACCAAGGCCCGGAGCCCGACCGCATCCTCCTCGGGGTCACCGCGGTCGCCGTCGCCGTCGGCACGGTGCTCCGCTTCCTCCCCCGGTCCGGGATGTGGCTGGACGAGGCGCTCACCGCCAACATCGCGGACCTGCCGATCGGCGAGATCCCCGAGGCGCTGCGACGGGACGGGCACCCGCCGCTGTTCTACGTGCTCACCCACCTCTGGGCGTCGATCGGCGGTCGCTCCGACTGGTGGCTGCGTGCGCTGCCGGGCGTGTGCTCGATGCTGTCGCTGCCGCTCACCTACCTCGCCGGTCGGCGCCTCGCGTCCCGCGCGGGGGCGGAGGGCCTGGGGGCGCGCCGCACGGGCCTGGCCGCGCTCGCCATCGCCGCGGTGATGCCGTTCGGCATCCGCTACGCGGCGGAGCTGCGGATGTACTCGCTGGTGATCCTGCTGGTCACCGGCGGCTACCTCCTGGCCGACGACCTGCTGTCGGGCAGGCTCGGCAGCACCGCGCGGGGGTTGGCGCCGCGGGCGGCCGGCGCGGCGCTCGTGGCCGCGACGCTGCTGTGGACCCACTACTGGTCGATGTGGTTCCTCGCCGCGGTCGGGCTGCTCGCCCTGTGGAGGGTCTGGCGCGCGCCCGACGCGCCCCGGCGGGCCGGCGCGGTCGCGCTCCTGGCCGCGCTCGCCGCGGGCGGCGTCCTGTTCCTGCCGTGGCTGCCCGACCTCCTGTACCAGGCGCAGCACACGGGCACGCCGTGGGGCGAGCGCTTCGGGCCCGCTTCGGTCGCGGTCATCACGCTCGTCGACTTCGCGGGTGCCCGCTTCGGCATCGCCCAGCTGCTGTCGTACCTCCTCGCGGCGCTGGCGGGGCTCGCGGCGGTCGCGGTCCTCGGCCGGGACGGGCGCACGGTGCTCGGCGACCCCGTCGCGGCGCGGGTGCGTCCGGAGGTGGTGGTGGGCACCGCGACGATGGCGATCGGCTGGCTGACCGCGTACGTGTCGGGCAACACGTTCTCCAGCCGGTACGCGGCGGTGGTCTTCCCACTGTTCGTCCTGTGCGTCGCCGCCGGCGTCGCGGTGCTGCGCCGTCCGCTCGTGGCCGCCGCGGTGCTCGCGGCGATCGTCGCCGCGTGCACCTGGGGCAGCATCTCGGTCGTGCGCTTCGAGCGGTCCCAGACCGACGTCGTCGCGGAGCAGATCGCCGCGGACCTCGCCGCCCACGGTGGCGACGCGGTGGTGGTGGCGTGCCCCGACCAGCTGGGCGTCGCCACCCACCGGCAGCTCGAACGGGAGCTGGAGGACCCGCCGGAGGTCGTCCCCTACCCGAGCGGCGGCGACCCCCGGTTCGTCGACTGGGTCGACTACGGGGAGCGCAACGAGTCGTCCGACCCCGCGGAGTTCGTGGCGGCGCTCGAGGAGCGCACCTCGGGCGACACGACGGTGTACGTCGTCGCGGCGTTCACCTACCGGACCTTCGAGGGCCGGTGCGAGCAGGTGTTCAACCTGCTCGCCGCCGGCCGCGAGGTGACCGTGCTCGTCGAGCGCGACGACGACCGCCACGACGAGGTCGCCAACCTGTGGGCGCTGCGCCCGCCGGCGTGAGCCGGGCGGAGGGGGCGGACGAGCGGGCCGCCCCCCGCTGGCGCGAGGGCGTGCTCGCCGCCCTCGCCGGCTGGGTCCTCGCGCGGGTCTGCGTCACGGCGGGGCACCTCCTCGCCCACGGGATGCTCGACGTGCTCGACACGCCACGTGGCGACCAGCACCTCCGCGAGGGCCTCGTGACCTGGGACGGCACCTGGTACCGGGTCCTCGCGGAGCAGTGGTACGGGAGCGTCGACGGCTCGTCGCGGTTCTTCCCCGTCTACCCCGGGCTCGGAAGGGTGCTCGCGCCGCTGGTCGGCGGGCGGGAGGACGTCGCCCTCGTGGTCGTGAACAACCTCGCGGCGCTCGCCGGGGCGGTGCTGCTGTGGCGGCTCGTGGTCGAGGCCCTGGGCGACCGACCGTGCGCGCGTCGGGCGGCGTGGATGGTCGCGGTGTTCCCCTCGGCGTTCTCGCTCGTGTTCGCGTACTCCGAGGGGCTCGCGCTGGTCGCGGTGTGCGGCGTCCTCCTGGCGCTGCAGCGGCGCTCGTTCGTGGCCGCCGGTGCGATCGGCGCGTTCGCGGCGATGGTCCGGCCGGTCGGCGGGCTGGTGGTCGTGGCCATCGCGGTGGAGCTGCTCCGGCAGCGGCCCCGACCGAGGCCGGTCGAGGTGGTCGTCGGCCTGGTGGGGCCGGTGCTCGGCCTGGTCGCCGCCATGGCGTGGATCGCCGCGTCGACCGGCGACTGGTGGGAGCCGGTGCGGATCCAGCAGGAGATCCGGGGCGGCTTCCAGGACCCCCTCACCCGGGTGCTCGAACCGGTCGGCGAGGCGCTGAAGGGCGACTTCCGGGACGTCTACAACCTCGGGTTCATGGCGCTGTTGGTCGGACTGGCGGTGGTCGCGGTGCGCCGCCGGCAGCCCCTGTCGTGGCTCGCGTACGCCGGGGCCTCGCTGGTGGTGCTCCTCTCCGCGCAGGTCACCGATTCGCTCGGGCGGTACGGGCTGGTCGTGGTGCCCTTCGTCGTCGCCCTGGCCCAGTGGGCGGAGCGGCGGTGGCAGCAGGTCGCGGTCGGCGTGCTGAGCTGCGCCGGGCTCGTCTGGCTGACGAGCGAGGCGTGGCTGGGACGCCTGGTGCCCTGAGCGATCCGGGTCGGCTCCGGTGACCGCCGGCGCGTCCGGTCGGCGCGCTCAGCCCATCCGGGTGGCTCAGCCCATCCGGGTGGCTCAGCCGATGCGGGTGGCCCCGCCGAGGTACGGCTGCAGCGGCTCCGGCACCGCCACGGTGCCGTCGGGCTGCCGGTACGTCTCGACGAGCGCGGCCCACACCCTCGGCACCGCGAGCGCGGAGCCGTTCAGTGTGTGGAGCACCTCGGTCCCGCGGCCGCCCTCGGGCCGGTAGCGGAGGTTGGCCCGCCGTGCCTGGTAGTCGCTGAACCACGACACGGAGCTGACCTCCAGCCACTGGTCGGCGCCGGGGGCGTACACCTCGATGTCGAAGGTCCGGGCGGCGCTGTTGCCGAGGTCCCCGGTGCACAGGTCGACGATGCGGTAGGCCAGCCCCAGGTCGCGGACGTTCGCCTCGGCGCGGGCGAGCAGCTCGGCGTGCACCTCCGCCGCCTGGTCGGGTGTGCAGTAGGCGAGGATCTCGACCTTGTCGAACTCGTGGACCCGCAGCAGCCCCCGGGTGTCCTTCCCCGCGGAGCCGGCCTCGCGCCGGAAGCAGCTGGTGTGCGCGCAGAAGCGACGGGGCAGCTCCGACTCGGGCAGGATCTCGTCGCGTGCGAGCGAGGTGAGCGGCACCTCGGCGGTGGGGATCGCCCAGAGGTCGTCGCGCTCGACGTGGTACGCCTCGTCGACGAACTTCGGGAGGTGGCCGGTGGCGACCATCGTCTCGGTCCGCACGAGCGTCGGAGGCCGGACCTCCTCGTAGAGGTCGGCGCTGCGGTCGAGCGCGAACTGCACGAGCGCACGCACCAGCCGCGCCCCCTGCCCGCGGTACATCACGAACATCGAGCCGGACATCTTCACGGCCCGCTCGACGTCGAGGATGCCCAGCTCCTCCCCGATCACCCAGTGCGGCACGCGCTGGTGCTCCTCGTAGCGGGACTCGTCGTACTGCTCGACGCGCAGCACGACGTTGTCCTCCTCGCCGGCGCCGTCCGGGCTGTCGTCCGCGGGCAGGTTCGGGATGCGCAGCAACAGCTCGCGCAGCTGTGCCGCGACCTCGTCCGCACGCTCGTCGAGCTCCTTCTCCTCCGCGCCGAGCGCCCGGCTCTGGGCCTGGAGCTCCTCGGCCTCCTCCCGTCGCTGCTCGCGGTGGAGGGCGCCGACCTCGTTCGAGATCACCCGGATCTCGGCGCGCAGCTGGTCGCGCCGGCCCGACAGGGAGCGGAGCTCGGCGTCGAGCCGGTGCACCTCGTCCACCACGGAGGTGTCCTCGCCGCGGCGGGCGAGCGACGCCTTCACGGCGTCCGGGTCGTTGCGGATCGCTCGGACGTCCAGCATGGCGCGGAGGCTACCCGCCGCCGGCGGCCTCCCCGAACCCGCGCCGCGGTTGGCGCTCCCGTCGCGCAGCGGCGATCCTCGCTGCCGTGATCGTGCTGTTCGACCTCGATGGGACGGTGTGGGACTCCGAAGCGGGCATCGTCGGCTGCATGGAGCACGCGTTCGCAGCGCTCGGCCTGCCCGTGCCGCCACGTGAGGTGCTGGCGTCCAACGTCGGCCCTCCGCTGAGGGAGATGCTGGTCGAGGCCGGCGTGCCCGAGGAGCGCGCCGACGACGCGGTCCTGCACTACCGGGAGCGCTACCTGGAGTGGGGTGCGTACCAGGCGGAGCTGTACCCCGGGATGGCGGAGCTGATCGAGGCGCTCGCCCGCAGCGGGCACCGCCTGGCGACCGCCACCTCGAAGGCCGAGGGCCCGACGCACGTGATGCTCGAGCACTTCGGCCTGCGCGGGCACTTCGAGGCCGTGGGCGCCGCGTCCATGGACGGCACCGCGACGACCAAGACCCGCGTCATCGACCGGGCGCTCGACGGGCTCGGCCGCCCCGACCCGGGCGAGTGCGTGATGGTCGGCGACCGCCACTACGACGGGCTCGGCG
>CBFGTJ010000065.1:0-14885 GCA_965651815.1 uncultured Microthrixaceae bacterium | reverse complement strand
GGCAGCGGCATGTGTGCCGCCTCCGGCGCCCGAGCCCGATCCGGTCACCCCGTGGCTGGAGCCCGGGTGCATCGACAGCACGCAGCCGGGCGTCCCTGACTTCACGTTCAGCGGCCTCGCCAACGTGCTCAACAACGCGGTGGCCTACCTCGACGAGGAGGGCCAGTACTCCGAGGACGGCTCGTGCCAGGGCGTGACGACCGAGTCCGGCACCATCGTCCGGGCGAACACGCAGGCCGACGCGGCGACCGTGTGCGCCAACCTCGGCGTCCCGGTGGCCGAGCCGCCGCGGCTCGTCGACCACGGCTACGCGGCGCCCATCGACGCGTGGACCTGCGTGGGCGAGCCCCCTGCGGACATCGTCGAGTTCTCCGGGCCCGGCACGGTCGAGGTGACGATCCAGGGCGACGGTGACCCGACCACCGTGCCGTTCACCGGCGAGGGGTCCGGGAGCTGGAACCGCGGCAACGGCGACTTCGCGCTGAACCTCAGCATCGACGACGGGTTCTTCAACGCGAACACGCCGCTCGGCCCGATGGACGTCTACTACACCGCGGTCCAGGACGGCACCGCCCTCGGCAACTTCGATCCCGCGACCGGGGTCGGCGGCTTCGACATGGGCGTCACCATGACGCTCGTCGGCCTCAACGCTCCCGAGGGCATGCCGCAGCCGTGCGACCTGGTGACGTCGTTCCAGTTCGAGGGCGCGATCGACCTCGACACCGGCGTGGCGACCGTCAGCCAGGACGACTTCGACATCACGCCTCCCGGCGCCGACGACTGCGGCGGGCTCGGTGCGCTGATCGGCCCGATGCTCTCGGAGGGTGAGCGCTCGGCCACGATGACCTTCCAGGTCTTCGAGCCCTGAACCCTCCCGACGCCTGATGGCGAGGAAGGTCCCGGCCCGGGTGGCCGGGACCTTCCGCGTCCGGGCCGCCGTGGCCGGCGGCGGATCGGCGACTAGACACTCCGGCGTGCAGGACCGGAGGCAGGCGTGACGCTCGCGTGGCGGGAGGTGCGGCGGGCCAAGGTCCGATTCGGCCTGCTCGTCGCGTCGATCGCGCTGCTCGTGCTGCTCATCCTGTTCCAGCAGGCGTTGCAGGACGGGCTGGTCACGTCCTTCGTCGGGGCGATCCGCAACCAGTCCGCTCCCGTGGTCGTCTACAGCGTCGACGGGCGGCGCACCCTCCAGGGCAGCGTCGTCACCCCCGACCTCGAACAGCGCGTGCGCGCCGTCGAGGGCATCGGCCGCGCCGGGCGGCTGGGCCAGGGCACGGTGACCGTCGAGACCGACCACGACGGGTCCGAGAGCGTCGCCGTGATCGGGTACGACACCGAGGGCCTCGGCTCGCCGACCTCCCTCGTGGAGGGCCGCTTGCCCGGCGGCGACGGTGAGGCCGTCGCGCTCGCCTCCGCGGCGGACCGGGGGTTCGACGTGGGGGATCGGCTCACCGTCGAGCCCGGCGGCTACGAGCTGCGCGTCGTCGGCCTGGCGGACGAGGTGGGGCTCCAGGCGACCACCACCCTGTTCACCGACTACGGGACCTACGAGCGCACCGTCGCGGCGGCGAACCCGGACGCGCGCGGCGCACTGCCGTCCGCGGTCACGATCGAGCCCGCCGAGGGCGTGACCGCGGCGGAGCTCGTGGAGCGCATCAACGAGGCCGTGCCGGAGGCCGAGGCGCTGACCCGCGCGGACGCGGCTGACCGGAGCCCCGGGGTCGCGCAGGTGCGGCAGTCGTTCCAGCTGATCTTCCTGCTCTTCGCGCTCGTCGTCCCGCTCGTCACCGGGCTCTTCTTCCTGATCGTGACGCTGCAGAAGGCCGGTTCGCTCACGCTGCTGCGGGCGGTCGGGGTGCCCGCGGGTGCGCTCGTGCGGTCGCTGCTGGTGCAGGCGCTCGGCGTCCTCGTCGCGGGGATCGCGCTCGGGGTCCTGCTGTACTGGCCGCTGTCGGGTCGGGTCATCGGCGACATCCCGCTGACCTTCTCACCGGTGGCGGTGGCGGCGTGGTCGGGGCTGCTGCTCGCGCTCGGCGTGCTCAGCACGCTGTTCGCCGCGCGCCGCGTGCTGGCGATCGACCCGATCGAGGCGACGACGGGCTCGGGGGTGGGCGGATGAAGCTCGCGCTGAGGGAGCTGCGGCGCCGGCCCGGGCGCTTCGTCACCGCGACGGTGATCCTGACGCTCATCGCGTCGCTGCTGATGCTGCTGGGCGGCCTGCTCGACGGTCTCGACTCCGGGGCCACCTCCGCCGTGCTCGCCCAGCCCGGCGACGTGATCGTGTACTCGAGCGGCTCCGACGAGTCGTTCATCCGCAGCCGCATCGACCCCGACCTGCGCGGCAGCGTCGACGGGGTCGAGGGCGTCGAGGGCAGCGCCGGCATCGGGGTCGCCCAGCTCGGCGCGAGGGTCCCGGGGGCCGGTCCCCGCGACCTCGCGGACGTGGTCGTGTTCGGCCACGAGCTCGCACCGGACGGCGTGCCACCGCTCGACGAGCTCGACGCGGGCACCGGGTGGGCGGACGTGTCGCTCCGTGAGGACGGGGTGCGGGAGGGCATGACCCTCGAGCTCGGGCCCCGACGCACGCCCATCGAGGTCGCCGGGTTCGTCGACGGGCTCCAGTACTCGGGCCAGGCGACCCTCTGGGTCGATCCCGACACCTGGCGGGCGACCCTCAACGAGAACCGTCCCGGCTCCGGGCTCGCGGACGGGGTCTTCCAGGCCCTGGTCGTCCGGGCGGCGGACGGCGTCGACCCCGAGCAGCTGGCGGGGTGGATCGACGATGCCACCGACGGCGCGACCACCTCGCTCAGCGTCGAGGCGGCCGCGGCCGCCATCCCCGGCGTGGAGCAGCAGCGCAGCGTGTTCAACCAGATCATCAGCGCGACCGTCGGCGTCGCGGTCGTGGTGGTCGCGCTGTTCTTCGCGCTGCTCACCGTCGAGCGCATCGGCATGTACGGCGTGCTCAAGGCGCTCGGGGCCCGGTCCTCGACGCTGTTCGGCGGCGTCGTGCTGCAGGCCGTGGCCGTCACCGCGGCTGCCGCGCTCCTCGGCGTCGTGGTCGCCGTGGCGCTCGACCTCGCCATCCCCGCCGGGTCGATCCCCTACGAGCTGTCACCCGCGCGGGTGCTCGGCAGCGTCGCATCCCTGCTGGTCGCCGCCGTCATCGGGTCCGCGTTCTCGCTCCGCCGGGTGCTCCGCATCGACCCGGCCTCGGCCATCGGAGGCACGACGTGACGACCCCCACACTGCAGCTGACCGATGTCCGCAAGACCTACGAGGTCGGCGGCGAGGAGATCGTGGCGCTCGACCACGCGACCCTGACGGTCGAGGCCGACGAGATGGTGTCGCTGGTGGGGCCGTCCGGGTCGGGCAAGACGACGCTGTGCTCGATCGCGGGCGCGCTGCTGCGGGCCACGGAGGGACGGGTGTGCGTCGCTGGCCGCGACATCAGCGACCTGGGTCCCAAGGAGCTCGCACGGTTCCGCCTGGAGTCGGTCGGGTTCGTGTTCCAGTCGGTCAACCTCGTGCCGTTCCTCACGGCGAGGGAGAACCTGATGGTGGTCGACGAGCTCGGCGGTCGGCGACGGCGGAGGGACGCGAGGAAGCGTGCCGACCAGCTGCTCGAGGAGCTCGGCCTGGCCGACCGTGCCGACAACCTGGCCGGCCAGCTCTCGGGCGGCCAGCGCCAGCGCGTCGCGGTGGGCAGGGCGCTGATGAACGAGCCCGAGCTCGTGTTGTTCGACGAACCGACCTCGGCGCTCGACACGGAGCTGGGCGAGCAGGTGATGGAGCTGATCCGCACCGAGATGAAGTCCCGGGGCACCGCGGCGGTGGTCGTCACCCACGACGACCGGATCACCCGGTTCACCGACCGCACGGTGCGCATCTGCGACGGGGTGGTCGAGGCCTGAGGGCGGCGGCCCGGCCCCTACGATGACGGCATGTGGCTGTGGATCGCCCTGGCCGTCGCGGCGACGTTCGTCATCGCCGCGGTCTCGGTCGGCGTCGTGAGCAGGTCGCTCGCGCAGCGGCCCCGGCGGAGCGTCTACGACCTCGAGGAGGCGGTCGAGTTCGTCGCGGACCGGCTTCCCGACGAGGTCACCGCACGACTCTCCTACGACGACCTCCACAGCGTGCTGCTGTTCCACTGCGAGTACCTGGCCCGCAAGGGGATCGCGTCCGAGCGCACCGCGGAGGACGTCGCCTCGTCGCTCGTGGTGGTGCCCGACGACGAGCCGATCGCGTACGTGCTCGGGCGGGTCGAGCAGGAGGGCCTCGAGATCGACGACGCCGACGTCGTCACGATCCTCGACGTCGAGCTCGAGTACTACGACGCGATCGGGGCGATCGGGCCACGCCTCGAGGGACCGCCCGCAGGCTGAGCCCCACGTTCACCCAGCCGGGGTCCGGCTGCTCCTGCGCGTCGAGGGCGGCCCTGGCGCGCAGCACGTCGGTCCGCGTGCACATGCCGACCAGCCGCCCGTCGCGCACCACCGGCAGGTGCTCCACCTCCTCGGTGACCATCAGCCCGAGCGCGTGGCGCACCGGGGCGTCGGGGGCGACCGCCACGATGTCGGTGCTCGCCAGGTCGAGCACCGGCGCGCCGGGCGGGACCGCGGCGCCCGCCAGCACGTCGGTTCGGGTGAGCATGCCGACGCAGCGGCCCTCGTCGTCCACGACCGGGTACCCGCTGTGGGCGCCCTCCGCCACGATCCGGCGCGCCGCCTCGACGTCCGCGCCGGCGGGGATCGTGTCGACCGGGGCGCTCATCACCGCCTCGACCGGCGTCATCCGCGTCGGATCGGCCTCGTAGGTGTTGTCGACGGTCAGCCCCCGCCGCTCGAGCTTCTCGGTCATCAGCGATTCGTGGAGCAGCAGCCGAGCGACGACCACGGCGAGCGCGGTCGCGCCCATGAGCGGGAGCACCGCGTCGTAGTCGCGGGTCAGCTCGAAGACGAACACGATCGACGTGAACGGGGTGCGCGTCGCGGCGGCGAACGTGGCGGCCATCGCGACCATGCCGAACGCCGAGATCGACGGCTGGGGGCCCGGCAGCACCTGCAGCGCGGCGTGCCCGAACAGCGCGCCGAACGAACCGCCCACGAGCAACAGGGGTGCGAGGGTGCCGCCGGAGGTGCCGGACCCCAGCGCGAGCCACCACGCGAGCAGCTTGGCCACGAGCAGCGCCGCCATCGTGCCGAGCGCGAGGTGTCCGCCCAGCACGTCGCCGATCTCGTCGTAGCCGACGCCCAGCGCGCCGGGGACGACCATGCCGACCAGCGCGAAGCCGGCGGCGCCCAGCACCGGGTGCCAGAGGTCGTCGAGGGGGAGGCGCCGGAAGCCCGCCTCCACGACGAACAGCCCCTTGCCGACCACCGCGGCGAGCACCCCGCACGCGAGGCCGAGCACCGCGAACGCGGGCATCGACCGGAGGCCGATGAAGTCGTGGGCCGGCACGGCGAACAGGGGGCCCTGCTCGAACATCCACGAGTGCATGCCCCCGGCGATGCTCGTCGCGACGATGAGCGGGATCAGCGCCCGCAGGGACAGCTCGAACAGCAGCAGCTCGACCGCGAGCACCACCGCGGCCAGCGGCGCCCCGAACGTCGCCGCCATCCCCGCGCCCGCCCCGGCGCACAGCAGGACCTTGCGCTCCGCCGGTGAGCAGGGGAGCACCTGGCCGAGCAGGGAGCCGAGCGCCCCGCCCGTCACGATGATCGGGCCCTCCGCGCCGAACGGCCCGCCGGTGCCGATGGCCACGGCCGCCGACACCGGCTTCGCGACCGCCGTGCGGGGCGAGATCCGGCTCTGCTTCGTGAGGATCGCCTCCATCGCCTCGGGGATGCCGTGGCCGCGGATCGTCGGGGCCCAGCGGGCGAGCAGCGACACCACGAGCCCACCGGCCATGGCGACCGGCAGCAGTGCCGGCCCGGCGGGGATCGAGCGGGACGGCGGCAGCTCCCAGCCCCACCGGTGCAGCAGCGCGAGGTTCGTGATGAGGCCGATGAGCTTGACGAGCACGAACGCGCCGCCGCTCGCGGCGAGGCCGAGCGCGATGGCGCCGCCGATCAGCCGGTAGAACGAGACCATGTCACGCGTCGGGTCGGCAGCTCGGGAGGGTTCCGCCGGGGTCACCGGCCCCAAGATACATCGCCTCACGATGTGTTTGTCAGGTCCGGGGCGCGCCGCGGGCGTCCGGGGGGCGACGTGAAGCCGCTCTCGGACCGCCAGTACCGGTCGCTGGCCCGGTTCCGGCACCGGCTGCGAGTGTTCCTGCGGTTCTCGGAGCTCTCCGCCCGCGAGGTCGGGCTCACCCCCGCCCAGCACCAGCTGCTGCTCGCGATCCGGGGGTGGCCGGAGCCCGGCCCCCCATCGGTCGGGGACCTCGCGGAGGTCCTGCAGTCGCGACCGCACTCGACGCTGGAGCTGGCTCGCCGGGCCGAGGAGGCGGGCCTCGTGTCGCTCGCCGCCGACCCCGCCGACCGCCGCCGGCAGCTCGTGTCCCTCACCGAGGAGGGCAGGGAGAAGCTCGCCGCGCTGTCGGTGCTGCACCGCGAGGAGCTGCGGCGCGTCCGCCACGAGCTGCGGGAGATCCTCGATGATCTCGGCTGAGCACGTCGCGCGTACCATGTCGGCGACCGCCTAGCAGTGGGAGCAGACATGGATCGGCCCGGGAAGTTCGAACACCATCGCTACATCGGTGACAAGCGGACCCAGGTCGTCTACGACGTCGACGCGCTCGGACCCGAGGACGAGCACCTGATCGAAGAGCTCATGGAGGCCGAGACGTACCTCTGCTTCGGTCCCGACACGCTGGCCGAGGCACGCAACCGGGGCTACCGCCTGTACGCCAAGCAGCGCGCGACCGCCGAGGCAGCCGAGGCCTGATCCGTGGAGGGCCGCGCGGCGCAGGCCGGTGAGGAGGCACGTGGCGGGGGGATCCCCGCCATGGACTACCGGTTCCGCTCCGGCGACCTGATCCTCAGCGGCCACCTCGCGATCCCGCCGGACGGGATCCCGGGCTCACCCGGCCTGGTGCTGTGCCACGGGTTCCCGACCCGCGGCCGTGAGTCGCCGCGGTCGGGGCAGTCGTTCCCCGAGCTCGCGCAGCGGATCGCCAACGAGCTCGGGTGGGTCGTGCTCACCATGAACTTCCGCGGCTGCGGTGCCGCCGAGGGCAACTTCTCGCTCGACGGCTGGCTCGACGACGTGCACGCGGCGGTCGAGCACCTCCAGCAGCTGGGCACCGACGGCGTGTGGCTCGCCGGCTTCGGCACCGGAGGCTCACTGGTCGTGGCGGAGGGGGCCCGCAACCCGTCGGTGCGGGGCGTCGCGGCGCTGGCGACGCCGGGCGACTTCGACGACTGGGCCCGCAACCCGCGCCGGCTGCTCGTGCACGCCCGCCACGTGCAGGTGATCAAGGACCCGGACTTCCCGCCCGACTTCGACAAGTGGGCCGCGGCGCTCAAGGCGGTCCGCCCGGTCGACGCGGCGAAGGCGCTCGCTCCTCGACCGCTGCTGGTGGTCCACGGCGACAGCGACGACCTGACCCCACCCGCGGACGGGCGGGCGCTGGTCGAGGCGCACGGGTCCGCGGAGTTCCGGCTCATCAGCGGCGCCGGCCACGAGCTGCGTCACGACCCCCGCGCGGTCGCGGTGTTCCTCGGCTGGCTGGTGCGCCAGCACATCGAGCACAAGGTCGCACCCGCCGCCGACTGAGCCGCGTCCGCGGCGGCCCCTCAGACGGGGTCGTCCTGCTTGGAGCGCTTGGCCGCCTTCATCGCCTTCTTCCACTCGCGCACCCGCCCGAGCGACTCCTCCGAGTCGACGTCGGCCACCGAGCGAGGCTGGTCGTCGGAGAAGGGCGCGGCGACCTCCTCCCAGCCCTCGGGGCGGATGCCGAGGCGCTTCGCCAGGATCGCGATGAAGATCTTCGTCTTCTCCTCGCCGTAGCCCGGCAGCTGGCGCAGGCGGCGGTGCAGCTCGCGGGCGTCGTCGACGTCGCGCCACACCGCGCCCGCGTCGCCGCCGTAGTGCTCGACGAGCTCGTTGCACAGCTCGTGGATCCGCCGGCCCATCGCGGCGGGGAAGCGGTGGATGGCCGGCTTCTCGGCGCAGACCGCGACGAACTCCTCGACGTCCATGTTGGCGATCGCCTCGGCGTCCAGCTCGCCGCCGAGCCGCTCGCGGAGGGTCATCGGCCCACGGAACGCCCACTCCATGGGCACCTGCTGGTCGAGCAGCATGCCGATGAGCAGGGCGAGGGGATCCTCGACGAGGAACTGGTCCGCGGCGTCGTCCCCCGTGATCGGGATCGTCGGAGTGGCCATGGCGCCAGAGGCTAGCCAACCGGCGTCGAGGGGCTCCGCGGGCCCCGGGCCGGATGGGCCGCTCGGACCTGCGCCATGGGGCGGCCGGCCCAAAGGGTTCAAGGAGCCGCCCGGCGCCGTCGATGGCACGCGGCAGGACGACGGAGGATCCCCCGTGCAGCACCGCCGACACCGCCACGCCGAACCCGAGGTTCCGCACGCTCCGACGCGGGGAGCGCACCGGTGAAGGAGTGCCCGAGCTGCTCGTTCCTCGTCCCCGACGGCCAGTCGCTGTGCGACTCGTGCCGAACGGGGCAGCGCGTGACGTTCCCGATCGACGAGCTCCGCGGCGACGAGTTCGTCCTCACCGGCCCGCCGCCCTCGATGGCGCCCGGCGGCGGCCGGCCCGGGACGATGCTGCTCGAGCGGCCCGCGCCGGGCATCGGTGGCCGGGCGGTGAGCTACCGCGACCCGGCTCGGACCCGGCGCGTCGCGGTCCGCTCGATCGTGGCGCTGGTCGTCGTCGCGGTGCTCACCGGCCTCGGGGCGATGGCGATGCGCGGCGAGGGCCCCCTCGCCTCCACGTTCGTCTCGCTCGGCCTGGCCGACCCGCCGCCGGTCGTCGTCCCTTCCGCGTGGACGCGGGTCACCTCGACCGAGGGCCGCTTCAGCGCGGAGCTGCCGGTCGGCGCCGTGGAGCGCTCGGAACCGGTCGACCCCGCGGACCCGGCCCGTGGCACGTACCACGGGTTCGAGGTCGAGCTCGGCGACGAGGGCGGCATCGCGGTGCTGTCGACCGACCTGGGCCGTGACCTCGACGGGCTCGACGACGCGGGGTTCGACCTGCTCGTCGACCGGTTCCTCCTCGAGGAGGAGCTGGGCGTCGAGACGGTCCGGCGCGACGTGCTCGTCGGCGTCGGGCGGGCGAAGGACTCCGTGGTCGCCGCACCCGAGGGGGAGCGCGCCAGCCGGATCCGCTTCCTGCTCGCCGGCGGGCGGCTCCACGTGCTTGCCACCCACGGCCCCGACGAGTACTCCCGGAAGTTGGACGAGGCGCACGCCCGCCTGATCGCGGGCTACGCGCCCGACCACTGACCGCCGGCGCCGCGACGCACCGGCCGGGGAACCGCCCCGGCGGACCTGCTCAGTCGTGCCAGGGCACGGGGCCGTCGGTGGGGATCTTGTAGCGGGCGATCGCGTCCTCGAGCGCCGCGGGCACGATCGCACCCTCGGCGACGAGCTCGGTGAGCACCGTGAGCACGATGCTCGGCGCGTCGATCTCGAAGTAGCGCCGCAGCGCCTCGCGCGTGTCGGAGCGGCCGAACCCGTCGGTGCCGAGCGGCATGAACCGGCGCGGCACCCACCGTGCGATCTGGTCGGGCACCATCCGCATGTAGTCGGTGACCGCCACGATCGGTCCCTTCGAGTCCTCCAGCTTCTGGGTCACCAGCGGCGTGCGTGGCGCGGCGGAGGGGTGCAGGCGGTTCCACCGCTCCACCTCGAGCGCCTGCATGCGCAGCTGCTGGTAGCTGGTCGCGGACCACAGCTCGGTGCCCACGCCGTAGACCGAGGCCAGCTCGTCGCGCGCGGCGAGCGCGCAGCGGTAGGTGGCGCCCGAGAACAGCAGCGTCGCCCGCGGTCCGTTCACCTCCGGGGCCTCGGCCCAGCGGTACAGGCCCTCGACGACGCCCTGCTCCACCCCGGCCGGCATCGGCGGCATCGAGTAGTTCTCGTTGTAGAGGGTGAGGTAGTAGAAGACGTCCTCGCCGCCCTCGCCGCCGCCGTCGGGGTACATGCGCGACAGGCCGTCCTTGACGATCACGGCCGTCTCGTAGGCGAACGCCGGGTCGTAGCTGCGGCACACCGGCACCGTCGTCGACAGCACCTGGCTGTGGCCGTCCGCGTGCTGCAGCCCCTCGCCGAGGAGCGTCGTGCGACCCGCGGTCGCCCCCATGAGGAACCCGCGGGCCCGTGCGTCCGCCGCGGCCCAGATCAGGTCGCCGACCCGCTGGAACCCGAACATCGAATAGAAGGTGTAGAAGGGCACGACCGGCACGCCCCGGGTCGCGTAGCTCGTCGCCGCCGCGATCCACGAGGCCAACGAGCCGGCCTCGGTGATGCCCTCCTCGAGGATCTGCCCGTCGGTCGACTCCTTGTACGACAGCAGCAGGTCGTGGTCGACCGGCTCGTACAGCTGGCCCTGGGCGGCGTAGATGCCGAACTCGCGGAACAGCGCGTCCATGCCGAAGGTGCGCGCCTCGTCGGGGATGATCGGCACGACCCGCGGCCCCATGCGCTCGTCGCGGCACAGGTTGCGCAGCAGGCGCGTGAACGCGGTGGTCGTCGACACCTCCTGCTGGCCGGAGCCCTCGTACAGCTCCTTGTACGCCGTGTCCTCCGCGAGGGTGAGGGGGCGGCGGATGTGCACCATCCGCTTGGGCAGCGGCCCGTCCAGCGCCCGGCGCCGGTCCAGCAGGTACTGGGTGACCGGCGAGTCGAGCGGCGGGCGCACGTACGGTGGCATGTCGCCGTCGAACGCGGACTCGGGCAGCACGTCGGTCAGGTGCAGCCGGTCCCGCAGCTCCATCAGCTGCTCGGCGGTCATCTTCTTGATCTGGTGGGTCGAGTTGCGGCCCTCGAAGCCCTTGCCGAGGGTCCAGCCCTTGATCGTCTTGGCGAGGATGACGGTGGGCATGCCCTTGGTCTCCACCGCGGCCGAGTAGGCGGCGTAGAGCTTGTGGTAGTCGTGGCCGCCGCGGGGCAGGTGCTCGAGCTGCTCGTCGGTGAGGTGCTCGACCATGGCGCGCAGGCGCGGGTCCGGGCCGAAGAAGTTCTCGCGGATGTAGGAGCCCGGCTCGACCGCGTACCGCTGGAACTCACCGTCCACGGTCGTGTTCATCTTGTTGAGCAGGACGCCGTCGACGTCCTGGGCGAGCAGCTCGTCCCACCCGCGGCCCCACACGACCTTGATGACGTTCCACCCGGCGCCGCGGAAGATCGCCTCCAGCTCCTGGATGATCTTGCCGTTGCCGCGCACGGGGCCGTCGAGGCGCTGCAGGTTGCAGTTGACGACCCAGGTCAGGTTGTCGAGGTGCTCGCGCGACGCGAGCGAGATCGCGCCCAGGGTCTCGGGCTCGTCGACCTCGCCGTCACCGAGGAAGCACCAGACCCTGCTGTCGTGGGTGTCGTCGATCCGGCGGTTCTGGAGGTACTTGTTGTACCGGGCCTGGTAGATCGACATGATCGGCCCGAGCCCCATGGAGACCGTCGGGTACTCCCAGAAGTCGGGCATGAGCCGCGGGTGCGGGTACGACGACAGGCCGCGGCCCGAGGTCGGCGGCTCCTCGATCGGCGTGTCGATCTCGCGGCGGAACCGGTCGAGGTCGGCCTCGTCGAGGCGGTGCTCCAGGTAGGCCCGGGCGTAGATGCCCGGCGCGGCGTGGCCCTGGATGTAGACGTGGTCGCCGGGGCGGCCGTCGTCCTTGCCGCGGAAGAAGTGGTTGAAGCCGACCTCGTAGAGCGCGGCGGAGCTGGCGAAGGTCGACAGGTGGCCGCCGATCGCGTCGGCGGTCTTGTTCGCCCGCACGACCATCACCGCGGCGTTCCAGCGGATGTAGGCGCGGATGTGCCGCTCGAGCTCCCAGTCACCGGGGAACCACGGCTCCTCCTCCGGCGGGATCGTGTTGACGTACGGCGTGGACACGCTCGCCGGGGTCCCGACGGACAGCTCGCGGGATCGCTGGAGGAGTCGGGTCAGGAGGTACTGGGCCCGGGCCTGGCCTCGTTGCTCGACGACTGCGGTGAGTGAGTCGAGCCACTCCGAGGTCTCCGCCGGATCGATGTCGGGCAACTGGTGGGCGAAGCCGTCGATGATCATGTCCGTCCTCCGTGAGGGGCGTGGACCCCACACTACGGGCGGTAGCGTGCCGCCGTGCCCCGGACCGAGACCCCCGATCGACGACCCGGCGCGACGGTCGTGTACACCGACGGCGCCTGCCGCGGGAACCCGGGCCCGGGCGGGTGGGCGTGGGCCGTGCCCGGCGGTGCGTGGGCCTCGGGCTACGAACCGGACACCACGAACCAGCGCATGGAGATCACCGCGGCGCTGCGCGCGGTCGAGGCGATCGACGGCCCGCTCCACGTCGTCAGCGACTCCACCTACGTCGTCAACTGCTTCCGCGACGGCTGGTGGCGCGGCTGGATCGAGCGGGGCTGGAAGAACTCGAAGAAGGAGCCGGTCGCGAACCGCGACCTGTGGGAGCCATTGGTCGAGCTGGTGGTCGAGCGCGGCGACGTCACCTTCGACTGGGTGAAGGGCCACGGCGACGACCCGATGAACGACCTGGTGGACCGCCTCGCGGTGGCCGCGGCGCGCTCGGGTCGTGGCGGGTCGGGCAGCGAGCCGCCGCGGGCGGACCAGCTCGGCGAGCCGGACGTCGCCGGTGCGCCGGCACCGGGTGCCGCGTCACCGGCCCGCGCCCGGGACGGCCGGGTCCCCGAGGGCACGCCGTGGGCGGTGGTGGGGCTGCGCACCGACGACCTCGTCGGGTCCGAGCGCGGCGAGCTGGTGCGGCGCCAGCTGGCGGCGGTGCTCTCCGCGCAGGCGACGCTGCACCCCGACCTCGTCGTGCTCACCGGGCTGCGACCGGGTGCCGAGGAGCTCGGGGCGCTCGCGGCGGGCGACGCCGGGGTGCCCTACGTCGTCGTGCTGCCCTACCCGGACCCGGCGGCCGGGTGGCCCGAGGCGGAGCTGGCGCGCTTCGAGCGTGGGTGCGCGGCGGCGCGGGAGGTCGTGACCCTCGAGCGGAAGCGCCCGGGGGACGGGCAGGGACGCCGGGCCGCGCTGGCGCGGCGCGACGGGTGGCTGCGCTCGGTGTCGTCCGGCGCGATCGTCGTGACCGACGGGCGCGACCCCGAGGCGGAGCTGCTGCTGAAGCGGTTCACCGAGGCGCTCGGCGACGACGTCTGGCCGCTCGAGATCGACCCGACCTGAGGTCGTCCGGCTGGTCAGGCGCGCTGGGCAGGTCAGGCGCGCTGAGCTGGTCAGGCGCGCTGGGGGCTGCGCTGCTTGCGCAGCAGGGCGTACGCCTCGTTGACGTCCCGCACCCGGCGCTCGGCCGCCTCCCGGAGGTCGTCGTCCGCGTCGACGTACCGGTCCGGGTGGAGCATCGCCACCAGCTCCCGGTGGGCGCGGGTGACCTCCTTCCAGGAGGCCTGCCTCGTGAGTCCGAGCACGGCGTAGGCGGCGGCGGTCTCGTCGCCGTCCTCGGCCGCGCGCGCCTCGTCGGTGCTCCCGAACAGCGACTCGGTCGTGAAGTAGTCGAAGAAGGTGCCGTCGACCTCGCGGACCTCCTGACCGTCCTCGGTCGCGGTCGCCGTGGTCGCCGTGGACTCCGCGTCCTCCGCCTCGGTCGCCGCGTCCTCGTCGTCCACCAGCTTCGCCGGGCGGTTCAGGCGGGGGAGCCGTGGCCGCCCGCCGGGGAAGCCTCGCAGGGCCGTCGACTGCTCGTCGTGCTGTGTGCTCATCGTGCTCCGCTCCACCGTCGGGTCCGGGGCCCGTCGCTGCCCGGGTGGCCCGCCGGCCGGCGCTACGGTCGGCGGCGTGCGGGTCGGTGCGGACAGCGGAGGGACCTTCACCGACATCGTCGGCACGGACGGGCGCATCCTGAAGATCCCGTCCACGCCGCACGACCCCGGCGACGCGGTCCGCGAGGGGATCGGTCACCTGGCTGGCGGCCGCCGCCCGCGGGTGCTCGCGCACGGCACGACCGTCGCGACGAACGCGCTGCTGGAGCGTCGCGGGGCGCGGGTCGCGCTGGTGACGACCCAGGGGTGCGCGGACCTCGTCGAGATCGGCCGCCAGCACCGGCCGTCGCTGTACGACCCCTGGGCCGACCGCCCCGAGCCGCTGGTGCCCCGCGAGCTGCGCTTCGAGGTGGTCGAGCGGCTGGGTGCGGCGGGTGAGGTGCTCGAGCCGCTGCGCGCCGACGGGCTGCCCGCGCTGCCGGGGGACGTGGAGGCCGTCGCGGTGTGCCTGCTGCACGCGGACCTGAACCCCGAGCACGAACGGGCCCTCGCGGACGCGCTGGAGCGGGCCGGTCACGACGTGTCGGCCTCGCACCGGGTCTCGCCCGAGTTCCGCGAGTACGAGCGCAGCTCCACCACCGTCGTGAACGCCTTCCTGCGACCGGTGTGCCGGCCGTACCTGCGCGGCATCTCGCAGCTCGCCGACGTCGTCGTGGTGATGACCTCCGGCGGCGGACTGGTCGGCGTCGACACCGCGGGCGAGCTGCCGGCGTCGCTGCTGCTGTCCGGTCCGGCGGCGGGTGTGCGAGCGGCCGCGGCGGTGGCCGCAGCGTGCGGCCACCCGGACGCGATCAGCTTCGACATGGGCGGCACCAGCACGGACGTGTGCTTGATCCTCGACGGCGAGCCGGCACCCGCCGCGGAGCGCGAGGTGGCGGGCTTCCCGATCCGGATGCCGTCGCTCGACGTGCAGACGATCGGCGCCGGCGGGGGCAGCATCGCCTCGATCGACCCCGGCGGCGCGCTCGTCGTGTTCGTGGGCGGCGG
>CBFGTJ010000064.1:0-15073 GCA_965651815.1 uncultured Microthrixaceae bacterium | reverse complement strand
GTAGGTGTCGGTGTACCAACCGATGCGCATGTCGTGGTTCGTCTGGTCGACGAAGCACAGGGGCTGCTCCCCGGTGCCGCGGTCCCCGTCCAGCTCGACCGCCGGGGGCCCGACCAGGAACAGCCCCTTGGGCGCGGCCTCCACCAGGCGTGGGAAGTCGGCGAGCGGATAGGTGTCGCCGAAGGCGCTGTAGGTCCCGTCGTGGGTGAAGGTGTCGAGCACGGTGTCGAGGTCGCCCTTGGTCATGCCGACCGCGTAGCGGGCGAGGGTCTGGGTCAGCTCGATCAGGTCCTCGGTCGGGGTGGCACCCACGTGTCGCTCCTCGCTCAGTCGTACCCGTAGACGACGTGCACCGTCGGGGAGGTCGGCACCGACTGGCAGGTGAGCACCCACCCCTCCGCCACCTCCTCGTCGGTGAGGGCGTCGTTGACGTGCATGGTGACGGTGCCCTCGACGAGGCGGGCCATGCACGTGGCGCAGTTGCCGGCCTCGCACGAGTAGGGCGGGTCCAGCCCGAGCTGCCTCGCCGTCTGGAGGATCGTCGTTCCGGGGCGGTGCTCCGCGGTCCCGGTCCGGCCGTCCACCTCGATCACGATCGTGCCGGTGACGGGAGCATGGGCCACGCGTGAGACGATAATGACGTTCTCACTCAGCAGCAACGACGTTGGCGCTACGGTCGGTCGGGTCACCAGCGACGCGACCGGGGGGCGTGATGCGACGGCAGGGGACGCAGGTGGACGGTTGGGGGCTGCGGGAGGTGCCCGCGGACCTCGCGGCCGCGTACCGGGAGCAGGGCCACTGGCAGGGCCGCTCGCTCGGGCAGGTCGTCGCCGAGGGGCTCGGCGCGGCGGGCGGCGCCCCCTTCGTGGTGCACTCGCAGCAGCGGCCCTGGTCCGGCACGTTCGCGGACCTCGACCGCGCCGCCCGAACGTTCGCGGCGTCGCTGCGCGCGCGGGGAGTCGCCGCGGGTGACGTGGTGGTCGTGCAGCTCCCGAACTGGGTCGAGGCAGGCATCGCGTTCTGGGCGGCGCTCTACCTCGGCGCCGTCGTGGTGCCGGTCGTGCACTTCTACGGCCGCCGCGAGGTGGAACACATCGTCCGGGTCACGTGCCCGGCGGTCGTGGTCACCCCGTCGGGGTTCGGCCACGTCGACCACCTCGCCACGTACCGCGACGTGCTCGCGGCCACGCCGGGGGCCGACTGGATCGTGGTCACCGACGACCCGGGCACCGCGCTGCCGCCCGGCGCGGCGCGCTTCGCGGACCTGCTCGACGCGGACCCGCTCGACGGGCCGGCCGAGGTGGACCCCTCCGCCCCCGCACTGATCGGCTTCACCTCCGGCACCACCCGCGAGCCGAAGGGGGTGGTGCACTCCCACGACACGCTCGGCTTCGAGGCACGCCAGCTCGACTGGATGTTCCCCACCGGCGGCCCCGACACGATCACCGCCGCGCCCGTCGGGCACTTCATCGGCATGCTCAACGCGCTGGTGGTGCCGCTCCTGCGGCGCTCGCCGGTGAACATGCTCGACGTCTGGGACCCGGGGCACGTGCTCCGCCTGATGGCCGACCGGGGCCTCGGCATGGCCGGCGGTGCCACGTACTTCCTCACCAGCCTCCTCGACCACCCCGACTTCACCGAGGACCACCTGCGACTCATGCCCTTCGCCGGCCTCGGCGGCTCACCCGTGCCCGAGGCGGTCACCGAACGGGCGAGGGACCTCGGCATCGCGGCGTTCCGCTCCTACGGCAGCACCGAGCACCCGTCCATCACCGGCTGCCGCGTGCACGACCCGGAGGAGAAGCGGCTGCGCACCGACGGGTGCGCCCTCCCGGGGGTCGAGGTCCGGCTCGACCCGGACGGGCAGGTGCTCAGCCGCGGGCCCGACCTGTTCATCGGGTACACCGACCCCGAACTGACCGACGCGGCGGTCGACGCGGACGGCTGGTACCGCACCGGCGACATCGGTGTGCTCGACGCCGACGGGTACCTCTCGATCACGGACCGCATCTCGGACGTGATCATCCGGGGTGGCGAGAACGTCAGCGCCCGGGAGGTGGAGGAGCTCGTCGCGACCCTGCCCGGCGTGGCCGAGGTGAGCGTGGTCGCCGCACCGGACGAGCGGATGGGGGAGCGCGCCGCGGCGGTGCTGCTCCTGCGCCCCGGCGAGACGGCCCCGACCCTCGACGAGGTGCGCCGCCACCTCGATGGCGCCGGACTCGCGCGGCAGAAGTGGCCCGAGTCGCTGCACGTGGTGGAGGAGCTGCCGCGCACCCCGTCGGGAAAGGTGCAGAAGTTCGTCCTGCGCGAGCGGCTCCGGGCGGGCACGCTCCCGCCCGCGGAGTGAACGAGGAGCGAACCATGCCCCGACTCGACCCGATCCCCCCGCGGGAGTGGCCGCCCGAGATGCGCGACGCGCTGGCCGCCCTGGTGCCGCCGAAGCCCCGCCACCCGCTGCCCGAGCGGCGCGAGGACCGACCCAAGGGGCTCAACGTGCTCGGCACCCTCGCCCACCACCCGCAGCTGACCGCCGCCTACCACGCGTTCAACGGGCACGTACAGTTCGCGACGACGCTCAGCCAGCGCCAGCGGGAGATGATCGTCCTGAGGGTGGCGGCGCTGCGCGGCTGCGAGTACGAGCGGGCCCAGCACGCGGTCATCGCAGCGGACGTGGGCATGTCGCCGGAGGAGGTCGAGCGGATCGCACGGGGGCCGGACGCGGAGGGCTGGTCACGGGTGGATGCCGTGCTGCTCCGGGCGGTCGACGAGCTGGTCGCCGCCGCGTGCATCTCCGAGCCGACCTGGGCGGAGCTGCGCTCGGGGCTCGACGTGCGCCAGGTCATCGACCTGATCTTCACGGTGGGCGCGTACGAGACGCTCGCCATGTTCCTGAACTCCGCCGGCGTCGAGCTCGACGACGACCTCCGAGGGGCGTGAGCGGCAGAAGCTTCGGGGCGGAAACATCGTTCTCGCTCCGCGAAAGGCCTGCTACCGTGTGCCGCGTACGCCGATCTGGCAGGAGCGAGGGCGATGGCACACTTCCCGAAGCCGGCCGAGGGCAGCTGGACCGAGCACCACCCGGGCCTCGGGACGGGTCCGGTGTCCTACGAGGACTCGATCTCACCGGAGCACTACGAGCTCGAGCGTGACGCGATCTTCCGGCGCAACTGGCTCAACGTCGGCCGGGTCGAGCAGCTCCCCCGCACCGGGAGCTACTTCACCCGCGAGCTGGACGTGGCACGCACGTCGATCGTGGTCGTCCGGGACGCGGACGGCGGGGTGCGGGCGTTCCACAACATCTGCCGGCACCGGGGCAACAAGCTCGTGTGGTCGGACCACCCCGGCGAGGAGACCTCCGGCACCTGCCGCCAGTTCACCTGCAAGTACCACGGGTGGCGCTACGGGCTCGACGGCGAGCTGACCTTCGTGCAGCAGGAGGAGGAGTTCTTCGACCTCGACCGTGCCACCCACGGGCTGGTGCCGGTCCAGTGCGACGTGTGGGAGGGGTTCGTGTTCGTGCACCTCGACCCCGACAACACGACCTCGCTGGCCGAGCACATGGGCGACCTCGGCGCCGGGCTCGTCGGCTACCCGTTCCACCGGATGACCCAGGTGCACCGCTACCGCGCCGAGGTGGCGTCCAACTGGAAGCTCTTCATCGACGCGTTCGCGGAGTTCTACCACGCACCCGTGCTGCACGCGAAGCAAGCGGTGGCGGACGAGTCGCGCAAGCTCGCGAGCTACGGGTTCGAGGGGTTGCACTACGAGATCGACGGGCCGCACGGGATGGTCTCGTCGTGGGGCGGCATGTCGCCCCCGAAGGACCTGGCGATGGTCAAGCCGATCGAGCGGGTGCTGCGCAGCGGGCTGTTCGGCCCGTGGGACCGCCCCGACATCGGCGTCGACGAGTTGCCCCCCGGGCTCAACCCGGCCCGCAGCCCGGTGTGGGGGGTCGACAGCTTCGTGTTCTTCCCGAACTTCATGCTGCTCGTGTGGGCCCCCAACTGGTACCTCACGTACCACTACTGGCCGACCTCGTACCGGACCCACATCTTCGAGGGCACGCTCTACTTCGTCCCGCCGACCACGGCGCGCGAGCGGCTGGCCCAGGAGCTGGCCGCGGTCACCTTCAAGGAGTACGCCCTGCAGGACGGCAACACCCTGGAGGCGACCCAGACGATGCTGGAGTCGCGCGCGGTGACCGAGTTCCCGCTCAACGACCAGGAGGTGCTGCTCCGGCACTTCCACCGGACCGCGCAGCAGCAGGTCGACCAGTACCTCGCCGCCCGCGGCGCGGGGTCCGACGGGCATGCGCCGGCGAGCGCCGTGTCGCTCGTCGCCGGCAAGTGAGGGAGGGCGCAGTCATGTCGAGGTTGCCCCCGGAGTTCGCGGACCTCGAGCCGTACGCGGGTTGGGCGCTGCGCACCGAGGCCGAGCGCTACGCGAAGCGGCTCGCGAGCTCGATGGAGGAGCTCCAGGAGTTCTACGACGCGGCGTTCCCGCGCCTCGAGGCCGCGATCGAGCACTGCGATCGCCACCCGCTGGACCAGCTGCCCGAGGACGCCCAGCGGCTCCTGTGGCTCTGCTACTCGCTGGTCAACGTCTCGTTCCCGGTCGAGGTGTGGCGCCAGGCGCGCGTCCCCGACAGCGGGGCGGCCCAGCTCGACCTGGTGGTCGAGCCCCCCATCTGAGGAGAACGGCGCTCTCCTCGGGCGGGGGTAGCCTTGTCGCCATGGCGGAACGAACCCCCACCGAGACCACCAGCTGGCGGGAGCTGGCCGTGGCGCGATCGCTCGACCCGGCCCGGGTGCGTGCCGAGCAGCGGGTGCAGCGCTTCCTCGACGCGGCCATGGAGCTCATGCAGGCCTCGCCGGAGCGCGAGTTCACCGTGCAGGAGGTGGTCGAACGCTCGGGGCAGTCGCTGCGCAGCTTCTACCAGTACTTCGCCGGCAAGCACGAGCTGCTGCTCGCGCTGTTCGAGGAGTCGGTGCGCAGCTCCGCCGAGGAGCTCGTCCGCCGGATCGAGGGCATCTCGGATCCGCTCGAGCGCCTCCACGTGTTCACCAGCGAGTACTACCGGATGTGCCGGCCGTCCCGGCCGGAGGACGACGGTGACCGTCCCGATGCGGTGTCGGTGATGGCCGACTTCGCCCAGCAGCTGCTGACCCGCCACCCGGCCGAGGCGGCCCGGGCGTTCGCGCCGCTCGTGTCGGTCTACCGGGAGCTGCTCGACGAGGCCGCCGCGGCGGGGGAGATCCGCGCCGGGCTGGACCACCGCCGCATCACCGGTGTCGTCCTGCAGGCCGTGATGTTCAACGCCTTCGCCGACACGATCAGCGCGTCGACGATCGGGGAGCCCGAGTCGTCGGCGGAGCAGCTCTGGGAGCTGCTGCTGCACGGCCTGGGCACGACCGTGGCCTGAGCGCCGCTCGACGGGCCTGGGCGCGCGTCAGCGCGCGGACGCGTCGTCGCGGTGGACGACGCCGTCCTTCATCACGAACCGGACGCGCTCGGTCGCGGTGATGTCCTCCAGGGGGTCGCCGTCGACCGCGATCACGTCCGCGAGCAGTCCCGGTGCGAGGCGGCCCCGGTCGTCCACCCCGATGAGCTCCGCCGCGACCGTGGTCGCGGCGCGGATCGCCTGCAGCGGGGTCATGCCGCGCTCGACGAGGGCGACCAGCTCCTTCGCGTTGCGGCCGTGGGGGATCGCGGGTGCGTCGGTGCCGGACGCGATCCGCACGCCGCGCTCGATCGCCGCGCTCACCGTGCGCTTCGCCGTCGGGAACACCTCCTCGGCCTTGGCGCGCAGCTCCGGCGCGGCACGCGAGAGGTCCATGCCGTCGGCCAGGTAGGTCGTCGGCACGAGGAAGGTGCCGCGCTCCACCATCAGGTCGAGGGTCGCGTCCGACATCAACGACCCGTGCTCGATGCAGTCGACGCCGACCTCGATCGCGGTGCGGATGCCGGCGTCGCCGTGCGCGTGGGCGGCCACCCGCAGCCCGGCGCGGTGGGCCTCGTCGACGACCGCGGCCAGCTCCTCGCGCGAGTACTGCTGGGCCCCGGCGGGACCCGTGTGGGACATGATGCCGCCGGACGCGCACACCTTGATCAGGCGCGCCCCGTACTTGATCTGCCACCGGACTGCCCGGCGCACCTGGTCGACGCCGTCGGCGACGCCCTCCTCGACCGTCAGCGGCAGCACGTGGGGTCCGAGCGCCTGGAACATCGTGGGCTCGAGGTGGCCCCCGGTGGGGGTGATCGCGTGGCCGGCGGGGACGATGCGCGGCCCGTCGATCCACCCCCGGTCGACGGCCTTCATCAACGCCACGTCGAGCAGGATCCCGCCCGTCTGCACGAACAGGCCGAGGTTGCGCACGGTGGTGAAGCCCGACCGCAGCGTGCGGCGGCAGTTGGCGACGGCCCGGAGCAGCTTCACCGCGGGATCGTCCTGGACCGCGACGAGCGGGCTCTCGTGGTCCGGGCCACCCATGAGGAGGTTGACCTCCATGTCCATGAGGCCCGGCAGGAGGGTCACGTCGCCCAGGTCGAGCTCCCGGGTGCCGTCCGGGACGGTGGAGGGCGCGACCTCGGCGATCCGGGTGCCCTGCACGAGCAGGTCGCCGGGTACGACCACCGCTCCCGCGTCGAGGTCCACCATGCGCGCTGCCCGCAGCCGCACCGGCGTGTCGGGCTCTGATCGACGTGGCACCGGCTCCTCCGTCCTCCCTCGGGCGCCCCGCGCTAGCCTGCTTCTACTTGTGCGGGAACGACGTTCTCGTCGTCACCATACGCCGGTGACGGGAAGGGGGGCACGATGACCGAGCGGGGCGCCATGTCGCTCGTCGCGTTCATGCAGGCGGGCAACGTCACCGTCTACTCCGGCTCCTGGCGGCACCCGGCGACCGAGCACGCCTTCCTCGACGCCCGCTACTACCAGAAGCTCGGGCGGATCCTCGAAGAGGGCTGCTTCGACATGATGTTCTTCGACGACCGTCTCGCCATGCCCGGCATCTACGGCGGCTCGGTCGCGGAGGCGGTACGCGTAGGCGCGCGCCCGGTCAAGCTCGACCTCAGCGTGGTGCTCGGCCTGATCGCCGGCGCCACCGACCGCATCGGGCTCGGCGCCACCTACTCGACCACGTACCACTCGCCCTACCACGTCGCACGGACCTTCGCGACGCTCGACCACCTCAGCGGGGGCAGGGCGGCGTGGAACGTCGTCACGTCGGTCAACGACGGCGAGGCCCGGAACTTCGGGGTCGACGCGATCCTCGACCACGACACCCGCTACGACCGTGCGGACGAGTTCCTCGAGGCCACGACCGGCCTGTGGGACACCTGGGGCGACGACGCCCTGGTCCTCGACCGGGAACGGGGGGCCTTCGCCGACCCGGACAAGGTGCGCGAGCTGGACCACCACGGCAGGTGGTTCGACGTGCAGGGCCCGCTCACCGTGCCGCGCTCGCCACAGGGCCACCCCGTGCTGCTGCAGGCCGGCTCCTCCGGCCGGGGCATGGAGTTCGCGGCGCGCTGGGCGGAGGTGATCTTCACCGGCGACCCCGACATCGAGATCGCCCGCGCCCACTACAAGGAGCAGAAGGACCGCATCGCCGAGGCCGGCCGGGACCCGCACGCGGTGCGGATGCTGCCGATGGCCTACACGGTCGTGGGGGAGTCGACGGCGCACGCGGAGGAGCGCGAGCGGGTGTTCCTCGAGGACCTCGTCGACCCCGTCGCGTCGCTCACGCTGCTCTCGGAGCTGATGAACCACGACTTCTCGACCATGGACCTGGACGACGAGATCTCCGACGAGCTCATCGCATCGGTGTCGGGGATCCGGGGCCTGGTGCAGAACCTGCGGCTCCACATCGGGGAGCGCGTGACGCTCGCGGACCTCGCCGGGCACCGCGCCACCCTGCTGCAGGGTCCCCGCTTCGTCGGGACCGGTGAGGAGGTGGCGGACCAGATGGAGGAGTGGTTCGCGACCGACGCGTGCGACGGGTTCGTGATCGCGGCGACCCACACGCCGGGCGCCTACGAGGACGTGGTGCGGATGGTGGTGCCGGAGCTGCAGCGCCGCGGGTTGTTCCGCGACCGGTACGAGGGCGCGACGCTGCGCGACCACCTCGGCCTGCCCCGCCCCGCGAATTTCTTCACCTGATTTAGGGCAGGTGGTCTACAGTGCGCGGAGGAGCCGGGGGGTTGGCTCCGACCGCGGATCTCCGACGGAAAGGCTCAGGGGGGAACTCGGCATGAGGAAGGCGCTCGTCCGCTTGGTGGTCCTGTGGTTGGCGTTCGCGCTGGTCGCTGCGTCCTGCGGTGGTGACGACGACACCGCGGACGCCGGCGGCAACGGTGCTGGCACCGTCCCGGCGTCCGAGATCGACTACGAGGCCATCGGCCTGTGGGACGACGGGCCGTGCGACGAGACGCGCGAGCCGCTGAAGGTCGGCCTCATGACCGTCTTCGAGTCGCCGGTCGTGTCGCTCGAGGACCAGGCCCTCGCGCTCGAGGCGGCAGCGGAGGCGTTCAACTCCCGCGGCGGCGCCAACGGAGCGTGCATCGAGGTGACCACCTGCGACGACGGCGCCAACCCCGACCAGGCGGTGGCCTGCGTCCGCGAGATCGACGAGGCGGGCGTCGTCGCCACCGTCAACGACCAGGGGCTGGCGGCCCAGGCGGAGGTCTCCGAGGCGATGGCCGCCGCGGGGATCCCCCGGGTCGCGACCAACGTCGCCAACAACGACTGGGGCGACCCGAACGCGTACCCGCTCGACGCCTCCGGCACGGGCGTGACGTTCCTGATGCCGCGGGCGCTGATCGACGCCGGCGTGACCGAGATCGCCGCCATCCGCGTGGGCCAGCCCGAGGCCGCCGCGCTGATGACGATCCTCGAGGGCATCTACGGCGAGGAGGCGAGCTTCCCGGCGGACATCCCCGTGCCGGCGGGCACCACCGACTTCTCCCAGTTCATCCTCGCCGCCCAGGAGTCCGGCGCCGAGGGCGCGTTCATGGCGCTCGGCGAGCAGGAGGCCGTCCAGGTCATCCGGGCGGGCCAGCAGCTCGGCACCGACCTGCGGATCGGTGCCAGCCTCGGCTCGTTCTCGCACTCGAACGTGGTCGACATGGGCGACTTCGCCGACCGGCTGGTGTTCCTGTGGTCCTTCGCACCGCCGACCGCGGACCTCCCCGTGTACGACGCGATGCGTGCGGACCTCGCCGCCTCGGGCGAGGAGTCGCTCCAGCCCGAGCACCTGAAGGCGAGCCCCGTGCGCTCCTGGATCGGCCTCTACGCGCTGATCCGCATGATCCGCGACGCGGACATGACCGAGTTCACCCGTGAGGGCATCACCGCGATGCTGAAGGAGGCCGAGGACGTCCCGATGCTGGACATGTTCGGCGGCCACGACTGGACCCCGGACCAGGACCACCCGGGCATGTGGTCGCGCGCCGGCATCGACCGCTGGGTCATCTACGAGTGGGACCCGGACGCGGAGGGCGTCTTCGAGGGCAACTTCGTGCAGACCGGCGAGTTCAGCTTCGACGAGGTGATGTGCGGCTCCCCGTTCGGCGCACCCGAGCCGTGCTGAGGGAGCGGGGACCGGTGGGCACCGAGGAGATCCCACGCCGTCCGCAGGACGGCGCCTGAGCGGACCGAGGAGGCGTCGCGGTGCAGTCGTTCCTCCAGTTCCTCGTCATCGGCCTCGGTGCCGGCGCGACCTACGCACTGTTCGCCCAGGGGGCCGTGCTCATCTACCGCGGCTCCGGGCTGGTCAACTTCGCGCAGGGTGCGGTCGGCACGTTCGCCGCGTACCTCGCCTTCGTCGACCTGGTCGGTGACCGCGGGTGGGCGGTGCTGCCCGCCATCACCGTCGCGGTCCTCGCTGCCGGCGCGATCTCGCTCGCGTTCCAGGCGGTCGTGCTGCGCGTGCTCGGCAGGGCGGCGCCGATCATCCGGGTGATCGCGACGATCGGCCTGCTCGGGTTGCTGCAGGCGATCGTCCTCAAGCGCTACGGCACCTCGAACCGGCCGGTCGACGTGTACCTCCCCGACGACCTGTTCGAGATCGGCGACGTCGTCGTGCAGGAGTCGAGGGTCTACCTCGTCGGCATCACGGTGCTGCTGACCGCCGCGCTGTGGGCCTGGACCCGCTACACGCGGGTCGGCCTCGCGATCAGCGCGAGCGCACAGAACGAGCGTGCGGTGCAGACGCTCGGGTGGTCACCCGGGCTGCTCGCCGGGCTCACCTGGGCACTGGGCGGCGTGCTCGGGGGGTTCGCGGCGGTGCTCGCGGCGCCCCTGACCGGGTTGTCGCCGATCACCTTCACCATCGTGGTGACCGTCGCCGGGCTCGGCGCCGCGCTGCTCGGCGGCTTCCAGTCGTTCCCGCTGACGCTCGTCGGCGGGCTCGTCATCGGCGTCGGCGAGGCGATGGCGACCTTGTACGGCAAGGACGTCACCGAGCTGCTCGGCCAGGACCTCATCACGGGCCTCAACCGGCTGCCGGCGTTCCTGGTGATCTTCCTCGTCGTGGTGGTCCGCGGCCGCGGGCTGCCGCTGCGGTCCCACGTCGCGATGAAGCTGCCCCGGCTCGGCACCGGGCACGTCAACGTGCGCGGCGTGCTGCTCGGCTCGGCGATCGCCGCGGCCCTGCTGTTCGGGGTGATGGACGCCGCGTGGGCCCAGGCCACCTACATCTCGCTCGCGACGGGCGTGATGGTGCTGTCGATCGTCGTGCTCACCGGGTACGCGGGGCAGATCTCGCTCGCGCAGTGGGCGTTCGCCGGCATCGGGGCGCTGATCGCCGGCCGGTTCGTCATGGCCGACGTGCCGGTCGAGCTCGCCATGCTGCTCGGGGTGCTGCTCACGATCCCGGTGGGGCTCGTGTTCGCCGTGCCCGCGCTGCGCACGCGCGGGGTGAACCTCGCGGTGGTGACCCTCGGGCTCGGGTTCCTCGTGTCGGAGGTCGTCTTCGCCAATCCCAACTACCTGGGCGACCCGCTCGACGGCGGCACCCGGATCGGCCCGGTGCGCCTGTTCGGCATGGAGGTCGACGCCTTCGACCACCCGCACGCCTGGGCCGCGGTCTGCCTCGTGTGCTTCGTCCTGCTCGCGCTGCTGGTCGCGAACCTCCGCCGCTCCGCCACCGGACGGCGCCTCATCGCGGTGCGCACCAACGAGCGCGCCGCGTCGTCGCTCGGGATCTCGGTGTTCGGGGTGAAGCTCTACGCGTTCGCCGTCTCCGCGGGGCTCGCCGCCGTGGCCGGGATCCTCGTGGGGTTCCGGGGCAGGGTGATCACCTACGCCGACTTCAACGTGTTCGCGTCGATCAACAGCCTCGGCCACGCCGTGATCGGCGGGCTGGGCTACGCGGTCGGTGCCGTGTTCGCGGCGCCCAACGCCGTGGGCGGCCTCGGGACCCGGATGATCGAGAGCTGGCTGGGCCTCGGCGCGATGTGGGACCTCATCCTCGGGTCGCTGCTCGTGTTCGTGATCCTGATGGTCCACCAGAACGGCATCGCGGACGTCCTGGTCCACCCACGGCGCCTGTGGGAGCGCCTGCGCCTCGTCGCCCGGCGTCCCGAGCGGGGGCCGCTGCCGGAGCCGGCGGTGGAGCCCGTGGAGGGTGCGACCCTCTCGGTGTCGGGCCTGACCGTGCGGTTCGGCTCGGTCACCGCGGTGCACGACGTGTCGCTCGAGGTCCACCCGGGCGAGGTGGTCGGCCTGATCGGCCCGAACGGCGCCGGCAAGACGACCTTGATCGACGCCGTGACCGGCTTCGTGCCCGCGGAGGGAGCGATCCGCCTCGACGACCGGCCGATCGAGCGGCTGAACGCCACGCGACGGGCCCGGCTCGGGCTGCGCCGCTCGTTCCAGTCCCTCGAGCTGTTCGACGACGTGACCGTCGAGGAGAACCTGCACGCGGGCAGCGACCTGCAGCCCTCGCGGCTGTCGTGGATCACGGACCTGTTCCGCCCCGGGCGGCACGAGCTGCCCCCGACGGCGCTCGCCGCGGTCCACGGGTTCGGGCTCCAGGACGCCCTGGACAGCACCCCCGACGAGCTGCCCTACGGCCGCCGCCGGCTCGTCGGCATCGCGCGCACGGTGGCGTCGGGGCCGTCGGTGGCGCTCCTCGACGAGCCCGCGGCGGGGCTCGACGAGCACGAGAGCGCCGAGCTCGCACGGCTCATCCGTCAGCTGGCCGACGAGCGCAACATGGGCGTGCTGCTGGTCGAGCACGACGTCGGGCTGGTGATGTCCACCTGCGACCGGATCGTCGTCATCGACTACGGCAGCGTGATCGCCACCGGCACGCCCGAGGAGATCCGCCGGAGCCCTGCGGTGCGGGACGCGTACCTCGGCCACGCCGAGGACGAGACCGAGGACGACGAGGTCGAGGTGGTGAGGACATGACGGGGTGCCTGATCGAGGCGTCGGCGATGTCGGCCGGGTACGGCAAGGTGGCCGTGGTGCGCGACGTCGACCTGCACGTCGAACCGGGGGAGGTCGTCGCGCTGCTGGGGGCGAACGGTGCCGGCAAGTCCACCACGCTGCTCGCGCTGGCCGGCGAGCTGCAGCCGATGCAGGGCGAGGTGCGGTTCCTCGGCACCTCGACGCGCTCGCCGATGCACGCGCGGTGCCGCCGCGGCCTCGGGTTCCTCACCGAGGAGCGCTCGGTGATCATGGAGATGTCGGTCTCGGAGAACCTCAAGCTCGCGGGCGTCGCTGCCTCGGTCGCCTGCGAGCAGTTCCCCCAGCTCGACGCGCTGATGGGGCGACCGGCGGGCCTGTGCTCAGGGGGCGAGCAGCAGATGCTCTCGCTCGCACGGGCCCTGGGCCGGCAGCCCAAGGTGCTCCTCGCGGACGAGCTGTCGCTCGGCCTCGCCCCGCTGGTGGTGGACAGCCTGCTGCAGGCGCTGCGGTCCGCTGCTGACGAGCGGGGGGTCGGGGTCCTCCTCGTCGAGCAGCACGTCCGCAAGGCGCTCACGATCGCGGACCGCGTGCACGTGATGGAGCGCGGCCGGGTGGTCCTCAGCGGGACCGCGGACGAGGTCGCCGGGCAGCTCGACCGGATCGAGGACGCCTACCTCACCGGCAGCGCCACCGGCTGAGGCCGCCCCGGGCCCGCGGGCGGCCTCAGAACACCCCGACGCCCGCCGCCTCGTTGCGCTTGCGCCACTCCTCCCGCGGCATGCGGGTGACGTCGACGTCGGTCGCACGTGCCCGGAGCGCCCCGACGGTGGCGTCCTCGGGCTTGGTGTGCACGAACGGGTCCCAGTCGAAGAACCGGCAGGCGTTCTGCCAGGTGATCTTGTGGATCTCCTCGTCGGTGCAGCCGGCGCCCTGCAGCTCCCCCCAGGCGAACTCCGGCGACTCGGGCCAGGTCGTGTCGGTGTGGGGGTAGTCGCACTCCCAGGCGATGATGTCGAGGCCGATCCGGTCACGGAGCCGGAGCCCCGACGGGTCGGTGATGTAGCAGACGAGGAAGTGCTCCCGGAAGACCTCCGAGGGCAGCTTGCCGCCGAACTCCGAACCGTCGTGCAGCCACGACTGGTTGGTCCAGTGGCGGTCGATGCGGTCCAGGTAGAACGGCACCCAGCCGATGCCGCCCTCGGAGAGCGCGACCTTCAGGTCCGGGAACTGGCGGAACGTCGGTCCGAACAGCAGGTCCTGCGCGGTGATCGCGGCGATCTGGGTCGCGAGCACCATCAGGTGGTCGATCGGCGCCTCCGGTGGGCGGCGGATCACCTCGAACCCGGCACCGATGTGCAGCGACAGGACCATGTTGGTGTCGCAGATCGCCTCGAGCATCGGGTCCCAGTGGCCGGACATGAAGCTCGGCAGCCCGTAGACGTGGGGGGTCTCGAGGAAGCTGATCGAGCGGCAGCCCTTCTTCGCCAGGCGGCGGACCTCGGCCGCGGCGAGCTCCGGGTCCCAGTTGGGCACCATGCCCAGCGGGATGAACCGGCCCGGGTACGAGGCGCACCACTCGTCGATGGCCCAGTCGTTGTAGGCCTGCATCATCACGAGTGCGACGTCCTTGTCCTCGCCCTCGTTGAAGGTCCGGGCGCTCCAGCCCGCCATGGTCGGGAAGTTGAGCGAGGCGAGCACCCCGTTGGCGTCCATGTCGCGCACCCGCTGGTGCACGTCGAAGCACCCGGGCCGCAGCTCCGCGTAGCACCCCGGGTTGAACCCCCACTCCTCGCGCGGCCAGCCGACGGTGGCGGCCATGCCGAACGGGGTGGAGGTGGCCGTGCCCTGGAAGTGCCACTCGTCGACGCCCTGCTCGTTGCGGACGACCGTGGGAGCCTGGTCGCGCCACTTCTCGGGCACGTGGCGCTCGAACAGGTCGGGCGGCTCGATCATGTGGTCGTCGATGCTGACCAGGATCATGTCGTCCATCTGCACGGCCGTGCCTCCTGTCGCTGCCGGCGCCCAGAACCCCCCTCGGCGCCCCTGCGGGTGATGCTACGTGTGCGCCCGGTCGCGGAACGGGTGGTGGTCCCTCCTGGTGGGACGGACCCTCACGACAGGAACGTCTCCTCGAAGAGTCGGAGGTGGCGCCAGGCGAGCTCCGGTGGGATGCCGCCGACCATCGGGTGCAGCACCACGAAGGGGTCCTCGGGCTCGGCCTTCAGCTCGGCGGCGTACTCGTCGGGGGTGAGGATGCGGTACTGGCCGCGTCCGCGGAGCTCCTCGACGTCCCGGGCGGAGCGGAACGGGGTCGGCAGCCCCGACTCCGCCTGCCAGCGCCCGTACTGGTTCGTCTCGTGCAGGAAGTAGGGCCCGAGCTCCTCCCACGCGGCCTCGGGGTCCTCGGCGAGGAAGACGAGCTCGCCGCCGGTCTGCGCGCGGCCGGGCCCGGGGTCCGGCTTGCCGAGCCGCCGGCACTCGTCCCGGTAGTGCTCCCAGCAGGCCAGGTCGGAGGGGACGAAGCCGTCCCCGATGCGCGCCGCGCGGCGCGCCGCGGCCTCGGAGGTGCCACCGAGCAGGAGCGGCGGCCCACCCGGGTTCGTCGGGGTGGGCCGGACCGTGACGGGGCGGCCCCCGTAGGTGAACCGCGCGCCGGTC
>CBFGTJ010000063.1:0-15086 GCA_965651815.1 uncultured Microthrixaceae bacterium | reverse complement strand
CGAAGGCGGCCCGCTTCGTGCGCACCTGCGACGCGTTCAACGTCCCGCTGGTGACCTTCGTGGACGTGCCAGGGTTCCTCCCCGGCGTGTCCCAGGAGCACGGCGGCATCATCCGGCACGGCGCCAAGCTGCTCTACGCCTACTGCGAGGCGACGGTGCCGCGGATCTCGGTCATCACCCGCAAGGCCTACGGCGGCGCGTACGTGGTGATGGACTCCAAGTCGATCGGTTCGGACCTCGCGTTCGCCTGGCCGTCGGCCGAGCTCGCGGTGATGGGCGCGAGCGGTGCGGTGGAGATCGTGCACCGTCGTGCGGTCGCGGAGGCCGAGGACCCCGAGGCGACCCGCGCCCCGCTCCTCGCGGAGTACGAGGAGAACTACCTCAACCCGTGGGAGGCCACCGACCGCGGCTACGTCGACGACGTGATCGACCCGGCCGAGACCCGCCACAAGCTGATCGCGGGCCTCGAGCTGCTGCGCTCCAAGCGCGAGGAGCTCCCGCAGCGCAAGCACGGGAACATGCCGCTGTGAGCAGCGCGGCGCCCGACCCGACGATCAGCCCCGTTCCCACCGAGGAGGAGGCCGCGGCCATCGTCGCGGCGATCCAGGTGTCGATGTCGGCGCCCGCCGGCGGCGGACCGGCCCGCCCGCCGGTGTCGCGCTGGCGCTTCTCGGGCCGGTGGTGGTCACGACCGGTGCCGCTGCGGCGCGCACGACCCTCGGCCTGACCACCGCTCGGTGCGTCGGTCGGGGCATCCTGAGCACGTGGACCATCCCGAGCAGATGGACGTGGTGAGCACGTGGACGCAGCGGACGCACAGGTAGGGCAGGGCGAGCTGACGACCGTCGCTGACGACGAGGCCGTCGTCCACGTCGGCGCGCAGGTGCGCATATACGACGAGCTGCCGGCGGACACCGTGCTCGAGCTCGACGGGTTCACCACCCGCACGCTGCCCCGCCGCGGCGAGCTGCTCAGCAGGATCACCACCGTCAACGACGTGCACTTCGGCGAGACGGTCGCGGGGCACATCGACGGCGCCGAGGGGTTCGAGACGTTCTCGGTCGGGCCGGGCGAGACGCCGTACCCCGAGCTGATGAACGCGGGTGCGGTCAAGGAGATGGCCGCACGCGAGCCCGACCTCGTCGTGGCCAAGGGCGACCTCACCTCGAACGGGACCGAGGAGGAGTACCAGCGGTTCCTCGAGGTGTACGGCGACGCCTTCGGCGACCGGCTGGTGCACGTGCGCGGCAACCACGAGAGCTACCCCGGTCTGCAGCGCGCGGCGTGGCCGATGCAGGAGCGCCACCTGCCGGGCGTGACGGTCGCGGTGCTCGACACCTCCCGGGACGGGCGGGTGAACGGCGACCTGTCCGCCGACCAGCTCGAGTGGCTCGACGAGCTCGCCTCGCGCGCCGACCGGCCGGTGCTCGTGTTCGGCCACCACCCCGTGTGGAACCCCCACGAAGAGGCCCGCACCGACGACGTGTTCGGGATCGTCCCCGACGCGACCGAGGCGCTCGACGAGGTGTTCGCACGGCGGCCCGCGCTGCTCGGCTACTTCGCCGGCCACACGCACCGCAACCGTGTCGTGCGGCTGCCGGGCTCGGGGAAGCCGTTCGTCGAGGTCGCGTGCGTCAAGGACTACCCGGGGACCTGGGCCGAGTACCGGGTCTACGAGGGCGTGATCCTGCAGGTGCACCGCCGCATCTCGACCCCCGAGGCGCTCGAGTGGAGCGAGCGGACCCGCCACATGTTCGGTGGGCTGTACCAGGGCTACGCGTTCGGCCGCCTCGACGAGCGCTGCTTCGCACTCGATGTCTGACGGCGCGCCCGAGAGGTCCGGGGCGTCCCGGCCGCAGGAGCCCGGCGGGGCGACAGGGGCCGCGGGACCGCTGGCGGACCTGCGGGTGATCGACGTGGCCACCGTGATCGCGGGGCCCGGCTGCGCCCGCTACCTCGCCGACTTCGGTGCCGACGTCGTCAAGGTCGAGCGGCCCGGCGGCGACACCTCCCGGGACCTGGGCTGGCGCGACCCCTCCGACGGCGAGTCGCTGTGGTGGAAGGTCATCGGCCGGGGCAAGCGGACCATCGAGCTCGACCTGAAGGACCCCGAGGACCTCGAGGTGATGCTGTCGCTGTGCGACACGGCGGACGTGCTGGTGGAGAACTTCCGCCCCGGGACCCTCGAGCGGCTCGGCCTCGGCCCGGAGGTGCTGCACGAGCGCAACCCGCGCCTGGTGATCACCCGGGTGACGGGGTTCGGCCAGACCGGGCCGTACCGGGGGCGCCCGGCCTTCGCGACGCAGGCCGAGGCGCTGTCGGGGTTCGCGGCGATCAACGGCGAGCCGGACGGCCAGCCGCTGCTCCCGCCCATCGCCCTCACCGACGAGGTCGCGGGGCTCGTCGCGGCGTTCGCCACGATGGTGGCGGTGCACTCCGGCGTCGGCCAGGTCGTCGATGTCAACCTCGTCGAGTCGATGCTGCAGCTGATGGGCCCGCTGGTGCCGCTGTACGGGCTGCTCGGGCAGACCCAGGAGCGGCTCGGCGCCGGCATCCCCTACACGGTGCCCCGCAACACGTACCGCGCGGCGGACGGGAGGTGGATCGCGGTCTCGTCGAGCGCGGAGTCCGTCGCGCAGCGGGTGCTCGAGCTGATCGGGCTCGGGGGCGACGAGCGGTTCGCCGGGTTCGAGGCCCGCGTCGCGCACCGCGAGGAGATCGACGAGCGGCTCGCGGAGTGGATCGGCGCGCGCACCAGCGACGAGGTGCTCGCCGAGTTCGACCGGGTGCACGCCGCCGCGGCGCCCGTCTACGACATGGCCGACATCTTCGCCGACCCGCACTACCGCGAGCGGGGCTCGATCACGACCGTCGACGGGGTGCCGATGGCGGACGTGGTCGCGCGGCTCTCACGCACCCCCGGCGCCGTGCGCTGGGCGGGACGCCCCCGTGACGCCGACGGCGACGAGATCCGCGCCGAGCTCGCCGAGCGGCGCCGGGACCCCTGAGGCCGGCGACCCCCCGAGCCCCACCTGCCACGATCTGTGTACCGGAAGTGCGGGTGCACCCTCACTTCCGGGGCACAGAACGGGAGGGGTCACTCCGCGATGGCGACCTCGATGCGGTCCTGCTTCCACTCGCGAGCCGATTCGAGCGCAGCACGTGCCTGCTCGAGCAGCTCGTCGGTGGAGAAGGCGTGCGCCGGGTAGCACGCGACGCCCGCCCACATCGTGTGGGCGCCGTAGCGGCTGACGAGGTTGCGGCGCACCCGCTCGACCGTCCAGACCGCACCGTTCTCGGGCGTGTCCTCGAGGATGATCGCGTAGACGCCGTCGGACAGCCGGCACGCGGTATCGGCGTCCCGCACCGTCTGGCGGATCGCCTCCGCGGCGCGCTCGGGCGGCGCGGCCACCGCCGAGGGACCGGCCATCCCCTCGAACATCTCGATCAGCGCCACGGCGACCGGGCGCAGGTGGCGACGCGCCGAGGCGATGCGGGCATCGAGCGCCACCCGGAAGTACGCCTCCGAGAACAGCTGGCTCTCCGGGTCGGTCAGCGCGGTGGTGTCGTCCGAGGTCGGGTCGGACGAGTCGTCCCGGTCGGCGAGCTCGCGCTGGAGCTCCTCGATCCGGGTGCGGGCCTCGGCGAGCTCGCCCTCGTGGCGCTCCACCTCCGCGCGGTGGCGTGCCGCGGCGGCCTCCGCACTGTCCCGCGCCGCCTCCTCGATCTCGCCGATCATGCGCACGGCCAGCGCCCCGGCGCCCAGGGCGCATCCGCCGGCGACGAGGGCGAAGATCGCCGCCACGACGCCCGGCGTGAGCGCCGCGACGACGCCGGCCGCGACCCCCACGACCCCGACAGCGAGCGGTGTCCGCCGGTCGTTCACAGCGTCCCTCGCACGGTCGGGAACCTCCGTTCGTCCTCGATCTGTCCCTGGCACGGCTCCTACTTCGACGCCTGTCCGGACGAAGTGAAGCTTTCCGGGAGGATTCCACCGTACCGGGGGACGGGACGTGCACGCGTGGAACGCCGGGCACCCGCCTCCGCGCCGGTCGGCCGTCGCGCCTCGAAGCGCTCGACGGCGGGTCCCGGGCGGATGGTCACAGCATCGGGGCGGGGCGGAGGCCACGAAGGCAGCCAGCACCTGGGAAGCACTGGAGGCGATGCATTGGAGGGAGAAAGTGGTTCCTCCGCCCCATGTGCCCCGGCTGTGTTGGCCGGTGGGGGCGAATCCACCGGCAGTAGTAGCATCGGCCCGTGGCGACGGAACTTGAGCGCAACCCCCGGACCTTGCTGAGAGTTCTCTTCTCCGGCTCCGTGGCCCTCCGGTGTCACTGATCGGCGCCGTCCTGGCGCTCGCCCGCCAGGGCGATCCCCAGGACGGGCAGGAGCTGTTCCTCCTCGGCGACGACTTCATGCCGTGGATGGTGCTGGCGTTCGGCGCGGCCCTCGTGGCCGGCAACCTGATGGCGCTCTTCCGCCCCCCGAAGGGGGTCGGAGCCGAGCGCGGCGGTCAACGCGGCGCACCGCGGGGCGCGCAGCGGGACGCCCCGCCGGAACGGCCACCGCTCGCCCGCACGGTGGTGATGATCGTGATCGGTGCCGTCGCCGCCCTCTGGGGCCTGGTGACCCTGCTCAACTGACCGGTCGCCCGCCGGGCGGCAGGGGTCAGCCGCCCGTCGCGCAGCGGAGGGAGTGCCGGGTGACGAGGTCCGACAGCCGGTCGATGTCGTCGGAGAGCATGAGCCGGTCGAACTCCGACCGCCCCTCCTCCTCGACCATGCCGTCCACGACGCACGCCGCGATGGGCTCCGGCAGCCCGGACTCGACGAACTGGTCGAGCACCACCTCGCGCATCCCCTCGAACGAGACCGAGTCGTCCTGCGCGGGGCAGCGGGTGCCCTCCTCCGGCAGCTCGAGGTCGACGAGGTACCTCACGACGGCCTGCTCCACGCACTCGCCGCCGCGGGTGAGCGCCGTGTGGCCCTGGCCCTCGTAGGTCAGCAGCCGGGCCGGTCCGAGCGCCTCGGCCATCTGCTGCGACCACTCGTACGGCGTCGCCGGGTCGCCCACGGTGCCCACGACGAGGATCGGCGCGGCGCCTGAGGCGTCGAGCTCCGGCGGTTCCTGCGCGGGCCGTGGCCAGTCGACGCAGCCCAGGGCCCCCCAGGCGACCGTCGCACCGAAGCCCGACAGCTCGTCGCGGACCCGGCGCGCGGTGGCCGCCGCCTCCTCGGCGGTGGGGCGTTCGGGGTCGTCCGCGCAGTTGACCATCGCCCGGGCGTCGGTGGAGTTGTCGAACGTGCCGTCGGGCTCCCGGCCGGTCTGGCGGTCGACGAGGGTGAGCAGGATCGCGGCCCCGCCCTCGCGCAGATCCGCGATCGCGTTGGCCGTGGTGCCCCACACCGTCGTGTCGTACAGCGCCGTGGCGAGCGCCAGGTCGAACAGGTCGACGCCCAGCGTGCGCTCACCGGACGGGTCCGACACCGTCACCGGTTCCTCCGCGAGCGACCGGCGGGCCCGGTCGATCGCCGCCGCCGCGTCCGGCGCGAGGGCGCACGCGGGGTCGGCGTCGCAGAGCTCGACGAACTCGCGCAGCGTGCGCTCGAAGCCGCGGCCCTGCGTGATCAGCCGTTCCTCCCGGTCCGCGTCGGGGCTCACCGAGCCGTCGAGGACCAGCGCCCGCACCTTCTCGGGGAACGTCGTGGCGTACACCGCGCCGATGGCCGTGCCGTAGGAGAACCCGAGGTAGGTGAGCTGCTCGTCGCCGAGCGCCTCGCGGATGAGGTCCAGGTCCGCGGCCACGTCCACGGTCCCCATGTGGCGCATCAGCGCACCGGCCCGCTCCTCGCACGCACGCACCAGCTCGCGGTGCTCCTCGAGCGCTTCCTGCACCGCGGCGTCGTCGTCCGGGGTCAGGTCGCCGGTGAGGTGCTCCTCCTTCGTCTCGTCGTCGAGGCAGCGCACCGGGCTGCTCTCTCCCACGCCCCGGGGGTCGAAGGACACGAGGTCGAACCGTTCCCGCAGCTCCGCGGGCAGGACGGTCGACGCGTTCGCCAGGTACTCGATGCCCGACACCCCCGGCCCACCGGGGTTCATGACCAGCGAACCGATGCGCTCCGACGCCGGACCCTTGGCCGTGGTGCGCGCCAGGGCCAGCTCGATGCGCTCACCGCCCGGGTCCGAGTGGTCGAGCGGCACCTCGAGCGTGGCGCACTCGAGGCCGGCCAGCGACGCCAGCTGCGACGTGCAGGAGGTCCACTCGAGCGACCCCGTGGGTGTCGCGGGCGCCGTGCCACCCCGCTCGCCCGATTGCATCGTGGAGCTCAGCTCGCCCGCGGAGCACGCAGCGGCGAGGACCAGCGACACCAGGAGGGCCACGAGCAGGGCAGGACGGGCGGGGCGGTGGCGGGGCGGTTCCGTGGTCAGGTGCGACACGGGCGGCAGGCTATCGACGGGTCGCCGATCGCGGACGCCACCGTCCTACGCTGCCGTCATGTCGATCACCTTGATCGCGACCGGGGGGACGATCGCGTCGACGAAGGGGGACGACGGCGTGGTCACCACGACCCGCTCGGGCGGCGACCTGGTGTCGGACCTCGCCTCCTCCGACGAGCTCGACGTCGTCGAGCTGCCGGTCGCGGGCAGCTGGAACATGTCCGGCCAGCACGCGCTGCGCATCGCTCGCACCGCGGTCGAGGCGCTCGAGCGCGGCGCGGAGGGGGTGGTCGTCACCCACGGCACCGACGTGCTCGAGGAGACGGCGTACCTGACCGAGCTGATCGGCCGGAGTGCGACCACGCGGGGCCCGATCGTCTTCACCGCGGCGATGCGGAACGCCTCCGAGCTCGGCGCGGACGGGCCGAGGAACCTGGCCGACGCGTTGTCGGTGGCCCGCGACCCGTCCGCCGCGGGGAAGGGGGTCCTCGTGTGCCTCAACGGGGAGCTCCACCACGCACGCTGGGTCACCAAGACCGACGCGAACTCGCTGTTGGCGTTCTCCTCGCCCGGCGCCGCGCCGGTCGGCAAGGTCGGCACGCTCGGCGCCCGCTTCGTGCTCGACCCGCCGCCGCCCCCGCCGGCACCCCCCGAGGCGCCGCGGCTCGACGCCCGGGTGCCGATCGTGGTCTCGCACTGGGACGCGGACGACGAGCTCGTGCCGTGGCTGCTGTCGCGTGGGGCGCGGGGGATCGTCGTCGAGGCGGGTGGCGCGGGGAACGTCAACCAGTGCCTGCTGCGGGGGCTCGAGGAGGCGCTCGACGCCGGCGTGCCGGTCGTCGTCGCCAGCCGCTGCCGCGGCGGCCGGGTCGAGCCCGTCTACGGGGGCGCCGGTGGCTTCGCCACGCTCGCCGAGCGCGGCGCCGTCCCGTCGTGGGGGCTCACCGCGGGCAAGGCCCGCCTCGCGCTCCAGGTGGCCCTCGACGTCGACCCCGACCCCGCCGCGGTGCGCACCTACTTCGACGGGCTGGCGGACGAGCGGTGAGCGAGGCGTACCCGCCCGAGCGGCACCTGCTGCGCGACCTCGACGTCGAGGTGGAGGTCGTCGCCGAAGGACGCCGCAGCGCCGTGTTCCGGCCGGGCGGTGGCACCCACGTCGAGCTCGGCGCGGTGCTGACCATCCTCGACCTCGTCGCCGGGAGCCTCTGCTTGGAGGTCGTGTCACCCGACTGGATCGCCACCTCCGGCATCACCTTCCACCTCACCCGGCCGCTGCTGGCGGGCGAGCTGCAGCTGGAGGGCCACCTGCTGCGGGCGGGCCGGACCACGACGACGGTCGAGCTGCGCGCGGTCGACCGGGTCTCGACCCAGCTGCTCGGCGAGGGGGTGGCGACCTTCGCCCGGACGCGGCGGTCGGCGACGGCGCCCGACCAACCACCTCCGACGGAGCCGGGCACGCGGTTCTCGTTCACCGATCCGAACGGCGCGGCCCTCGGCGCCGACGGCACCCTGAGGGACGCGATCGGCTGCCGCATCGTGGACCCGCCCGCGGGCGTGACCGTCACCCCGGTCAGCGGCTACGTCCGCAACTCGTTCGGCGCGGTCAACGGCGGGGTCGTCGCCACGGTGGTCGAGGCGGCCGCGCTGGCGGTCGCCGGCGCGGCCGACGGCGACCCACCCGACCGGGTGCGCGCCGAGGTCACCGACGTCGCGCTGCACTACCTGGCCCAGGGCCGGACGGGCCCCGTGCGCACCAGGGCGTCGATGCTGCGCAGCAGCTGGGGCCGTCGTCCGGGGCAGCTCGTGGTGCGGGTCGAGGTCTTCGACGGGGAGCACGACGAGTCGCGGCGCATGGCGGTTGCGCACGTGTTCACGTCGCGGTGGGCGTAGCATCGACCGGCCCGGTCCCGGCCGGGCTCGACGGGCAGCGGCGGGTCGTCCCCGCACACATCCCCAGCGAGAGTCCGTGAGCAGTGGTGCGAGGTCGTCAGCGGGTGCAGCGGCGCTGACCGTCGGCGCGCTCGGGGTGGTGTTCGGCGACATCGGCACCAGCCCGCTGTACGCGCTCCGCGAGACGTTCCACGGCTCGCACGGCCACCACCTGCCGGTCACGACGTCGAACGTGGTCGGGGCGTGCTCGCTCGTGTTCTGGGCGCTCGTGGTCGTCGTGTCGGTCAAGTACGTCGCGTACGTGCTGCGCGCCGACAACGAGGGTGAGGGCGGCATCCTCGCGCTCACCTCCCTCGTCGCCCCGCAGCGTGCCTCGGCCTACGTGGGCCGCCTCAAGTGGCTGGTCATCCTCGGGCTGTTCGGCACCGCGCTCCTCTACGGCGACGGGGTGATCACCCCTGCGATCTCGGTGCTCAGCGCCGTCGAGGGCCTGAGCGTGGTGGAGCCCGGCCTCGAGGAGGTGGTCCTGCCGATCGCGGTCGGGATCCTCGTCGCGCTGTTCGCCGTGCAGCGGCGGGGGACCGGGGCGGTGGGGCGCGTCTTCGGGCCGGTGATGGTCGTGTGGTTCGTCGTGCTCGGGCTGCTCGGTGCCTACCGCACGATCGAGCACCCGCAGATCCTCGCCGCGGTGAACCCGTTCAACGGGATCGGCTACCTGTTCGGCAACGGGGTCGACGGGTTCCTCTCGCTGGGCAGCATCTTCCTCGTGGTCACCGGTGGTGAGGCGCTGTACGCCGACATGGGGCACTTCGGCCGGCGGCCGATCCGGATCGGCTGGTTCACCGTGGCGTTGCCGGCGCTGATGCTGAACTACTTCGGGCAGGGCGCGCTGCTGATCAGCCGGCCCGAGTCGATCGACAACCCGTTCTTCTTCATGGGCCCGCACTGGGCGCGTCCCGCGCTGGTGCTGGTGGCGACCGTGGCGACGATCATCGCGTCGCAGGCGCTGATCTCCGGCGCGTTCTCGCTGACGGTCCAGGCGGTGCAGCTCGACTACCTGCCGAGGCTCGCCATCGTGCACACCTCCGCGCAGCAGGCCGGCCAGGTGTACGTGCCGATCGTGAACTGGTTCCTCATGGTCGGATCGATCTCGCTGGTGCTCGCGTTCGGCAGCTCGGGTGCGCTCGCCGCTGCGTACGGGATCGCGGTGACCGGCACCATGGGGGTCACGACGCTCCTGATGGCCGCGTACGCGCGGCGTGCGTGGGGGTGGTCCACGGCGCGGGTGCTCGCGGTGTCGATCCCGCTGCTCGTGGTGGACCTGGCCTTCTTCGGCGCCAACCTCGCGAAGCTGCCCGACGGCGGGTGGTTCCCGGTCGTGGTGGCCGTGGGGCTGATCACGATGATGACGACGTGGCGGACGGGACGGCGCCTGGTCGCCGAGCGCATCCGCCGTGGCGAGGTCCCGATCGACGACTTCATCGCCGACCTGGCCGACAGCGACGTGGCTCGCGTCCCCGGCACCGCGGTGTTCCTGTTCAAGGGCTCGGGCGCCGCGCCGCCGGCGCTCATCACCAACACCCGCCACAACCGCGTCGTGCACGAGCAGGTCATCCTCCTGTCGGTGCGCACCTCGGACGCGCCGGTGGTCCCCGAGGACGAGCGCGTCGAGGTGATCCCGTTCGGGAAGGGTTTCCACCAGGTGATCCTCACCTTCGGCTTCACCGAGGAGCCCGACGTCGAGGAGGCGCTCCGTCAACTCGACGACCCGTCGCTTCGCGTCGACCCGGACGAGCTGACCTACTTCCTCGGCCGGGAGACCGTGGTCGCGACCGCGCTGCCGGGGATGAGCAACTGGCGTGAGCGGCTGTTCGCTCTGCAGCTGCGCAGCTCCGCGAGCGCGGCGCGGTTCTTCAAGCTCCCACCCGATCGGGTGGTCGAGGTCGGGTCGCAGGTCGAGCTGTGATGCAGGTCGCGCGGTGAAGCAGGTCGGGCCGTGAAGGAGCAGGTGCCGGACGTCCTGGTGGTCGGCGCGGGGAGCGCCGGGGCCGCGCTCGCCGCGCGGCTGAGCGAGGACCCGGACCGACGGGTGCTGCTCGTGGACGAGGGGCCCGACCACGAGGCGGGTGCCTGGCCGGAGCGGGTGCGTGACCCGTCGACGCTGCCGTCGCCCACGCTCGATCGTGGCTGGACGCGCTGGGTCGAGGTGGTGCTGCACGACGACCGCCGGACGGTGGTGCCGCGCGGCCGCACGGTCGGCGGGTCGAGCGCGGTCAACGGCACGTACTTCGTGCGGGGCACGGTCGCCGACTTCGACGCCTGGGCAGCTCGTGGCGGCCCGGGGTGGGCGTTCGAGGCGGTGCTGCCCGCCTTCCGCCGGCTCGAGTCGGACCTCGACCTCGGCGACCGGCCCTGGCACGGCGACGACGGTCCGGTGCCGGTCTCGCGCCCGGCCGCCGGTGCGATCCACCCCGTCACCGAGGGCTTCCTCGCGGCCGCGGCCGCGCACGCGCACCCGGCCGTGGCGGACCTCAACGAGCCCGGGGCGTGCTGCGCGGGGCTGGTGCCGTGCAACGTCGCCGGAGGCGAGCGGGTCAACGTCGGGATGGCCTACCTGGACGCCTGCCGGGACCGCCCCAACCTCACCGTGCGTGGCGGGGTGCGGGTGCGCCGGGTCGTCATCGAGCGGGGTCGGGCCATCGGTGTCGAGGTCGACGCCGGGCGTACGTCGCGGATCCTGCGCGCCGGGCACGTGGTGCTGAGCGCAGGTGCCGTCGCGACGGCGCAGCTGCTCATGCTGTCGGGCATCGGACCCGCGGAGGAGCTGCTCGCCCAGGGCATCGACGTGGTGGTCGACGCCCCGGGGGTGGGGCGCGTGCGGGACCACCCGGCGATCGACCTGATGTGGGAACCGCGCTCGGCGCTCCCGCCCGCTCCCGCCGGGCCGGCGTTCCAAGCAGCGCTGCACCTCTCGAGCGGTGTGGCGGGGGACGATGACCTCGAGCTGCTCGCGATGGTCCGTCCCTACGGGCTGTCCGACGGCTCCGACCCGGACGACGCGGCGCGCTCGCTGCGCGTCGGCATCCAGCGGTGCGCACGTCCCGGAACGGTCCGACTGGCGTCCGCGGCGCCGCATGCCCCGCCGGTGGTCGAGCTCGGCTACCTGGCCGACGCCGAGGACCGAGCACGGGCCCGCGAGGGGGTGCGACGGGCGGTCGAGCTGCTCGAGTCCGCGGAGATGCGAGCGGCGGTCGGTGCGGTCACCCTCCGCGCCGCGCCGAGCCCGCGCGAGCTGGCCGACGACGACGAGCTGGACCGGTGGGTGCGCGAGCACCTCGGGACCTCGATGCACTCCTCGGGCACCGCGGCGATGGGCCCGGAGGGCGATCCGTCCGCCGTGGTCGACGAGCGCTGCCGGGTGCGGGGTGTGGAGGGGCTGCTGGTCGCCGACACCTCGATCGTGCCGGTGCCGCTGTCGAGGGGCCCCGCTGCCACTGCGGTGATGATCGGCGAGCGAGTCGCCGAGCTCTACCCCGAGGGTTGAGCCTTCGACCGACGTCCCGATTCTCGTTGCGTCCTGCGCGACATGGCGCGCAGGACGCAACGAGAACGGAGGCGCGCGCCCGCGTACGCTGCGCGGATGCGATCGGGAAGGAACGAGAGGATCGAGGGGCGGCGCGTGCTGATCACCGGCGCCGCCCGTGGCATCGGGGCGGCGCTCGCCGAGCGGCTCCACTCGCGCGGCGCGCGGGTGGCGCTCGCCGGGCTGGAGCCGGACCTGCTCGCGGAGGTCGCCGCGCGCTGCGGTGACGCGACCTGGACCGAGTGCGACGTCACCGACCGGGCGCAGGTGGCCGCCGCGGTCGACGCGGCCGTGCAGGCGCTCGGCGGGTTGGACGTCGTCGTGGCCAACGCCGGCGTGGCCGCGCAGCTCCCGCTCGTCGGCGGCGACCCGTCGGTGATGGAGCGCACCATCGCCGTGAACGTGATGGGCGTGTACCACACGATCCGCGAGGCCGGCCCGCACGTGAGCCACCCGAACGGGTACGCCCTCGTCGTGTCGTCGGCCGCGGCCGCGGTCCACCTGCCCTTGCTCGGCGCCTACAGCGCGTCGAAGGCGGCGGTCGAGGCGCTCGGCAACACCCTGCGCATCGAGCTGCGGCCCTACGGCGCCCGCGCGGGGGTCGCCTACTTCTCCGAGCTCGACACCGACATGACGCGCCGGGGGTTCGGCACCGAGGCCGCGGCGAAGCTGACCGGCGGGGGCTCGCTCACCCGCGCCGCGCCGCTCTCGGTGGGCATCGACGCGCTCGAGCGGGGCATCGCCCGGCGTGCCCGGCGGATCGTCGCGCCGCGCTGGGTGGGCCCGCTGCTGCCGATGCGCATGGCAGCGCAACCGGTGATCGACCTGTACTCGCGCCGGAAGGTCGCGGCGGCGCTCGACGTCGCCCGCCGCGAGGCGGTCGACCTGACGACCCCGCAACCGGGACGGGGCTGATGGCCGCGCAACCGGCACGGGCGCCACGCATCGCACCGGGCGACCGGGCCGCGGTCGGACGGTTCACCTGGGTGTTCAGCCGGGTCGCCGGCCGCGTCGCGGGGACCGGGCCCCCGAACCTCTTCCTCGTGCTCGGCAAGCACCGTCGGCTGTTCCGCGGCTGGCTCCGCTTCGCCGGCCGGCTCATGCCCGGTGGGCGCCTGCCCCGCCGCGAGACCGAGCTGGTCATCCTCCGCGTGGCGCACCTGCGCGACTGCGACTACGAGTTCGACCACCACGTGCGGCTCGGCCGGCGCGCCGGGGTGAGCGCCGCGGACGTGGAGCGGGTCCGCGAGGGACCTGCCGCGGCCGGATGGTCCGCCCGCGAACGGGCGCTGCTGCGCGCCGCGGACGAGCTCCACGCGGACGGTGACCTGTCGGACGGGACCTGGCAGGAGCTGCGGTCCCACCTCGACGAGCCCCGGCTGATCGAGCTGGTGCTGCTCGTCGGCCACTACGAGATGATCGCCACGGCCATCGCGGCGCTGCGCATCCCACCGGACCGTCCGCTGCGGAGGTGAGGAGCGGCTGCGCACCCGCCCGTCAGACCGGCGCGGGATCCTCGCCCATCGCCGCGACGAGCTGGGCGCGGTTCGACACGCCGAGCTTCCGGTACACGTTGCCGAGGTGGTACTCGACGGTCTTGGGGCTCACGACGAGCTCCGCGGCGATCTCCTTGTTGCGCTTGCCGCGGGACGCGAGCACCGCCACGGTCCGCTCCTGCGGGGTGAGCTCGCGCGACGGCGCCGCCCGCTTCGTCGGTGTCAGCCCGCACGCGGCGAGCTCGCGCTCGGCGCGCTCGAGGTGCGGTCCCGCACCCGCGGATCGGAACGCGCCGGCCGCGGCTTCCAGCTGCTCGGCGGCGGCGCGGCGCTGCCCGGCGCGCCGCAGGTGCGCGCCGAGCTCGAGCTGGAGGAGCGCGACCTCGAGCGGTGCGGGGCATCCCTCGGCGTCCCCGAGCGCCTGCTCGAAGGCCTCGGTCGCCGCGTCGTCCTTGCCGGAGTGCGCGAGCCGCATGGCCCGCAACCGACCGAGCGCGACGGTGAGCACCGGGTCGTCCCGGTCCGCCAGGTCGGACGAGATCCGCTCCAGCAGGCGGTCGGCCTCGTGCAGCTCGCCGCAGGCCAGGTACAGCTCGACGGCGGTCACGTGCCACGGGTTCGCCGAGATCACGCCCCGGTCGTGGGGGGGGGGGTCGCTCTCCAGCACCTCGACCGCGGCGCGGCGCGCCGTTCGCCGCGGCGGTCGGGCGACCGACGCTGCGCGGAGGGCCCTCGGCGGCCGAGCTGTCGGACGACCGGCAGCTGGACGACTGGGTGCTCGCGAACCTCGGCACGTCGATGCACCCCATGGGCACGGCGGCGATGGGAGCGGACCACGACCCGTCGGCCGTCGTCGACGAGCGGTGCAGGGTGCGGGGGGTGGACGGCCTGCGGGTCGTCGACACCTCGATCGTCCCGGTGCAGTTGTCGCGGGGCCCGGCGGCGACGGCCGTGATGGTGGGCGAGCGCGCGGCGGAGCTGTTCACCTGAGCGTCCGGCCGCTCTCCCGGGCGAGCCGGGTGGCTGCCGTAACCTGCGCTGATGCGAGCTGACACGACGGCGGACCTGACCGGCCGGCGCGTGCTCATCACGGGCGCCGCGCGGGGGATCGGGGCCGCGCTGGCCGAACGACTCCACCAGCGGGGCGCCGAGGTCGCGCTCATGGGTCTCGAGCCGGATCTGCTGGCGGTCGTCGCCGCCCGCTGCGGGGATGCGCCGTGGAGCGAGTGCGACGTCACCGACCGGGTGCAGGTGGACGAGGCGGTCGGCGTCGCGGTCGACGCGCTCGGGGGCCTGGACGTGGTGGTCGCGAACGCAGGTGTCGCGGCGCAGCTCCCGCTGGTCGGTGGCGAACCCCAGGTGATGGAGCGCACGCTGGCGGTCAACGTACTCGGCGTCTACCACACGCTCCGGGCGGCCGGCCCGCACGTGAGCCCCCCGAACGGGTACGCGCTGGCGGTGTCGTCGCTCGCGGCGGCGCTGCACGTCCCGCTGCTCGGCGCGTACAGCGCGTCCAAGGCCGCGGTCGAGGCGATCGGCAACACGCTCCGGGTGGAGCTGCGACCCACCGGGGCCAGGGTCGGCGTCGCGTACTTCAGCCTGCTCGACACCGACATGACCCGTCGGGGCTTCGGCTCGGCCGCGGCGGCGAAGCTCACCGCGGGAGGGGCGCTCAACCG
>CBFGTJ010000062.1:0-15248 GCA_965651815.1 uncultured Microthrixaceae bacterium | reverse complement strand
CGGTGTTCCACGCCACCGACGCCGGCCACGCGCTGCTCGACGTGACCCAGCAGCGCCACCTCCTCGCCTACGCGCAGGACGCCGCGGGCCGGGGCTGGGACCGCCGGTGGCGCCTCGTCGCGTTCGCGATCCCCGAGACGATGCGCGCCGCGCGCGACGCCTTCCGCGACCACCTGCTCGCCCTGGGTGGGGCGAGCCTGCAGCCGGGCCTGTACGTGTCGCCGCACCGCTGGCTGGACGACCTGCGGCACGAAGCGGAGCGGCTCGGCATCGCGGACTGCGTCTCGACCTTCACCACCGACGACCTCAGCCTCGGTGGGCAGACCGACCCGCGGGAGCTCGCGTCCGAGCTGTGGCAGCTCGACGTGGTCGCCGAGCGCTACCGCGAGTTCATCGCCACCTACTCGTCGGTGCCCGAGCATCTCGAGGCGATGCGCCGGCGCGGCGAACGGCTCTCCGAGCGCGACTTCCTGCCCGGGGTGCTGCACCTGGCGATCCGGTTCAACGCCTGCTTCGACCTGGACCCCCTGCTGCCGCCCGAACTGCTCCCCCGCCCGTGGCCGGGCCGCGAGGCGCGCGAGCTGCTGGCCCGGTGCCGCCGGATCGGCGTGCTGACCCGGGAGGAGAAGAGCGGCCCGGCGCTGTTCCGCGTCTTCGACGACGCGATCGCCCACCTGCCCTGAACCCGGACGGGCTCGGGTCAGCGGGAGCGCTTGAGCCGGTACATCGCCTCGTCCGCGAGGCGCAGGGCGTCCTCGACGGTCGCTCCCGGTTCCGCCAGCGCACTGCCGACGCTCAGGCGTACGGACCCGCCGCCGGCACGCAGCGAGTCCACCGCCTGCACGACCCGCGCCTCGACACGGCCGAGCTGCTCGGGTGACTCGAGGTCCGGGCAGACCACCACGAACTCGTCCCCGCCGATGCGCGCCACCAGGTCCACGTCGCGCACCGCGCCGCGCAGCGCGTCGGCGACGGCGACCAGCAGCCGGTCCCCCGCGGCGTGTCCGAAGTGGTCGTTGACGGACTTGAAGTCGTCCAGGTCGGCGTAGAGCACGCCGATGTGGGTGGCGTCGCCGCGGCGCTCCCCCGACTCGCGGTCCTTCAGGAGGCGCTCGAAGCGCCGGTAGAGCTCCGCGCGGTTCAGGAGGCCGGTGAGGGCGTCGGTGCGCGCCTGGTGCCGCAGGTGCGCCTCGGCCCGGCACCGACGGAGCGTCGACGTGAGGATCGTGGCCAGCACCGAGACGAGGTCCAGGTTGACGTCGTCCCAGTTCCACCAGCGCTCGCCGAGCGTGAGGCGCAGCACCGCCCACGGCGGGCCGGACGACAGCGGCACCTCGACCGCCGCGTGCGCCCCGTGCTCGAGCACCTCGTCACGGGCCGCCGAGGGCGGCAGCTCGGCCGGCTCGGAGCTGAACCCCAGCAGGGTGCTCGCCAGCTCCTCGAGCCGCCAGATCGGCTCGAACGGCAGTGCGGGCTCGTCGTGGCAGGACCCGGCGGTCGCACAGGGCAGCTCGTCGGGCCAGCGGGCGGCGAGCACGAGGCCGTTGCCACCCACCTCCCAGGCCAGCTCGGCGCGCACGGCGCCCACCACGTCCGCGAGCTCGCCGAGGAACTCCCCCACCAGGCGGTCGGCGGCCCGCCAGTGCACCGTCGAGCACTCGACGCTCGCGGTGCGGATCAGCGACTCGATCCGCTGGCGGCGGGCCATGACCTCGCTGCGGTCCCGCGTGGGCCGTAGCGACAGCACCAGCCACTGGCCGCCGGGTCCCTCCAGGGAGGTGCCGGAGACCTCGCACCGGACCCAGCCGCCGTCGCGGGTCCGGACCCGGAACTCGACGGGGTGGTGGTAGCCGAGCTTCCGGTTGGTCTCGTTGAACGCGCCCGCCGCGGACACGAGGTCGTCGGGGTGCACGAAGTCCCAGATGGGCACGCCGAGCTGCTCGCCGTGGGCGTACCCCAGGACGCGCTCGATCGCCCGGCTCTCGAACCGCACGGTCCCGTCGGGACCGACGAGCGCCAGCAGGTCGGGCGAGCGCTCGCCGGCGATCGCGGGGTACTGCGAGGGGGACCAGTCCCGGGGGCTGCCGGTCGCACACTGCTCCGGGCGCGTCCGGGGGCGCGACTCGATCGGGGGTGCCACGCATCTCCAATCGGACGCGCGGGCCGAAGGGTGAGGATCTGTGGCTCCCGCCACGGGGCGCCGGCCCCGATCCGTGCCCTCAGACGAGGTGGTCGACGAAGCGCTCGAGCTGGCGGAGGTTGCGGCACTCGAAGGCGCCGTCGGTGTGGGTGGCGTACTCGCTCACGATCGAGTCGCCGGTGTCCCAGTACGCGCGTGGCTCGGGGTTGAGCCAGTACACGTGCCGGGCCTTCTTGTGCATCTCCTTGACCACCCAGCTCTGGGACGCGTGGTAGTTGTTCCGCGCGTCGCCGAGGATGATCACGGTGGTGCGGGGGCCGATGTCCTTGCCCCAGCGGTTCCAGAAGACCTCGAACGCGTGCCCGTAGTCCGAGTGGCCGTCCACCCAGACGACGTCGGCCTCGGTGTTGACCCGGTGGATCGCCTCGACGATGTCGTCGGTGCCCTCGAAGAACCGGGTCACCTCGTCGATCCCGTCGATGAACACGAAGCTGCGGACCTTGGAGAACTGGTTCGAGATCGCGTACACGAGGTGCAGCGTGAACCGGGCGAACGCGGCGACCGAGCCCGAGATGTCGGCGATCACGAAGATCTCCGGCTTCGCCGGCCTCGGGTACTTGAACTTGGGCTCGGCGGGCACGCCGCCGTAGCTGAGCGAGTGCCGCACGGTGTTGCGGAAGTCGAGCGCACCCTTGCGGCCGTGGCGCCGCTTGCGCGCGAGGCGCACCGCGAGGCGGCGGGTGAGCGGCTGCAGCGCCTTGCGCAGCTGCGCCATCTCCTCGCGGCTCGCGTGCATGAAGTCGATGTCCTCGGGCAGCGGCTTGCGCAGCGTCTTGGCCATGGCCTCGACGCCCCGGTCCGCGACCAGCCGGCGCCGGATCTCCGCCTCGATCTCCTTGCGGAGCTCCTCGATGCGGTGCTCGAACTCGTCGCGCTCGAGTCGCTCCTCGAGTGGCGTGAGCGGCTCGGGCGACTCCTCGCGGGAGTGCTCCATCAGCTGCTCGAGCACCTCGTCAAGGTTCAGGTTCCGCAGCACCTTGTACTGGTAGTAGGTGCCGCCCACGGGCCGCCCGGGCTCCATCCCGGCGTAGCGCCGCACCGCCTGGCGGGCAGCCGCGCGCATCATCGCCTGGTCGCCGCGCAGGAGCGACTTGAAGAGCATCTTCGCGAGCTCCTCGGCGGTGAGGCCCTCCCCCATGCCGCCCTGGCGCTCGCCCTCGGCACCGCCGTCGGGCGGCTCGATCCGGTCGATCTCCGCGCCCTCGGGGAGCTGGTCGGCGTCGGCGGCCATGTCCCACTGGGGCCCACGGAGCGAGAAGTACACCTCGAAGACGGTCTCGAACGCGCGCCAGTGGGCGTGGTTCTTCACCAACGTCGCGGCGAGCGCGTACTTGAAGGCCTCCCGGTCCTCGAGCGGGATGTGGCGCACCGCCTCCATCGCGTCGAGGTTCTCGGTGAGGCTCACCGGCAGCCCGGCGCGGCGGAGCTCGGCGATGAAGCCCGAGAGGAGGTCGAGCAGCGGTGCGCCCGCCTCGAGCTCGTCGTGCACCGGTCCCGGCATCGGCTTCAGCCCCCCGCCGCGCCGTCGGCCTTGGCGAACTCGGCCTTGTCGTCGCCGAACTCCTTCAGCGCCTTGGTGATGTCGGACTGGTACTTGAGGAGGATGTTGACGGTGTCGCTGGCGGTCGCCGCGTCGATGTGCTCGACGCCCAGCAGCACCAGCGTGCGCGCCCAGTCGATCGTCTCCGACACCGACGGCGCCTTCTTCAGCTCGAGCTGGCGGATCGAGCGCACGACGCGGGCGATCTGGTCGGCGAGCGACTCGGTGATGCCGGGCACCTTCGTCAGCACGATCTCCTTCTCGCGCTCCATGTCCGGGTAGTCGACGTGGAGGTAGAGGCAGCGGCGCTTGAGGGCCTCCGACAGCTCACGGGTGTTGTTGGAGGTGAGGAACACCATCGGGATCTGGCGTGCCCTGACGGTGCCGAGCTCGGGGACCGACACCTGGTAGTCGGAGAGGACCTCCAGCAGGAGCGCCTCGGTCTCGACCTCGACGCGGTCCACCTCGTCGATGAGCAGCACGACCGGGTCCTCGGCGCGGATGGCGGCCAGCAGCGGACGCTCGAGCAGGAACTCGTCCGAGAAGATGTCCTCGGAGATGTCGTCCCAGCCGCCACCGCCCTCCTCCTGGGCGCGGGAGGCCTGGATGCGCAGCAGCTGCTTCTTGTAGTTCCACTCGTACAGCGCCTTGGCCTCGTCGAGGCCCTCGTAGCACTGCAGCCGGATCAGCCGCGCGCCGAGCACCTCGGCGACGGACTTCGCGAGCTGGGTCTTGCCGGTGCCGGCGGGACCCTCGACGAGGATCGGCTTGCCCAGCCGGTCGGCGAGGTAGACGATGCCGGCGATGCCCTCGTCCGCGAGGTAGTCGACCTGTCGGAGGGACTCCCGCAGCGCGGGGATGGACTCGAACCGGGGCTCGGCCACGGGGGGTGCATCGCTCGGCGAGGTGGTGCTCATGGCAGCCGAGGTTACCGACGTACTTGACCGGGCGGTCAATCGCCCCGCCGCGGGGGTAGCGTTCGCGTCGTGGAGCAGCGGGTGAGCCTCGTCACCCTGGGCGTCGCGGACCTCGAGCGGTCCCTCGCGTTCTACGAGGCGCTGGGGTGGCGTGGCCAGCAGGTCGAGGACACGGTCTTCTTCCAGGCCGGGGGCATGGCGCTGGTGCTGTGGGGCCGGGACCAGCTCGCGGAGGACTCCGGGATCCGCGACGACGACGCCGGCGGCTTCGGCGGGATCGCCCTGGCCCACAACGTGCGCTCCCGCGAGGAGGTCGACGAGATCGTGGCGGCCGCCGCGGAGGCCGGCGCGACGGTGACGCGGCCGCCGGCGGAGACCTTCTACGGCGGGTACGCCGGCTGCTTCACCGACCCGGACGGCCACGTCTGGGAGATCGCGCACAACCCGGGCTTCACCCTCACCGAGGACGGGTCGCTGGTCGTGCCCGACCTCGGCGGCGGCTGAACCCGGTGGAGATCCCGGGACGTGCCGTGGGACCCTCGGCGGGATGTCCGCCCAGCTCGTCGCACGGCAGCTCGCCGCCGCGCACGGCCCACGCCCGCTGTTCTCCGGCCTCGACCTGACCGTCGGCCCCGGCGCCGTCGTCGGTCTCGTCGGCCCGAACGGGTCCGGCAAGTCGACGCTGCTGCGGATCCTCGCCGGCGTCGAGGCGCCCGCCTCGGGCACCGTCGAGCTGGCGCCGGCGACCGCCACGGTCGCCCACCTCCCCCAGGAGCGGGCCGCCCGCGAGGGCGAGACGGTGCTCGGGTACCTCGGGCGACGCACCGGTGTCGACCCGGCCAGCGCCGAGCTCGACGCGGCCACCACCGCGCTCGCCGAGGGCGCACCCGGTGCGGAGGACCGCTACAGCACGGCGCTCGAGCGGTGGCTGGCGCTCGGGGGCGCCGACCTGCCCGAGCGTGCCGCGGCGGTGGGCGCGCAGCTCGGCCTGGACGTGGACCTGGAGCGCCCGATGTCGACGCTGTCCGGCGGTCAGGCCGCCCGGGCGGCGCTCGCGTCGGTGCTGCTGAGCCGCTACGACATCCTGCTGCTCGACGAGCCGACCAACGACCTCGACCTCGACGGCCTCGACCAGCTCGAGGCGTTCGTGAGGGACCGGGCCGGCGGGCTCGTGGTCGTGAGCCACGACCGCGAGTTCCTCGCACGCACGGTCACCGAGGTGGTCGAGCTGGACCTGCCCCAGCAGGCGGTGCGCCACTTCCGCGGCGGCTACGACGCCTACGTGGTCGAGCGCGAGCGCGAACGTGCCCGCGAGCGGGAGCGGTACGAGGAGTACGCCGCTCGCCGCGAGAAGCTGACCCGCCGCGCGCGGATGCAGCGGGAGTGGGCGGCCAAGGGCGTGCGCGCGGCGCGCCGCGACCGCTCCGAGCGCGACAAGTTCATCCGCCACCACCGGATCGCCACGAGCGAGCAGGTCGCCGCGAAGGCACGGCAGACCGACCGCCAGCTCGAACGGCTCGAGGTGGTCGAGGAGCCGCGCCGCGAGTGGGAGCTGCGGATGGACATCGCGGCGGCCGGCCCGTCCGGTCGGGTGGTCGCGGTGCTGCGCGACGTCGAGGTGCGCCGTGGCGGGTTCCACCTGGGACCGGTGACGCTGCAGGTCGACCGCGGCGACCGCGTCGCGATCACCGGTCCCAACGGCTCCGGCAAGAGCACCCTGCTCGCGGTGCTGCTCGGACGACTCGAGCCCGACTCGGGTCAGGCGACCCTCGGCGCCTCCGTGCACGTCGGCGAGGTCGACCAGGCGCGGGAGGCGTTCTCGGGCGGGACGCTGCTCGACTCGTTCCGGCGGGAGCTGCCCGGTGTCCCCGGGCACGAGGTGCGCACCCTGCTCGCGAAGTTCGGCCTCGGCGGCGAGCACGTGTCGCGGCCCGCCGACACGCTGTCCCCCGGCGAGCGGACCCGGGCCGCGCTCGCGCTGCTGCAGGCCCGCGGGGTGAACCTGCTCGTGCTCGACGAGCCGACCAACCACCTCGACCTGCCGGCGATCGAGCAGCTCGAAGCCGCGCTCGAGTCGTTCGACGGGACCGTCCTGCTGGTCACCCACGACCGCCGGATGCTCGCCCGCACGACGACCACCCGGCGCCTCGAGCTCCGGGACGGGAAGGTCGAAGAGCCCGTGGTGTGACATCGGTCATGGCTACGGTGGCCGTGGCGCCAGCGTGGCGCCGGATCGGCACACCGGAGGTGCGAGCGATGCTCAAGGGCTTCAGGGACTTCATCATGCGCGGCAACGTCGTCGACCTCGCGGTCGGCATCGTCATCGGCGCGGCGTTCAGCGCGGTGGTGAACTCCTTCGTCGACGACGTGCTGATGGCGATCGTCGGGGCGATCTTCGGCGAACCGAACTTCAACAACCTGACCTTCGGGGTCGGCGACGGCGTCGTGAACTACGGGCGCTTCCTCACCGCGCTGGTGTCGTTCCTCATCGTCGCCGCGGCGCTGTACTTCGCTGTGGTGGTCCCGATGAACATGCTCGCCGAGCGCCGCCGTCGCGGGCAGGCGCAGGAGGAGGAGCTCTCCAACGAGGAGAAGATGGTGATGCTGCTGGAGCGCATCGCGGAGAAGTGACCCGAGCGTGCGGGCCGTCGCCGCGGCACTCCGCTAGCGCGCGGCCCGCACCTCGATCTCCGCGCCGAGCAGCCCGCTCAACAGGGCCGACCGGTCGAGCGCGGAGTAGCGCTCCATCGACAGGTCGGAGCCGTCCCGGCCCCGCAGGTGCAGGACCACCCGGTCCCCCGCGTCGTCCACCCGCACCTCCTCCACCGCGCCGTCGTGGTTGCGGTCGAGGCCGATCGCGACGCGCAGCAGCGACGACATCGCGCGCACGCGGGCCCGGTCCTCCTCGCCGAGCGCGGCGAACTCGGGGTGCTTCTCCGACGGCGGGCTCTTGCGGTGGTAGCGGGCGACCTGGGCGATCAGCTCGATCTCGTGGTCGGTGAAGCCCATCAGGTGCTCGGTGTTGCGGATCACGTAGTAGCTGTGCTTGTGGTGCCGCGAGTGCGAGATGAACAGGCCGACGTTCGCGAGCAGGGCGGCGGCCTCGAGCAGCTCCCGTTCCTCGTCGCCGATCCCGAGGCGCTCCCCCAGCCCGTCGTGCAGGGCCAGCGCGAGGCGGGCGACGTGCACCGAGTGGTCGGGGTCGTCGTCGCACAGCTCCATGAGGTGGTGCACCGAGTCGCGCCGCAGGTCGGACAGGTGGTGCATGGTGCCGCCGCCGAGGCGGTGGAGCGCGTCGAGCAGCACGCCCTCGCGCAGCGCGTACTCGGAGATGACCAGCTCGTCGATGCCGAGCGCGTCGACGACCTCCTCGAGCACCAGCGCGCCGCCGAGGAGGATGTCCGCCCGCGAGGACTCGATGCCGGGCAGCTTGCGGCGCTCCTCGGGAGTGGGCGCCGCGGCGAGGTCGGCGACGACCGCCGCCAGGTCCTTGCGGCCGAGGGTCGCCCCGTTGAGCTTCTGTGGCACCGGGTCGCCGCGCCGCGCGATCGCCATCGCCGCGAGGGTCTCGGCGGTCCCGGAGGTCGCGACGGCGACGTCGTGGCGGAGGACCGCGACGTCGTGGTGGATCGGTGCGAGCGCGACCGCGATGTGCCGCCGGCACCGCGCGACGGCGTCTCCCTCGACGACGCCGCCGGGAAAGAACGCCCTGGTCATGCGCAGGGAGCCCAGCTTCATCGACCGTGCGTAGCCGACGCTGCCCCGGAACCCGTAGAGGATCTCGGTGGAGCCGCCGCCCACGTCGACGAGTGCGAGGGGCCGGTCGTAGACCGGCAGCGCCTGCAGCACGCCGAGCTGGATGAGCCGCGCCTCCTCGTGCCCGGAGATCACCTCGACCTCGACGCCCGCCTCGTCGCGTGCCCGGTCGAGCAGCAGCTCGGCGTTCAGCGCCTCGCGCACCGCGGAGGTGGCGACGGCGTGGATCGGCGCCCCGAACGAGTCCGCGAGCGACCTGCACCGCGACAGGGCCGCGATGCAGCGTTCGACCGCGTCGGGCTCGAGGCGCTTCATCTCGCCCTCGCCGGAGCCGAGCCGCACCATCTCCTTCTGGCGCGTGATCACCTCGAAGCGGCCGTTGCCGGAGATCCTGGCGATCAGCATGTGCACCGAGTTCGTGCCGATGTCGATCGCCGCCAGGGCGTCGGGCAGCATCGCGACGAGTGTAGGGACCCGAGGGCGGTGCGCCGCCAGCGACGCCACTAGGTCGGGCGCGTGACCGGGCGGGTGCGGCGCCCCGGCATTCGTGGGCGGTCGGAGTAGTGGCGGCCCTCCGAGTAGCCGGGAGCGGTGTCGGGCCGACCCCGGCGCGACGTCCAGCGCCAGGTGATCGAGACCCGTGGCCTCGTCGTCGTGGGGTGGGCGGGCACGCCGTGCAGCCAGTCCTGCTGGCAGCGTCCGCCCATGACCAGCAGGTCACCGTGCCCGGGGAGCAGCACGACGTCCTGCGAGTCGTCGCGGCGGGCCTCGGGGTCGTTCGCGTCGCGGCGCGGCCGCAGCCGGAACGGGCGCCGCTCGCCGAGCACGAGGATCGCGATGAGCGTGTCGTCGAGCCAGCGCATCTCGCGGTCGGAGTGCAACCCCTGGAAGTCGTTGCCGTCGCGGTAGAGGATCGTGCTGACACCGCTGAACCGCACCCGGTAGCGGGCCTCGAGGTGCAGCCCCGTCTGGCGCACCGCGGCGGGCATCGTCTCGGGCCGGATCCACGCGCCGAGGCGGCGCTCCTCGACGTAGTGGTCGAACCGCCAGACCGACCCCTGGGTCCACTCCGCGACGGCCAGCACCTCCTCCAGAAGCTGCTCGGGGCGGCGTGCGAAGCCGGTGCAGAGGTCGACCCAGGAGCTGCCGTCGCCGAGGGGGACTCGCTCCACCGGCCGGCGTCGGTCGATCTCGAGCTCCGCGGGCCCTGGCATCGACCCGATCGTGCCACACCGTCCCGCTGGCGGGAGGAGCGCGTGGGAGCATCGCGACCCCGCATCCGGCGACGATGTCGAGAACGGGATCGCAGCTCCGTCCCAGGGGTGGACGCGGCGACAGGGCCGCCGGAAAAGGAGGGCCACGATGGCCAAGTACCTGCTGTTGAAGCACTACCGGGGCGCACCGGAGCCGGTGAACGGCACCCCGATGGACGAGTGGACGCCCGAGGAGGTCGAGGCGCACATCCGCTACATGGGGGACTTCGCCGCGAAGCTCGAGGCCAGCGGCGAGTTCGTCGACGGCCAGGCGCTCGCTCCCGAGGGCATGTGGGTCCGCTACGACGGTGAGGGCCGGCCGCCGCTGACCGACGGCCCCTTCGCCGAGACCAAGGACCTGATCGCCGGCTGGATGGTGATCGACGTGGACAGCCAGGAGCGGGCGATCGAGCTCGCCGGCGAGCTGTCGGCGGCACCCGGCGCGGGCGGACGGCCGATCCACGAGTGGCTCGAGGTCCGACCGTTCCTCGCCGCGCCGCCGACCGTCACCGACTGAGCGTGGACGCCCCCGGGCTCCGCGAGCTCGTGCCCCAGGTCCTGGGCGTCCTCGTCCGTCGCGGCGCCGACTTCGCGACGGCCGAGGACGCCGTCCAGGAGGCGCTCGTCCGGGCGATCTCGACCTGGGGCGAGCGCCCTCCGGACGACCCGAAGGGCTGGCTGATCACCGTCGCGTGGCGGGCCTTCCTCGACATGGCGCGCTCCGACGCGGCGCGGCGGGAACGGGAGCGGCGCGCCGCACCGGAGCCCCCTGCGCCGGTGCCCGCCGTGGACGACACGCTCCAGCTCTACTTCCTGTGCGCGCACCCCGACCTCAGCCCGTCCTCCGCCGTGGCGCTGACCCTGCGCGCGGTCGGCGGGCTCACGACGCGCCAGATCGCCGAGGCGTACCTGGTGCCGGAGGCGACGATGGCCCAGCGCATCAGCCGGGCCAAGCGGACCGTGGCGGGCGCAGGGTTCCAGCGACCGGGTGACGTCCGCACCGTGATGCGGGTGCTCTACCTCATCTTCAACGAGGGCTACTCGGGCGACGTCGACCTCGCCGCCGAGGCGATCCGGTTGACGCGGCAGCTCGCGGCCGCCGTCCAGGAGCCGGAGGTCCACGGCCTGCTCGCCCTGATGCTGCTGCACCACGCCCGACGGCACAGCCGCACCCGACCCGACGGTGCGATCGTGCCGCTCGCCGAGCAGGACCGCAGCCGCTGGGACACCGCCCTCATCGCCGAGGGCGTGGTGATCCTGCAGGCCGCCCTCGCACGCGACCGCCTCGGCGAGTACCAGGCGCAGGCGGCGATCGCCGCGCTGCACGCGGACGCACCGCGGGTCGAGGAGACCGACTGGGAGCAGATCGTGGAGTGGTACGACGAGCTGCTGCGGTTCACCGACACGCCGGTGGTGCGGGTCAACCGGGCCGTCGCGGTGGGCGAGGCGCACGGCGCGCCCGCCGGGCTCGCCGCGCTCGCCGAGGTGGACCCGGACGCGCCGCGCCGCGACGCGGTCGCCGCGCACCTCCACGAGCGCAACGGCGAGCTGGAGGTCGCGGCCCGCCTGTACGCCGAGGCGGCGCAGCGGGCGCCGAGCCTCGCCGAGCGGGAGCACCTGGTACGCCAGGCCGCCCGGGTCAACCAGGTGCTGCGCCACGGGTCGCCGCGCGAGCATGGCGCTGGATGAGCGAACCTGATCGAGCTGCACCCCGGGATCGGGACGTGCCTCCCGGATGGGACGAGGAGTGGGCTCGTGACTGGGAGCGGCACGGCCGGGAGGGACTGGTCCCCTGCCGCGTGGTGCGCATCGACAAGGGCGGGATCACCGTCGCGACCCGGCCGGGAGAGGAGCTGCTCGTCGTCGCCGCGAAGGCCGTGCGGCGCGTGGTGGTGGGCGACGTCTGCGGCCTCGACGCGGAGGCCGGCCGCATCGAGCAGATCCTGCCCCGCCGCACCGTGTTCGAGCGCCGGTCGCCCGGGGTGACCCGGGACGAGATCCGACTGCGCGCCCGGGCGCTCGCGGCGAACATGGACCGCGTCTTCGTGCTCCAGCCGCTCGACCCGGGCGTCAACACGGCCCGGCTCGCACGGGAGCTGGTGCTGGCCTGGGAGAGCGGTGCCCAGCCGGTGGTCGTGCTCACGAAGTCCGACCTCGTCCCGCCCGAGGAGGTGGCCCGCCAGGTGGCGGAAGCGGAGCGCTTCGCGCCGGGCGTCGAGGTGTTCGCCGTGTCGAACCGGGACCCGGCGTCGCTCGAGGAGCTGCGCCGCCGCCACGTCGCCCGCCACGTCATCGCGCTCCTCGGCGCGTCGGGGGCGGGGAAGTCGTCGCTGGTCAACGCGCTCGCGGGGCGGCCCGTCCAGCTCACCGCGGAGGTGCGCGACACCGACCGCCGCGGGCGGCACACCACCACCGCCGGGCAGGTGGTGGAGCTGCCCGAGGGTGCCCTGCTCATCGACACCCCCGGCATCCGTGGTGTCGGCCTGTGGGACGCTGACGAGGGCCTCGAGCGGGCGTTCGAGGACCTCGCGCCGTACGCCGAGCAGTGCCACTTCGCCGACTGCAGCCACACCAACGAACCGGGCTGCGGCGTCCTGGCCGCGGTGGAGAAGGGTGAGGTCGCCGCCGACCGGCTCGAGGTGCTGCACTCCCTCGTCGAGGAGCTCGAGCAGCTCGAGGCCGGCCTGGAGGTGCTCGAGCGCGAGCAGCGTCGCCAACGCAACCAGCGGGCGCGCCGACGCGCTGCCCGTCGCTCCCGCCGGCGCTAGGCCGATGACCGGGCGCTACCTCCCGGTGCCGCCCACACCCTCTGGGCCGCGCAGGGCGCGCTCGATGGACGCTGCCGCCGCCAGCACCGCGTCGCCGTGGCGGCGCCCGGGTGCACGCCCGAGCCGGTCGATCGGCCCCGAGACGCTGATCGCCGCGGCGAGCGACCCGTCCGCGCCGCGCACCGGCGCGGACACCGACGCCACGCCGGGCTCGCGCTCCTCCACGGTCTGCACCCAGCCCTGGCGCGTCGACTCACCCGAGAGCACCCGCCCGGCGGAGCCACGGTCCATGGGCAGCGCGGCGCCCACGGGCACGATCGTGCGCAGCCCGTGCGGCGACTCCAGCGCGGCGATGCACACGCGGCGCTCCCCGTCGCGCACGTACAGCTGCACCGACTCGCCGGTCTCGTCGCGCAGCTGCGAGAGCGCGGGCGCAGCGACCTCGGCGAGCGGGAACTGCTCGGTGGCGGCCCGCCCGAGGGCGACCAGGTGCAGCCCCAGCGCGAAGCGCCCCTCGGCGGTGCGGCGCAGCAGGCCGTGCGCCTCGAGCGCGACGGCGAGCCGGTGCACGGTCGCCCGGCTCAACCCGGTGCGTTCGACGAGCTCGGCGAGCGACAGGGGCCGCTCCGCGATCGCCGCCACGAGCGACAGCGACTTGTCGACGACCCCGACCCCGCTTACAGTGGGTCCCATCAATCGGGAAGTGTATCCCACATATTGAGATTGGATGCAAGAGATGGGTGATCGACCCAGGACACTGGCCGAGAAGGTGTGGGACCGCCACGTCGTGCGGTCGGGGGAGGGCGAGCCGGACCTGCTCTACATCGACCTGCACCTCGTGCACGAGGTCACCTCGCCGCAGGCGTTCGACGGGCTCCGCATGGCGGGGCGGACCGTCCGGCGCCCCGACCTCACCGTCGCGACCGAGGACCACAACGTCCCCACCGTGGACATCGACCGACCGATCGCGGACCCGATCTCGCGCAAGCAGGTCGAGACGCTGCGGGTGAACACCGAGCAGTTCGGGGTGGTCAACAACCCGATGGGCTCGCCCGGCCAGGGCATCGTGCACGTCATCGGCCCCGAGCAGGGCCTCACGCTGCCGGGAATGACCATCGTGTGCGGCGACTCCCACACCGCGACCCACGGCGCGTTCGGGGCGCTGGCCTTCGGCATCGGCACCTCCGAGGTCGAGCACGTGCTCGCCACCCAGACGCTGCCCCAGGCACGCCCGAAGACCCTCGGCATCACCGTCGAGGGCGAGCTGCGACCGGGCGTCACCGCCAAGGACGTGATCCTCGCGATCCTCGGCGAGATCGGCACCTCCGGGGGGATCGGCTACATCGCGGAGTACCGCGGCTCGGCCATCCGGTCCCTGTCGATGGAGGGCCGCATGACCGTGTGCAACATGTCGATCGAGGCCGGCGCCAAGGCCGGGCTGATCGCACCCGACGAGGTCACCTTCGAGTACCTGAAGGGCCGCCCGCACGCACCGTCGGGCGAGCTGTGGGACGCCGCGGTCGAGGACTGGAAGACGCTCGTGACCGACGAGGGCGCCACCTACGACAAGGAGGTGTTCCTCGACGCGGCCGAGATCGAGCCGTACGTCTCGTGGGGCACGAACCCGGGCCAGGTCGCGCCGCTGTCGCAGCCGGTGCCGTCACCGGACGACTTCGAGGACGAGGTGCTGCGCAGCGCGGCGGAGCGTGCGCTCGAGTACATGGGCCTCGAGCCCGGCACCCCGATGCGGGAGGTGGCGGTCGACACCGTCTTCATCGGGTCGTGCACCAACAGCCGCATCGAGGACCTGCGGCTCGCCGCCGAGGTGGCCAAGGGCCGCAGGGTGGCCGACGGGGTCCGGACCCTCGTCGTGCCCGGTTCGCACGCGGTCAAGGCGCAGGCCGAGGCCGAGGGGATCGACCGGGTGCTCATCGAGGCCGGCTTCGACTGGCGCGAGCCCGGCTGCTCCATGTGCCTCGCGATGAACCCCGACAAGCTCGCACCGGGCGAGCGGTGCGCCTCCACCTCCAACCGCAACTTCGAGGGGCGCCAGGGCCGGGGCGGCCGCACCCACCTGGTCTCCCCCGCCGTCGCCGCCGCCACGGCCATCGCCGGCCGCTTCGCCACCCCTGAGGAGCTCTGATGGAACCCGTCCGCATCATCACCGGCACCGCGGTGCCGCTCGACCGCTCCGACGTGGACACCGACCAGATCATCCCGAGCGACTGGCTGAAGCAGGTCGAGCGGACCGGGTTCGACAAGGGCCTCTTCTCGGAGTGGCGCGACGAGCGGGACTTCGTGCTCAACCGCGAGGAGTTCCAGGGCGCGACGATCCTCGTGGCCGGCCCCAACTTCGGCACCGGGTCCAGCCGCGAGCACGCCGTATGGGCGATCCAGCAGTACGGGTTCGCCGCGGTGGTCTCGCCCCGCTTCGGCGACATCTTCCGCAACAACGCCACCAAGAACGGGCTGGTGCCCGTGCAGGTGAGCGAGGAGCTGGGCCGCCGGCTGCTCGCCGAGATCGAGGCGAACCCGCGCCTGGAGCTCGTGGTGGACGTCGAGCGCCGGGTGCTCGAGGTGCCCGAGCTGGGCATCGTGGAGCCGTTCCCGCTCGACGACGCCGTGCAGCACCGCTTCCTCGAGGGCCTCGACGACATCGGCATCACGCTGACCCACGAGGACGCGATCACGGCCTACGAGGCGACCCGACCGGCCTGGATGCCCTCGACGACCCGCACCGCCTGACTCTCCCTCGTTCTGTGGTCAGGAGGGGAACGGGGTCAGGAGGCGGGTAGGGCGCGCCGCCCGGGCGCC
>CBFGTJ010000061.1:0-15267 GCA_965651815.1 uncultured Microthrixaceae bacterium | reverse complement strand
CTCGGAACGGGCCGTCCACCCGGGCGCGCTCACCAGGGGGTCGCGGGTGCGGGGATCCGCGGCAGCGGCGAGTCGGGGTCGCCGAACCGGTCCGAGCCGGCGTTCCACTCGCGGGTCGCCTCGTCGACCTCCTCGCGGGTGCGGGCGACGAAGTTCCACCACATGAGGATCGGCGACTCGAACGGCACCCCGCCGAGCACCAGCAGCCGGGTGGGGCCCATCGGTGCCAGCGGCAGCTCGTCGTGGCCGGGCGCCAGGTACACCAGGTGCCCCGGTCCGACCGGGTCCTGGCCCCCCACCTGCACCGCGCCCTCGATCACCACCAGCGCGTGCTCGAACGACGGATCCAGCGCATGGGTGGTCGGCCCGCGCAGCACCAGGTCCACGCCGACCAGCTCGGTGTCGGCCCTCGCCGGGGACCGCACCCCGCCGAACGCGCCGACCAGCACGGTGGCCGTCGCCCCGTCGAGCTCGACCTGCGGGAGCGTGTCGTGGTGCTCGAAGGCCGCGGGACCGTGTCGGGTCGCCTCGGGTTGCGCGACCCACAGCTGGATGCCCTGCAGCCTGCCCGACCAGTCCAGCGACTCCTCCGAGTGGCTCACGCCGCGGCCCGCAGTCATGAGGTTGAGCTGCCCCGGGCGGATCGGCTGCTCCGAGCCCAGGCTGTCGCGGTGCAGCAGCCGGCCCTCGGTGAGCCACGTGACGGTGTGGAGCCCGCAGTGGGGGTGCGGACCGATGTCCACCGAGGCGTCCGGTCCCACGTCGTGGGGTCCCATGTGGTCGGCGAAGCACCACGCCCCGACCGTTCGGCGGCCCCGCTGGGGCAGCGCTCGCCGCACCGGCATGCCGCCCACGTCCGCGGTCCGGCTGGGGGTCACGGCCAGCTCCGGGGGAGGCCCCGGCGGGGGTCCCGCCTCGGGGTGGGTCGGGTCCCGCCAGACGTCGGTCGCTCGCACCGGGCCGCTCATCGTGACAGTCTCCCCCAGCAGGGGTCTGCCCGCGCCCGCGATGCCACGGTCGCCGATCCGAAGGGAGTTCGCGTTTCGACCGTGGCCCGGTGCTAGACATCCGGGAACCAACCTGAACCTACGGGGGTCCAGAGAAGATGAACGGAACTCTACGACGGAGTCTCCTCGTCGTCGGCCTCGCGTTCGCCCTGGTGGCGGCCGCGTGCGGCGGTGACGACGACGACAACGGCGACGCCGAAGGCACCACGTCGTCCACCACCGAGGCGACCGGCGGCGAGGGCGGCGACCGCAACAACGTCGACGGCACGGTCAAGTTCGGCACCCTGGTGCCGCAGAGCGGTGACCTCCAGGTCATCGTCGAGTCGCTGTCCAAGCCGATCGAGATGGCGGTCGAGGAGATCAACGCCGCGGGCGGCCTGCTCGGCGGTGACGTCGTGATCGTCCCCGGTGACGACGGCACCAACGCCAACGTCGCCCAGACGAGCTACGACAAGCTCCTCAACACCGACCAGGTCGACGTGATCCTCGGCCCGGCGCCCTCCAGCGTCGCGAGCGCGCTCGTCGAGACCTTCGCGACCGACCGCATCCCGGTCTGCTCCGGTTCGACCACCTCGGCCGACCTGAGCGGCGCCGGCGGCGGCTACTTCTTCCGCACCGCTCCGGCGGACCGCCTGCAGGGCCCGGCGCTCGCCACCCTGATCCAGTCCGACGGCCATTCGCGGGTCGCGATCATCGCCCGCAACGACGACTACGGGAACGGCTTCGCCGACCTGCTCGGCCAGGCCCTCGAGGAGGGCGGCTCCGAGGTCACCGAGACCGTCCTGTACGACCCCGAGAGCGGCTCCGGCTACGACGCGGACGTCCAGCGTGCGCTCGACTCCGACCCGGACGCGGTCGCGGTCATCGGCTTCAACGACGACGGCGCCCAGATCGTCAACGTGATGATCGGCAAGGGTGCCGGCCCGTCCGAGATGCCCATCTACACCGCGGACGGCATGCAGAGCTCCGGCTTCGGTGAGTCGGTCGACTCGGCCAACCCGGGCGTGGTCGCCGGCATCAAGGGCACGGCCCCGGCTGCTGCCCCGTCGGGCATCGAGCACCCCTTCACCGCGAAGTTCGAGGAGACCGGCGTCGACAAGATCTTCTCGTCGTACTTCTACGACTGCACCAACCTCCTGGCGCTGGCGATCTACGCCGCCGACAGCGAGGACGGCACGGAGATCGCCGAGGCCTTCGCCGGCAACCTCGAGGGTGACAACGACTGCCAGACCTTCGCCGAGTGCAAGGAGTTCCTCGACGCCGGCGAGACGATCCACTACCGGGGCGCCTCCAGCTCCTTCGACCAGTGGGACGAGATGGAGCCCGGCACCGGCGTGTACGACGTGTGGCAGTACGCGGACGACGCATCGGTCGAGACCATCGAGGGTGAGCAGATCACCATCGAGTGAGTCCGACTGACCGGTTGGACGAGGGGCCCGGGCCGATGCCCGGGCCCCTTCCCGTTCCGGGGCCTCCCTCACCCCCGTTCTGCGATGCGAGCGCGCGGTGGAACCAGCACGTTCGCATCACGAAACGGGCTGGTGAGGGGAGAGGGGGAGGGGGCGGTTCAGCGCTCGCGGACGAGGGAGCCGAGGTAGAGCTCGATGATCTTCGGGTCGCGCAGCAGCTCGGGCCCCCGCCCGGTGTGCGCGTCGACGCCCTGGTCGAGCACGTAGGCGCGGTGGCAGATCCGCAGCGCCTTGTGGGCGTTCTGCTCCACGATGAGCACCGACACGCCGGCGGCGTTGATGTCGCCGATGCGCTCGAAGATCTCGTCCTGCATCTGCGGCGACAGGCCCGCGGAGGGCTCGTCGAGCAGCATCAGCGTCGGCTCCATCATCAGCGCGCGGCCCATGGCGAGGACCTGCCGCTGGCCGCCCGAGAGCGAGTCGGCCCGGGCGTTGCGCCGCTCCCGCAGGACCGGGAACAGGTCGAACACCTCGTCGCGCCGGGTGGCGAACCGCTCGGGCCGAAGGAAGATCCCCATGCGGAGGTTCTCCTCGACCGTGAGCGTCGTGAACACGTTGCGCACCTGGGGCACGTAGCCGACGCCCCGCTCGACGAGCTCGTGGCCGGGGTGCCCGACGATGCTCTCGCCGTCGAGCTCCATGACCCCGGAGCGGATCGGCACGAGGCCGAAGATCGCCTTGATGAGCGTCGACTTGCCGGCGCCGTTCGGCCCGATGATGCCGACCAGCTCGCCACGGTCGAGGTGCATCGACACGCCGCGGAGGATGTCGACGCCCGGCACGTAGCCGGCGACCAGGTCGCGGATCTCGAGCAGGCGGGGGCCCATCTCGCGCTCGACGGGGACGTCGTGGCCCTGGGTCACGATCCGGCCTCCCCGTCCCCGTCGTCACTGCCGGGAGCCGAGCCGGGGGCGCGGCCGGTGTCGCGCTCGACGTCGCGCAGGTCCCCGCTGGAGGCACCGAGGTAGGCCTCGATGACCCGCTCGTCCGCAGCGACCTCACCCGGGGTGCCCTTGGCGATGATCCGGCCCTCGGCCATGCACACCACGACCTCGGCGATCGAGGACACGACGTCCATGTCGTGCTCCACGAACAGCACCGTGACGCCGTCCGCGGCCAGGTCGCGGATGCGGTCCAGCAGCGACTGGCGCAGGGCGGGGTTCACGCCCGCCATCGGCTCGTCCAGCATCAGCAGGCTCGGTCGCGCCATCACCGCCCGTGCGAGCTCGAGCAGCTTGCGCTGCCCGCCCGAGAGCGTCCCGGCCAGGTCGTCGCGCTTGGCGCCCAGCCCGACCCACTCGATGACCTCGGCGGCGCGCTCGCCCAGCTCGGCCTCCTGTGGCCGCCACCGCCACCGCAGCAGCGCCGAGCTGAGGCGCTCCCCGATCTGGCCGGTGGCCCCGAGCCGCACGTTGTCCATGACCGACAGCCGCGGGAACACCCGGGCGGTCTGGAAGGTGCGGACCATGCCGGCGCGGGCGATCGCGTACGCGGGCTTGCCGGACAGGTCGTGGCCCTGGAAGTGCCAGGACCCGCCGTCGGCCTTCTCGAACCCGGTGAGCACGTTGAAGAACGTGGTCTTGCCGGCGCCGTTCGGGCCGATCAGGGCGACGATCGAGCCGTGGTCGACGTGGAACTCGTCCACGGACACGGCGACGACGCCACCGAAGGACCGGTGCACCCCCGAGACCGACAGGATCGGTCCGCTGGTCGCGGAGTGCGCCCCCGCCGCGACGGCCGGGGCGAGCTGCACGCCGTCGACGGACCCCTCAGCGCCCACCGAGCCTCGCCTCCTCGCGGTCGCCGAACAGGCCCTGGGGCCGGAACACGAGCAGCAGCACGATCGTCACGCCGACCAGCACGTACCGGACCGCGCCGGTCTCGGTCGAGGCGATGAACCACCAGCCGTCGTTGCCGATGGCCTGGGTCAGGAGGCTGTTCAGCGTGGAGATCACGAACCAGTAGACCATCGCGCCGAGCGGCGGGCCGATCACGGTCGCGACGCCGCCGAGGATCACGACCAGGTACCAGTTGACCGTCTTCTGGGCGATGAAGAAGCTCGGGGTCACGAAGCCGCCGCGCAGCGCGAACACGATGCCGGCGGCGCCGCCGATCGCGCTGCCCAGCACGAACGCCTGCAGCTTCAGCGCGAAGACGTTCTTGCCGAGCGCCCGCGCCGCCTCCTCGTCCTCGCGCACCGCCTTGAGCAGCCGCCCCCACGGGCTGCGGGACAGCCCCCACACGGCGAGGCTGGCGAGGATGACCAGCGTCCAGCCGAGGATCATCGTCCACAGCGTGTTGTGGTTGAAGCTGAACGAGCCCCAGCCGTAGCGGCCCTCGGGGATCGGGTTGATCGAGAACCAGTCCTTCGCGACGCCGCTGATGCCGATCGGCCCGCCGGTGACGTCCTGGAGCCGCACGGAGTTGGCCAGCACCCGCAGGATCTCGGCGACCGAGATCGTGGCGATGGCGAGGTAGTCGGCGCGCAGCCGCAGGGTCGGCAACCCGAGCAGCAGCCCGAGCACGATCGCGGCGATGAGCCCGACGATCGCGGCGAGCCACAGCGGGTGGCCGTTGTTGACCATGATCGCCGTGCCGTAGGCACCGACGAGCGCCGAGCCGATGTGGCCGAAGTTGAGCAGGCCGGCGAAGCCGAACTGGATGTTGAGGCCGATCGAGGCGAGCGCGTACACGCAGCACGAGATGCCGACCATGTCGCGCAGCCCGTCGACGGCCGCGGCGCCGAGGTTGACCGCCAGCATCACGCCGCCCTCGTCCGCACGCCGAACACGCCCTGGGGTCGGAACAGCAGGACCAGCACCAGCGTCCCGAGGGCGACCACGATCTTGAGGTCCGCGTCGAGCCAGAAGGTCGACACGTCCGACACGATGCCGACGAACAGGCCGCCGACCATCGCCCCGTAGGCGGTGCCGAGGCCGCCGAGGAGCACCGCGGCGAACATGATCAGCAGCACCTGCTGGCCCATGTTCCACGCGACGGTGTCGGTGGTGCCCAGCATGAGGCCGCCGGCGCCGGCGAGCACCCCTGCGAGCGCCCACACGAGCAGGATCACCCGGGCGGTGTCGATGCCCGACGCGGTCGACAGGTCACCGTTGTCGGACACGGCCCGGATCGCGGTGCCGAGCCGCGCCCGCTGGAGGAACACGCCGACCGCCACGACGGCCGCGAGCGCGACGAGCGTGACGACGAGGTCCTTGGGGCGCAGCGACACCGGCCCGAGGTGGACGGTCGGCGACTGCGCCCCGTACTGCGCGTACTGCCGCGAGCTGGCGCCGTAGACGATGCTGAACACGTACCGGAGCGCGATCGCGAGGCCGATCGAGACGACCATCTGCGACACCACGGGCATGCCGCGGCGGCGCAGTGGTCGGAACACGCCGAGCTCGATCGCCGCCCCGAACCCGCCCGCGATCAGGACCCCGCCCACCGCGGCGGCCACCAGCGGCAGGCCGAGCCCACCCGACTTCGCGTTCAGGTACCAGGTGGCGATCGCACCGAAGGTGACGAGCTCGCCATGTGCGAAGTTGGTCAGCCCGGTCGTGCCGAAGATGAGCGACAGCCCGACGGCGGCGAGCCCGATGACCAGTCCGAAGCGCACGCCGCTCGCCATGAGGCTCAGCACGCGGTCGGTGTCGGAGCGCCCCTGGCGGGCCTCGGCGCCCTCCGAGGTGAGCCGGAAGATGACCGGCCGGGAGCCCGTCGCCTGCACGATCGGGCTGAGCTCGGTGCGCGCCCCCTCCTCGAACGCCACGCCCTCGGGGAAGGTGTCGGGGTCGAGGGTGACGTCGTAGCTGCCCCCGGAGGGCACCTCGACCTCCACCTTGCCGTCCTCGTCGGAGTCGGCGCGGCCGACCTCCTGCCCGCCCTGGGACACGATCATCGTCACCCCTTCGACCGGTTCCCCGCCCGCGGTGAGCGTCGCGGTGATGCGGGGGAGCGCGGGTGCCGGCTCGTCCGCCCCGTCCTCGGGTGCCTCGCCGCTGTCGGTGGTGGGCACGGTCCCGCCGCCGGGCACGCCGCCGGCGGGGTCACCGGTGTCGGCCGCGCCGCCGGCCTGGTCGGTGGTCGGCGTCTGCCCGGCCGACGAGGCGGGCGCGGGGCTCGCGCCGGTGAGGTCGGGGAGCAGCAGCACCAGCACCACGGCGGCGAGCAGGACCCACCGGACCGACCCACCGGAGCGGGGAGTGGCTGGGGGTGGTCCGGACATGGCGGAGGATTGTACGGAGGCCACCGTCACCTCTGCGGTGATGGGCCGGTGGACGGGGGATCGGTGGCGTCGCGCAGCGCCTGGCGGGTCGAGCGCCAGGGGCGGCCGAGCAGCTCGAGCGCCGCGGAGTCGTCGGTGCCCTGCGCGGTGGTCAGCAGCCACGCCGCCTCGTAGGTGAACACGGGCGGGACGGGCGCGACCTTGGACACGGCGTCGACGGTGCGGCCCAGGCCGAGCAGCAGCCTGTTCGGCACGGGCACCCTCCGGACCCTGCGTCCCGCCGTGGTCGAGACGATCTCGACGACCTCGTCGAAGTCGAGCACCTCGCCGCCGCACACGAGGCGCCGCGGCCCCTTGCCCGGCTCGAGCGACGCGGCGACCAGGTCGGCGACGTCGCGCACGTCGATGAGCGCCATGCCGCCGTCGAACTTCAGGGAGGTGCCGAGCCGCAGGAGCGTCGACCACCCCTCCGCGACGAGCCCGACGCGGTCACCGGCGGGCGGGCCCACGATCCCGGAGGGGAACAGCACGACCACCGGCGCCCCCGCGTCCTGGAAGCCCCGGGCGATGCGGACGCCCGCGGCCTTGGTCCGCGCGTACGCGCTACGGCCCTCCGTCGGCGGGCTGTCGGGCCCGATGAGCTCGGTCGGCGCCGGGAACAGCGCGCTGTAGCTCGCCAGGTGCACGATCGGGTCGAGGCCGGCCGCGACGGCCTTGGTGAGCACGGTGGCGGTCGCCTGCACGTTGACCTTCCACATCATCTGCTCGTCGCGGTCGTCGACGCCGACGACCCCCGCGGCGTGCACGAGCGCGTCGGTCCCCTCGAGCAGCCGGTCGACCGCGGCGGGGTCGCACACGTCGCCGGTGACGACCTCGTAGGACTCGGCGGGGACGCCGAGCGCGCCGATCGTGGACGTGACGCGGTGCGCGGAGCGCGCGAGCAACCGCAGACGGTGACCGTCGTCGACGAGCGCGCGGGCGATGTGCGCCCCCACGAACCCCGTGCCCCCCGTCAGGCCGACCAGCATGGGCCGACAAGCTAGCTGGGGACCCCCGGTGCCCCGCCAAACGGGCGCCGCGTGGCGTCCCGCGCTGCAGCCTGAGAGGGCCGGCGTCGGGGGTCACCGCCGTCGGGTACCGTTGGCCGACCATGCTGCGCGACCCCACGATCGCCCCCATGGCGGCCGACGCCGCACGGTGAACACCGCGAGCGGACCCGCCGTGGTGCTCGCACTTCTCGGACTGCACGGGCTCGTCGCCGCGTTCGCGGGCCCGATCGTCGCCAGGTTGGGGCGCCGCGGGTTCGCGGTGCTCGCGGTGCCGCCCGCGGCGCTGCTGGCGTGGGCGGTGGCGGCCGCACCCCGGATCCTCGACGGCGACCCGATCAGGGAGCGGCTGAGCTGGGCGCCGTCGCTCGGCTTCGAGGTCACCGTCGCGCTGGACGGGTTCTCGCTGCTGATGCTCACCCTCGTCTCGGGCGTCGGCGTCCTCGTGCTCGCCTACGCGGCGGCCTACCTGGGCGACCGAGCAGACCTCGGCCGCCTCGGCGGGCTCCTCCTCGCGTTCGGCGGGTCGATGGCGGGGCTCGTCGTGGTCGACGACCTGCTCGCGGTCTTCCTGTTCTGGGAGGCCACGTCGTTCACCTCCTACCTGCTGATCGGCACCGAGGACCGCTCCGCGACGGCACGCGCCGCGGCGCTGCGAGCCCTGCTCACCACCGGCGCGGGCGGGCTGGCGATGCTCGGCGGGTTCGTCCTGCTCGCCCTCGAGGGCGGCACCTGGTCGCTGTCCGCGCTCGTCGCCGACCCGCCGACCGGCACGACCGTCGACGTCGCGCTGGTCCTGGTGCTGGTCGGGGCGTTCACGAAGTCCGCCCAGTTCCCGTTCCACTACTGGCTGCCCGGCGCGATGGTCGCGCCCACCCCGGTCAGCGCGTACCTGCACTCGGCGACGATGGTGAAGGCGGGCGTCTACCTCATCGCCCGCCTCGCCCCCGGGTTCGCCGACGCGGCGCTGTGGCGGCCGCTCGTCGTGGTCGTCGGCCTCGTCACGATGTTCGTGGGCGGCTGGCGGGCCCTGTCGCAGAACGACCTCAAGCTGCTGCTCGCCCACGGGACGACCAGCCAGCTCGGCCTGCTGGTCGTGCTGTTCGGCATGGGGTTCGAGGACGCGACCCTCGCCGGCGCCGCCCTGCTGCTCGCCCACGCGCTGTTCAAGGCGGCCCTGTTCATGGTCGTCGGCATCGTCGACCACCAGGCGCACACCCGCGACGCGCGCCGGCTCTCGGAGCTGCACCGGTCGATGCCCGTCACCACCGGCATGGCCGTCGTCGGCGCGGCGTCGATGGCGGGCCTGCCGCCGCTGCTGGGGTTCGTCGCCAAGGAGGGCGCGTTCGAGTCGCTGCTGCACGTGGACGCGGCGTGGGGCGGGTGGGCGCTCGCGGCCGTGGCGGCCGGCTCGGTGCTGACCGTCGCCTACAGCGCCCGAATGGTGTGGGGCATGGTCGGGCCCGAGGTGCCCGGGGTCGCGCCGGCCAAGGGCGAGGTGCAGGACCCGCGCGAGGCCGGCTGGTGGCTGCTCGGCCCCGCGATGGTCCTCACCGTCGTCACCGTCGTCGGCGGCATCTACCCCCGCACCGTCTCGGCGCTCGTGGTGGGCGCGGCGCGGACGCTGATGGACGGCGTCGGGCACGGGGCGCTCGCCCTGTGGCACGGGTTCGGCGTGCCGTTGCTGCTCTCGGCGGTCGTGGTGCTGCTCGGCTGGCTCGCCTGGCGCGGGCGTCACCAGGTGGAGGAGCTCCAGCAGCGGCTGCCGCACCCGCCGTCGGGTGGCCGGATCTTCGACATCGGGGTCGCCCGGCTGATGCGCGGCGCGGACGTGTTCATCGGTCACGTGCAGACCGGTTCGCTCCCGCTGTACCTGCTGGTCATCCTCAGCACGGTGCTCGTCGTGCCCGGCGGCGCGCTGCTGCTCGGGGTCGACTCGCTGCCCGAGGTCGACCTCGCCGACGACCCCGGCCAGGTCGTGGCCGTCGTGCTGATGGGGGTCGCGTCGGTGGGCGCGGTGATGATGCGCCAGCGACTCGCCGCGGTGGTCTGCGTCGGGGCGGTCGGCTACGGCATGGCCGTGCTGTTCATGTACCAGGGGGCGCCGGACCTCGCGCTCACGCAGGTGCTGGTCGAGACCCTGCTGCTGGTGCTCTTCGTGCTCGTGCTGCGGCACCTGCCCGGCCGGTTCGCACCCAACCAGACGTCGCTGTCGCGCGGGTCCCGGGCGGTGGTCTCCGCGCTGGTCGGGGTGCTCGCCGCGGGCTTCGTGCTCGTCGCGTTCTCGGCCCGCCCCGACGTCGTGCCCCTCGGCGACGAGTTCATCGCCGAGTCGCCGGAGGCGGGCGGCCAGAACATCGTCAACGCGATCCTCGTCGAGTTCCGCGGGTTCGACACCCTGGGCGAGACCGCGGTCGTGACCGTCACCGCGCTCGGCGTGCTCGGGCTGGTCCGCGCGGCGCGCCGCGAGCGGGGCCGCTCCACCGACCGGGCGGTCGAGCCGTGGCGTCCGTCGTTCTTCCTCGACGCCGCGGTGCGCGCCCTGTTCCGGGTGGTGCTGCTGTTCTCCCTGGTGCTCCTGCTGCGCGGGCACGACGAGCCGGGCGGCGGGTTCATCGGCGGGCTCGTCGCCGGGTGCGCGTTCATGCTGCTGTACCTCGCGGGCGGTGACCGCAGCCTCCGTCGGCGGGAGCCGCTCGCCGCGGAGGCGTTCCTCGGCGTGGGGATCAGCCTCGCCGCCCTCGCCGGTGCGGTGGGGTGGGCCAACGGCGGCGAGTACCTCGAGTCGGGCGCGCTCGCGGGGACGCTGCCGGGCCTCGGCGAGGTGAAGCTCTCGAGCGGCCTCGTGTTCGACACCGGTGTCTACCTGGTCGTCGTCGGGCTGGTGCTGGCGCTCCTGCGCTCCCTCGGGCGGGAGGAGGTGCGGGAGGCGTGATCCTCGTGCTCGCGGCCGGCGTCGGCATCATCTTCGCGACCGGCACGTTCCTGCTCCTCCAGCGCACCCTGTCGCGCATCGTGCTCGGGCTCGGCATGTACGGCAACGGGGTCAACCTGTTGATGATGCTGACCGGCGGGCGGGCCGGCGCGCCCCCGGTCGCGGACGGCAGCGCGGAGGGTCCGATGGGCGACCCCATGCCCCAGGCGATGAGCCTCACCACGATCGTCATCAACCTCGGGATCATCGCCCTGCTGCTCGCGCTCGCGTACCGCAGCGCCACCCTCACCGGCGCCGACGAGGTCGAGGACGACCTCGAGGACCGCCGCATCGCGCAGGCCCGGCGCGAGGAGGAGATCGTCGCGGAGATCGAGGAGGAAGAGGAGGAGCCGATGCCCGCCACCACCGGTGGAGAGCCCCCGGCCGGAGGGTCGACGAGCATCGGGGAAGGGGCGCAGCGGTGAACGTCGTGCTGCCCCTGCTCGTGGCGCTGCCGCTCCTCGGCGCGGGCCTCAACATGGCGCTGTGGCGGCAGGTGCGCGTCCAGCAGGCGCTCGGCACCGCGTTCCTGGGTGCAGCGCTGGTGATGTCGCTCGTGCTGCTGGCCCACGTCGCCGACGAGGGCCCCGTCTCGGTGCACCTGGCCGGTTGGCCGGCACCGATCGGGATCACGCTCGTCGCGGACGTCTTCTCGGCGCTGCTGCTCGTGGTCGCGGTCGCGACGCTGCTCGCCGTGTTCGTCTACGCGGTCGGCCAGCCCCGGGCCGACAAGGGCGCCTTCTACTTCCACTCCCTGTACCTGATGCTGTCCGCGGGCGTGGCCGGCTCGCTGCTCGCGGGCGACCTGTTCAACCTCTTCGTCGCGTTCGAGGTGATGCTCGCCTCGAGCTACGTGCTCATCACGCTCGGCGGCAGCCGCGACCAGGTCCGGTCGGGCATGACCTACGTGATCATCAACCTCGTCGCGTCGACGCTGCTGGTCACGAGCGTCGGGCTGCTCTACGCGGCCACCGGCTCGGTGAACATGGCCGAGGTCGCGCTGCGCCTCCAGGAGGTGCCCGACGGGGTCCGCCAGGCGCTCGGCGGCCTCCTGCTCGTCACGTTCGGCATCAAGGCGGCGATCTTCCCGCTGTTCTTCTGGTTGCCGGACTCGTACCCGACCGCGCCGGTGACCGTGACGGCGGTGTTCGCGGGCCTGCTCACCAAGATCGGCGTGTACGCGATCATCCGCAGCCAGACGTTGCTGTTCCCCAGCGACGAGCCCATGGTGCTGCTGCTGGTGCTGGCCGGGCTCACGATGGTGGTGGGCGTCCTGGGGGCGATCGCGCAGGACGACATGAAGCGCATCCTGAGCTTCCACATCGTCAGCCAGATCGGCTACATGCTGTTCGGCCTCGGCCTCTACAGCGTCGCCGGCATCGCGGGGGCCGTGTTCTTCATCGTCCACCAGATCCCGGTCAAGACCGCCCTGTTCCTCGTGAACGGGCTCGTCGAGACCGTGACCGGGTCGTCCGCGCTGCAGCGCGCCGGTGGGCTGCTGCGCTCCAACCCGTTCATCGCGGCGATGTTCGGGCTGGCCGCGCTGAGCCTCGTGGGGGTCCCCCCGTTCACCGGGTTCTTCGGCAAGCTCGCGCTGGTCACCGCCGGGTTCTCGGTCGGGGAGTGGGTGGTCACCGGCGTCGCCCTGGCGGTGAGCCTGCTGACGCTGCTGTCGATGTCGAAGATCTGGGCGAACGTGTTCTGGGGCGACCACGTCGAGCGCGAGCCGATCATCGGCCCCGCGGGGCAGGTGTTCACGCTGCCCGACCACGCGCCGCGCCTCATGAACGCCGCGACCCTCGGGCTCGTCGCGCTCACGCTGGTGATCGCCGTGGCGGCCGAGCCGGTGTGGCAGCTCAGCGAGCAGGCCGCCGAGGAGCTGCTGGCACCGGCGGGGTCGTACATCGAGGCGGTGGTGGGGCCGTGAGCGGGCGGGCGACGGCGCTGCGACGGCGGCTCGGCCGCCCGTCCGGGTGGCTGCTCCTGCTCGCCATCTGGGTCACGGCGTGGGGGTCGTACACGACCGCGTCGATCCTCGGCGGGGTGGTCGCCACCGCGGTGGTGATGCTGCTGTTCCCCGACCCCGAGGAGCGGCCCACCCACAAGGTCCGTCCGCTGATGCTGCTGCGGTACGCCGGCTACTACCTGAAGGAGCTCACGCTCGCGAACATCCACGTGGCCCAGGCCGTGCTGCGACCCAGCCGGGTCCAGCACCGGCGGGCGATCGTGGAGGTGCAGCTGCCGCCGAGCTCGTCGCTGGTCAAGGCGGTGCTCGCGAACGGCGTGATGCTCACGCCGGGCACCTCGATCATCGAGGTCGCCGACCGGCCCTCGGTGTTCCACGTCCACGTGCTCGAGCTGCACACCGTCGAGGAGGTGCGGCACTCGATCGCCGAGATGCACTGGCGGCTCGTGCGGGCGCTCGGGCCGGAGGACTGCCTCGACGAGGTGCGCGCGGACCTCGAGGAGCTCCGCCGGGCTGCCGAGGAGGCGTCGTCGTGAGCGTCGTCATCTCCATCGCCCAGGTCCTCGTGGCGATCGGCGCCGCGCTCTGCGTGCTGCGCCTCGTGCGCGGCCCCTCGCTCGCCGACCGGGTGCTCGCGCTCGACACGCTGCTCGTGACGATCGTGGTCGAGGTCGCGCTCGAAGCGGCCCGAGACGACGACGGGCGCAACCTGGACCTCCTGCTCGCCGTCGCCCTGGTGGCCTTCATCGGCACCATCTCCGTGGGCCGCTTCATCGAGCGCAGGGGCGCGCGGTGAGGGTCGTCGTCGACGTCGCGTCGGGCGCGCTCATGCTGCTGGGCGCCGGGTTCGTGCTGCTCGCCGGCGCGGGCCTGCACCGCTTCGACGACGTGTTCTCCCGGATCCACGCCGCCACCAAGGCGGTGACCTTCGGGGTGCTGCTCGTCGCCGCCGGCGGCGCCCTCCAGCTGACCACCGCCGCGGACGTCGTGCGCCTGGTGCTCGCCGCGGGGCTGCAGCTCGTCAGCTCGCCGGTGGGGTCCCACATCCTGGCGCGGGCCGCCTACCACTCCGGCACCGAGCTCAGCCCCGCCACCCGCATCGACCAGCTCGCGGACCCCGACGACACGATCGATGGGCCGCTCGATGCTGGATGACCTGACGGGCTGGATCACCGACGTCATCGACGCGCTCGGCTACGTGGGCGTGGCGTTCCTCGTGGCGCTCGAGAACGTGTTCCCGCCGATCCCCTCCGAGGTCGTGCTCCCGCTCTCCGGTTTCGTCGCGGGGCGCGGCGACGCGTCGGTCGTCGGCATGGTGCTCGCCGCCACCACCGGCTCCGTGGTCGGCGCGTGGATCCTCTACGGCATCGCCGCCGCGGTCGGACCGATCCGGCTGCACCGCTTCGTCGGGCGGTTCGGGCGTTGGTTCGGGGTCAGCGGCGAGGACATGACCAGGGCCGAGCTGTGGTTCGACCGGCGGGCGACCGCCGCGGTGCTCATCGGGCGCTGCGTGCCGCTCATCCGGTCGGTGGTGTCGGTCCCCGCCGGGTTCCGGCGCATGGCCCCGCTGCCCTTCACGATCTGCACCGCGATCGGCAGCCTGGTGTGGAACACCGCGCTCGTCGGTGCCGGCGCGCTGCTCGGGGACCGCTGGGAGCAGGTCGGCGACGTCGTCGGGCTGCTCCAGACGGCCGTCGTGGTCGTGATCGTCGCCCTGGTCGCCCTGTTCGTGTGGCGGCGCTTCCTGCGGGACCGGATCGGGTTCCGGGGCGGCAGGAGCGACGACCGCTGAGCATCCCGGGGGCAGGCCACCGGGCCGACCCCCGTCCCGTTGCCGCCGGTCGGGTCCAGCACGTACGGTCCGCCGGGTCGGGCCCACCGCGGGCCGGACCCTAGGAGGTCGGATGTCGACGGTGATCGGTCGGGGAGCGGCGCTGCTCGTCGCGATGGTGCTCGCACTGGGGCTCGCCGCCTGTGGCGACGACGACGGCACGGGCGAGGGCGACGGCACGACGTCGACCACGGCCGACACGACCAGCACGACCTCGACGACCGAGGCCGCAGAGCAGGAGGCGGAGGACCCGGAGGGTGAGGCGGTGCCGGTCGGGGTGTACTTCGTCCGGGACGAGAAGGTCGCCGCGGCGCGGGCCGACGTCGTGCCGCCCGCCACGGCACGGGGGGCGATCGAGGCGCTGCTCGGCGGCCCCGCCGGCGTGCAGGGCGCCGAGGGGATGACCAGCGAGATCCCCGACGGCACCGAGCTGCTCGGGCTCTCGATCGAGGACGGCACCGCGGTCGTCGACCTGTCGGGCGAGTTCACCTCCGGCGGGGGCAGCCTGTCGATGCAGCTGCGGGCCGCCCAGGTCGTGTTCACCCTCGCCCAGTTCGACACCGTCGCCGAGGTGACCTTCCACATCGACGGCGAGGAGGTCGACGCCCTCGGCGGCGAGGGCGTGCCGGCCGCCGGCGTCGACCGCACCGACTTCGGCGGGGTCACGCCGCTGGTGCTCGTGACGTCCCCGCTGCCCGGCGAGGAGGTCGGCTCCCGCCTGGTCGTCGAGGGCATCTCCAACACCT